>DASVPW010000119.1:0-72519 GCA_036389455.1 Beijerinckiaceae bacterium
CGTCCGCTTCGCCGCGAAAGGCCATGACGCGAGCGGGATCGACATGCTGATGGGCGAGGTCGAGGCGCTCTATTGCGCCGGCCCCGCCGGCGGGGCGGGCGTGCGGCGCCGCATCACGCCGCGGCTCGCGAGCGCGTCGTGCCTGATCGAGCGCAGCCTCGTGCGGCCCGCGGTCTCCTTCGTCGGAGGGGGCGCATGAGCGCGCTCGCCGACGTCCCGCTCTACCGGCTCGCCCATGCCCGCTCCGGCGACAAGGGCAACCGGGCGAACATCGCCGTGGTCTGCCGCGAGCCTGCCTTCTATCCCGCGCTCGCCGAGGCGCTCACGGCCGAGCGCGTGGCGGAGGTATTCGCGAGCCGCCGTCCGAGCCGCGTCGTGCGCTACGACCTGCCGAAGCTCGCCGCCTTCAACTTCGTGCTGGACGAGGTCCTCGAAGGCGGCGTCAACGCGAGCCTCGGCCTCGACGGGCACGGCAAGTCGCTCTCCTTCCTGCTCCTTGCCGCGACCGTGCGCGTCCCCGCCGCGCTCGCCGAAGGCACGGCTGCCCGGCACGCCGCCGACGACAAGCTCCCTGCCGAATAGACGAAGAGGAACGACCATGAGGCTGAAGACCGTCCTCGCCGCCTGCCTTGCCGGCATCGCGGCCATTTCCGCCCTGCCAGCCGCGGCGCAGAGCTATCCCACGCGCAACATCAAGTTCATCGTGCCCTTCCAGGCGGGCAGCGCGACCGACGCGCTCGCGCGCATCGTCGGCGAGCACGTCGGCAGGAGCCTCGGCCGCGCGGTGATCGTCGAGAACATGGCCGGCGCGAGCGGCGTCGTCGCGGCCCAGAACGTCGCCCGCGCCGAGCCCGACGGCCACACCGTGCTCATCTCGACCAACACGACGCACGGCGCGAACCAGAGCCTCCTCAAGAGCGTGCCCTACGACGCCGTCAACGGGTTCGAGCATGTGACGAAGCTCGGCACGATCACGCTCGCGCTCATCGCCAATCCGTCCGTGCCGGCGAACGACGTCCGGGAGCTGATCGCCTATGCCAAGGCGAACCCGGGCAAGCTCACCTTCGGCTCGGGCTCGAGCTCGTCGCGGATCGCCGGCGAGATGTTGAAGTCGCTCGGGGACATCGACATCGTCCACGTGCCCTACCGCTCGAACCCGCAGGCCATCACCGACATCCTCGGGGGACAGATCAACCTCTTCTTCGCCGACATCTCGACGACCCTGCCGCAGGTCAAGGCCGGCAAGGTCAAGGGCTTCGCGGTCTCGACGGCGCAGCGCTCGAAGCTCGCGCCGGACCTTCCGACCATGATCGAGGCCGGCGTGCCGAACTATGACCTCGCGGCCTGGTTTGCGGCCTTCGTGCCGGCCAAGACCCCGAAGCCCGTGGTCGACAAGCTGCGCGAGGCCCTCGTCGCCGCCGTGAACGATCCCGCGACCCAGGAGAAGCTCCTCGCCGCCGGAATCGAGCCCGAGACCAGCACCTCCGAGGAGCTCAAGGCTTTCGTCGCGGCCGAGATCAAGAAATGGGCGGAGATCGTGAAGGCGGCCGGGATCCAGCCGGAATGACGGGCCGCGGCAGGGCTTCTGCGCGGCCGGGCGTCTCCCGGGCGAAGCGGTGTTCCGCAGGAGAAGGCTCGGGTCCCCTCGTCTGTCGATTGTCCACTTGCAGCGCCGGCGCGATCCGGGCGGTCCGGTCGACGGCGCCGCGGCTCCGTGCGATGGGAAAGGGCCGGGACGAGCCCGGCCATGACGGGGGGAGAGCCGTTTATTTTCCGTCTGTCGATTGTCCACTTGTGATGCCGGCATGACGACGGCGGTCGGGGGGCCCGGCGCCGCGGCTTCGTGCGATGGGAAAAGGGCGGATCGAGCCCGGCCAAGACGGGGGAGAGCCGTCGTTTCTCCCATCCGTCTGTTGTCCACTGTCGCCGCCAGGCTCGATGCAGCGGTCCGGGCGACGGTCCCCCGGTTCCCCGCCGGCCCGCCAGCCAAGCTCGGCGAGGCGCGCGCGCCGAACGCGGCGTCCCCAGCGACGCATCGCCACGCCGCCCTCCGGAAGCTCGTGAGCACGCCCACCCGCCGCGGCGTCGGGCCGGTCCGGGCGCGCACGAGAGACGCCGGTCCCGAGGCGATGGCCGCCCCCGCAAGCCCCGCGACGACCGCCCGCTGCCTATTCGGTCACCTCGTCGGCACGGGCGAGAGGGTCGGCCCGCTCAAGCCGGAGAGGCGAGCGGCTTTCCCTTCTCCACGACATAGGTGATGATCAGCTTGGTCTTGGCGGTGCCGGCCTTGCCGCCGGCATGGGGGGTGTTCGGCGGGACCTGGACCGCGTCGCCGGCCTTCAGCATGCGCGTCGGCTGGCCCTCGACCGGGAGCTCGAAGCCGCCTTCCAGGACATAGGCCGACTCGATCCCGGGATGCGTATGCCGCCCGACCGCGGTTCCCGCCTCGATTTCCGCTTCGACGAGGAGCGTCACGAAGCCGGGTGCCGGGCCGTCGCTTTGCGACAGGATTTTCCGCGTGACGCCCGGGGTGCCGGCGGCGGGCGGGCTCCCCTGCGCGGAGACCTCGCTCGCAACAAAGCCCGTGATGGCGCAGATCGCGCAACTCGCAAAACCGCGTCGTGTCAGCATGGCACCCTCCCTGTCGGCTCCGGGCCGCATTCCGCCCGAGCGCGGCGGTCAGGGTAACCGCGTTCGGGCCGCACGCAAGCTGCCTCGCTCGATCACCTCGTCGGCGCAGCCGAGGAGTAGCGCCGCCACAGCACATCCCCCTCCGCCGGTTGTCCACTCTCCCTTCGGGGAGGAGGGCCGCCGCTCAGGCGAGCGCCTGGTCGAGCACCCGGGCGACGTGGACCGCCTCGCGGCCGACGCCGTCGTGGATCTGGTGGCGGCAGCTCGTGCCGTCGGCGACGACGAGGTCGGCGGGGGAGGCCTGGCGCAAGGCGGGGAACAGCGAGAGCTCGCCCATGGCGAAGGACACGTCGATGGTCTTCGGGTCGTAGCCGAAGGCGCCGGCCATGCCGCAGCAGCTCGATTCGATCACCTCGACCTGAAGGCCGGGCACCGCCCGCAGCACGCTCTCGACCGCGCCCATGCCGCCGAAGGATTTCTGGTGGCAGTGGCCGTGGAGGTGGGCCCGGCGCGCCGCCTGGCCGCGCAAGGGGAGGGCGGTCGTCCCCGCCGCGATGTCCTTCGCCAGAAGCTCCTCCAGGAGGAACGAGGCTTCGGAGAGCGGCGCGGCCTCGTCCTTCGGCAGGAGCGAGAAGAATTCGTCGCGGAAGGTGTAGAGGCAGGAGGGCTCGAGGCCGACGACGCGGGCGCCGCGTGCCACGAAGGGCGAGAGCGCGTCGAGGGTGCGCCGCGCCTCGTCCCGGGCCTCGTCGACGAGGCCGGCCGAGAGGAAGGTGCGGCCGCAGCACAAGGGGCGGCCGCCTTTCGCCGGCGCGGCGTGGTGGAGGCGGTAGCCGGCCGCTTTCAGGACCCGCTCCGCGGCTGAAAGATTCTCGGGCTCGAAGTAGCGGTTGAAGGTATCCCCGAACAGGACGAGGTCGCGGCCGTCGCCCCGCACCGCCTCCGGCGATGCAGTCGGACCCGCCTCGCGCCAGGGTCTTTTCCACTTCGGCATCGAGCGGCGCGCGGAAAAGCACAACGCGGCTTCCGAGGCGCGGGCCGCGCCGGGGATTCGGTCGCGGAGATTCAGGACGCCGCCCAGCTTCGATGCATAGGGGGCATAGCGCGGCAGGTACGCGACGAGCTTCTCCTTCGCCGGCCGCCCGTGGCGCTCATAATAGTGGTGCAGGAACTCGATCTTCATCTTGGCGACGTCGACGCCGGTCGGGCACTCGCGGCGGCAGCCCTTGCAGGAGACGCAGAGGTCGAGGGTCTCCTTCATCTCGTGCGAGGTGAAGGCGCCGGGGCCGAGCTGGCCGGAGATCGCGAGGCGGAGCGAATTCGCGCGGCCCCGCGTGAGGTGCTTCTCGTCGAGGGTCGCCCGATAGGACGGGCACATGGTGCCGCCCACGAGCTTCCGGCAGGTGCCGTTGTTGTTGCACATCTCGACGGCGCCCCCGAAGCCTCCCCACTCGGACCAATCGAGGGCGGTCTTCACCGGCTCCGTGACGGCGTAGCCTTGCGGGAAGCGCATCAGCGAGCGGTCGTCCATGCGGTAGGGCCGCACGATCTTGCCCGGATTGAGCCGCGCGTCCGGATCGAAGGCGTCCTTCACCTCCTCGAAGGCGCCGACGAGCCGCTCCCCGAACATCCTTTTGTGGAACTCGGAGCGGGAGATGCCGTCCCCGTGCTCGCCGGAGTGCGAGCCCTTGAACTGCCGGACAAGGTCGCAGGCGGCCTCCGCGATCCCGCGCATGGCGCGCGCACCCGCCTCGTCCTTCATGTTGAGGATCGGCCGCACGTGCAGGCAGCCGACCGAGGCGTGCGCGTACCAGGTGCCGCGGGTGCCGTGGCGCTCGAAGAGGCCGGTGATCGCCGCCGTGTAGTCGGCGAGGTGCTCGAGCGGCACCGCGCAGTCCTCGATGAAGGACACGGGCTTCCCGTCCCCCTTCATCGACATCATGATGTTGAGGCAGGCCTCGCGCACCTCCCAGACCTGCCGCTGCGCCGCCGCCTCCGTCACCTCCACGACGGCGTCGGGGAAGCCGTGGTCGGCCATGCACTGGTCGAGGCGGCGAAGGTCCGCGAGGAGCGCGTCCCGGTCCTCGCCGGCGAATTCCACCAGCAGCAGGCAGTTCGGCCGCCCCTTGGTGATCCGCGCCAGCGTATGCCGGAACAAGGGGATGTCGGCGCCGAGCACCAGCACGTTGTTGTCGACGAGCTCGACCGCCACAGGCCCCAGCGCCACGATGTGGCGGGTCGTCTCCATGGCGGAGCGGAAGCTCGGAAAGTGGCACACCCCCATGACCCGGTGCTTCGGCAGGGGCGAGAGCTTCAGGGTCACTCCGGTCGTGAGCGCAAGGGTGCCCTCGGAGCCGACGAGGAGGTGGGCGAGGTTCGGCACCGGCTCGATCAGGCTGTCGAGGTTGTAGCCGCCGACCCGGCGCCGCACCTTGGGGAACCGCGCCTCGATCTCCTGGCGCTCGCGCTCGGCCAAGCCCAGCATCTTCGAGGCGAGCGCCCGCGTCCGGTCGGAGCCGGCGATGCCGCCGAGGTTGTCGACGCGCCCGAACGAGAAGCGCTCCCCGTCGGGCAGCATGGCCTCGACGGCGAGGACGTTGTCGACCATCTTGCCGTAGAAGATCGAGCGGGCGCCGCAGGAGTTGTTGCCGGTCATGCCGCCGATGGTGCAGCGGCTCGCCGTCGAAGGCTCGACCGGGAAGAACAGGCCGTCGGCGCGGAGCCGCGCGTTCAGCCGCTCCAGCACGATCCCGGGCGCGACCGTGACGGTCCGCTCGGCCGGGGCGTAGGCCCGCACCTCGCTGAGATAGCGCGAGAAATCGACCACGAGCCCCTCGCCGATGGGCTGGCCGTTCTGCGAGGTGCCGGCGCCGCGGGCGATCACGCTCACGCCCTCCTCGCGGGCGATCGTGAGCGTCGCCTCGAGGTCGTCCATACCCTTCGGGAATACCACCCCCAAAGGCATGATCTGGTAGATCGAAGCGTCGGTGGCGTAGCGGCCGCGGGTGAAGGCGTCGAACCTCGCCTCGCCTTCGATGGCGTTCGCGAGCTTCCGTTCTAGGCCGATGTTGCGGGAAAAGGCGTCCGCGCCCTTGCGGGCGAGCGTCGGGGACAACGGTACGAACCTTCTTCAAGCTTGGGTGCGGCGCGCGCTTGCTTTGTCTGGCCTACATAATACAAGACCCCTCGACCATGAAAGCATCGGGGAGCGCCTAGGCGCGCCAGGACCCGGAGACCGCCATGAGCCATCCAGGCCGCCACTTCCTCCAGATTCCGGGGCCGACCAACACGCCGCTGCCGGTGCTGGCTGCCATCGCCAAGCCTACCATCGACCACCGCGGGCCCGAGTTCGGCAAGCTTGGCCGCGAGGTGCTCGCCGGCATCAAGACCATCTTCAAGACCGAGAAGCCGGTCGTCATCTACCCGGCCTCCGGCACCGGCGCCTGGGAGGCGGCCCTCGTCAACACCCTCTCGCCCGGCGACAAGGTGCTGATGTTCGAGACCGGCTGGTTCGCGACGCTTTGGAACAAGATGGCAGGCCGCCTCGGCATCCAGGCGGAGTTCATCAAGGGCGACTGGCGCTCGGGCGTTAACGCCGACTTGATCGAGGCGCGCCTTCGCGAGGACAAGGGGCGCGAGATCAAGGCCGTCGCCATCGTCCACAACGAGACCTCGACCGGCGTCGCCTCGAACGTCGCGGCCGTGCGCCGCGCCATCGACCGGGCCGGCCACCCGGCGCTCCTCCTCGTCGACACGATTTCCTCGCTCGGCTCGATCGACTACCGCCACGACGAGTGGGGCGTCGACGTCACCGTCGGCGGCTCGCAGAAGGGGCTGATGCTGCCGCCGGGGCTCTCCTTCAACGCCGTCTCGGACAAGGCGCTGGCGGCCTCGAAGACCGCTAGGCTCCCGCGCTCGTTCTGGGCCTGGGACGAGATGATCGCCTCAAACCAGACCGGCTACTTCCCCTACACGCCCGCCACCAACATGCTCCAGGGTCTGAAGGTTGCGATCGACATGCTGCATGAGGAAGGTCTCGACAACGTCTTCCACCGCCACGACCGCGCAGCGGAGGCGACGCGCCGGGCGGTGCGGCACTGGGGCTTCGAGATCCAGTGCCAGAACCCCTCCGAGTACTCCTCGTCCCTCACCGCCGTGCGCCTGCCCGAGGGGCACTCGGCCGACAAGCTGAGGGCCGAGATCCTCGAGCGCTGCAACATGTCGCTCGGCAACGGCCTCGGGCCCCTTGCCGACAAGGTCTTCCGCATCGGCCACCTCGGCGATTTCCATGACCTCATGGTGACGGGCACGCTCTCGGGCGTCGAGATCGGGCTCAAAGCCCGCGGCATCCCGCACCGCTCCGGCGGCGTCGAGGCGGCGATGAGCTACCTCGCCGGCAACGCCGGGCCGGTCGCGCAGGCGGCGGAATAATCAGGCAACAAGAACAAGGCACTTGGAGGAACAGACCATGCAATTCCTGAAGACAGCAGCCCTCGCCGCCGCTGCGTCCGTGCTGGCCCTCGCCCCGGCGCAGGCCGCCTGGGAGCCGACGAAATCAATCGAGATCGTGGTGCCGGCGGGGGCCGGCGGCGCGACGGACCAGATGGCCCGGATGATCCAGGCCGCCGTCCAGAAGAACAACCTCCTGAAGGTGCCGCTCGTCGTCTCGCTCAAGGGCGGGGCGTCCGGCGCCGAAGGCCTCGTCTACATGAAGAGCGAGGGCGACGCCCACAAGTTCGTCATCGCGAACTCGGCGATCTACACCCTGCCGCTCTCCGCCAAGGTGCCGTTCAAGTGGCAGGAGCTGACGCCGGTCGCGATCATCGCGCTCGACCAGTTCGTGCTCTGGACGGACGCGAAGCTACCCTACAAGACCACCAAAGAGTTCATCGACGCCGCGAAGGCCGCGAATCCGCCCTTCAAGATGGGCGGCACGGGCTCGAAGCGCGAGGACCACATCCTCACGGCCTTCATCGAGAAGAAGACCGGGGCGAAGTTCTCCTACCTCCCCTACAAGTCCGGCGGCGAGGCTGCGACCCAGCTCGTCGGCGGCCACACCGCCGCGAATGTCAACAACCCCTCCGAGAACCTCGAGGTGTGGCGCGCCGGGCAGGTGAAGGCGCTCTGCGTTTTTGACAAGGAGCGGATCGAGTACTCCGCGAAGGTCACCCCGGACCAGTCCTGGAAGGACATTAAGACCTGCAAGGAGGAGGGGCTCGACATCGAGTACCTGATGCTGCGCGGCATCTTCCTGCCGGGCAAGGTCACGGCCGAGCAGACCGCCTTCTACATCGACCTGTTCAAGAAGATCGCCGCGACCCAGGAATACAAGGACTACATGGAGAAGCAGGCGCTCAAGCCGTCGTTCCTCACGGGCCAGGACATGATCAAGTTCCTGGAGGAGGACGAGGCGACGAACAAGCAGCTCATGACCGAAGCCGGCTTCGTCGCCACGAACTGATCTTTCCGCCTCGATCCCGGCCGGGGCCGCGCCGCCCCGGCCTTTTCGTGTAAAAAGCAAGAACGGAGAACGGGATGGACGTCGAGGATGCCGATGCGACCCCCGTGGACGATCGCCCCGTGGTCGGCTCGCGGCCGGTCGAGATCGTGGTCTCGCTTCTTTTGTTCGCTCTCGCCTGCCTCCTCGGCTGGGACAGCTGGCGCATCGGCGCCGGCTGGGCGAGCGACGGGCCTGAGGCCGGCTACTTCCCGTTCTACCTCTCGATCCTGCTCGGGGCCGCGAGCCTCTACGGCGTCGGCGTCGCGGTCGCGGACCGGGCGCTGTCCGGCGACGCCTTCGTCACCCACGACCAGTTCCGCCGCGTGCTCCAGGTCCTCGTGCCGACCTTCCTGTTCTGCGCCCTCACCGCGGTCCTCGGTCTCTACGTCGCGAGCTTCATTCTCATCGCCGGGTTCATGTGGCTCATCGGGCGGATTGCGCTCTGGAAGTCACTCCTGACCGCCTTCATTTTCGTCGCGGTCATGTTCGCGACCTTCGACGTCGCCTTCGACGTCATCATGCCGAAGGGCCCGCTCGAGGCGGCCTTCGGACGGTAAGGGACCGCGATGGAAGCGTTCGAGCTCCTCTGGCACGGGTTCCAGGTCCTCCTGACCTTCAAGACCCTGTCGCTCATGATGGTCGGGCTCGTGCTCGGCATCTTCGTCGGCGTGCTGCCGGGCCTCGGGGGCCCGAACGGCGTCGCGATCCTGTTGCCGCTCACCTTCACGATGGACCCGACCTCGGCCATCGTGATGCTGTCCTCGATCTACTGGGGCGCGCTGTTCGGCGGCGCCATCACCTCGATCCTGTTCAACATCCCGGGCGAGGCGTGGTCGGTCGCCACGACCTTCGACGGCTATCCGATGGCGCAGCAGGGGAGGGCGGCCGAGGCGCTCACCGCCGCCTTCACCTCCTCCTTCATCGGCTCCTTTGTGGCGGTGGTGCTGATCACGTTCCTCGCCCCGCGCATCGCCGGCTTCGCGCTCCGCTTCGGCCCGCCGGAGTTCTTCGCCGTCTATCTCCTGACCTTCTGCTCGTTCGTGGGCTTGGGCCGCGAGCAGCGCCACAAGATCGTCATCTCCATGTCGCTGGGCCTGCTCCTCGCCGGCATCGGCATGGACACGGTGTCGGGGCAGCTGCGCATGACCTTCGGCTCGACGGACCTCCTGCGCGGCGTCAACTTCCTCGTCGCCGTCATCGGTCTCTTTGGCATCAGCGAAATCCTCCTCACCATGGAGGAGCGGCTCGCGCTGCACGGCCACGTCGCCAAGATCAGCCCGCGCGTCGTCTGGGAGACCTGGAAGACGCTGCCGCGCTACTGGGTGACGCTGGTGCGCTCCTCCGCCATCGGCTGCTGGCTCGGGATCACGCCGGGCGGCGCCATCGCCGCCTCATTCATGGGCTACAACCTCGCCAAGCGCTTCGCCCGCGACAAGGAGAGCTTCGGTACGGGCCGCATCGACGGCGTGCTGGCGCCCGAGACCGCGGCGCACGCCGCCGGCACCTCGGCGCTTCTGCCGATGCTGGCGCTCGGCATCCCGGGCTCCGGCACCGCCGCGATCCTCCTCGGCGGCCTCATGGTTTGGGGCTTGAATCCGGGACCGCTCCTCTTCGTCGAGCAGAAGAGCTTCGTGTGGGGGCTCATCGCCTCGATGTACCTCGGCAACATCGTCGGCCTTGTGCTCGTGCTCTCGACGGTGCCGCTCTTCGCCGCGGTGCTGCGGGTGCCCTTCGCCGCGATCGCCCCGATGATCCTCGTCTCCTGCGCGATCGGCGCCTATGCGGTCCAGAACGCCATGTTCGACATCTGGCTGATGCTGCTGTTCGGCGTCGTCGGCTACGTGTTCAAGAAGCGCGGCTACCCGCTTGCGCCCCTGACCCTCGCCCTCGTCCTCGGCAGCCGCACCGAGGACGCGTTCCGGCTCGCCATGATCGGGGCCGGCGGGGATCTGCGGGTGTTCTGGTCGAACTGGCTCGTCGGCACGATCACGACGCTTGCCCTCGTGATGCTGTTCTGGCCGCTCATCGAGAAGGCCATCGGCGGCGCCGGGCGTCTCGTCCGGGTCCGGCCGGCGAAGGCTTGAGTCTTGCACTAAAACGACAAACCAGCACGGGTGGGACAAGGAAAGAAACAATGGGCAAAGCGCACAAGCTCCTCGGCCTCGCGATCGCGGGCCTCGTCGCCGCTATGGGCCCGGCGCTCGCCGGCAAGCGCGACCAGACGGTCAAGTTCGCCTACGACCAGGCGCCGGAGAACGTCGACCCGTTCTTCAACAACGTGCGCATCGGCGTGATCATCGGCCAGCACGTCTGGGACACGCTCGTCTACCGCGATCCGAACACCGGCGAGTACAAGGGCCAGCTCGCGAGCGCGTGGCGCCAGGTCGACGACAGGACGATCGAGTTCGACCTGCGCCAGGGCGTGAAGTTCCACAACGGCGAGGAGTTCGACGCCGACGATGTCGTCTACACCCTCAACTTCGTCTCCAAACCCGAGAACAAGGTCCCGACCCAGTCGAACGTGAACTGGATCGACCACGCCGAGAAGGTCGACAAGTACAAGGTCCGGGTGATCACGAAGAAGGTCTTCCCCGCCGCGATCGAGTATCTCGCCGGCCCGGTGGTGATGCACCCGAACGAGTACTACGAGAAGAGCGGGCCGAAGGGCCAGAACGAGAAGCCGGTCGGCTCCGGCCCGTACCGGGTCGTGAGCCACGTCCTCGGCAAGTCGATCGTCCTCGAGCGCAACCCGGACTACTTCAAGGACTCCCCGAAGGGGCAGGTGAAGGGCGTCCGCAGGATCGAGATCCGGTTCATTCCGGACCGCCAGACCCAGCTCGCCGAGCTCCTGTCGGGCGGCGTCGACTTCCTGATGCACGTGCCGAAGGACCAGGCCGACCAGGTCAAGACGATGCCGAACCTGCAGGTCGTCTCGGGCGAGACCATGCGCATCGTCTTCCTGCAGATGAACGCGCAGGAGACCTCGGCCTTCCCGCCGCTCAAGGACGTGCGCGTCCGCCGCGCCCTCAACCACGCCATCGACCGCGAGAGCATGGTCAAGAACCTCGTCGGCGAGGGCTCGCGCGTCATCAACACGATTTGCTTCCCCTCGCAGTTCGGCTGCACCGACGAGGGCGCGCCGCGCTACGAGTACAACCCCGCCAAGGCGAAGCAGATGCTCGCCGAGGCCGGCTACCCGAACGGCTTCGAGGCGCCGATCTTCGCCTATCGGGAGCGCAGCCAGACCGAGGCCATGATCGGCTACCTCCAGGCGGTCGGGATCAAGGCGAACCTCAACTTCCTGCAATACGCCGCCATGCGCGAGCAGGTGCGCGGGAACAAGGCCGCCTTCGTGCACCAGACCTGGGGCTCGTTCTCGGTCAACGACGTCTCGGCCGCGACGCCGGTCTACTTCGGCTTCGTCGATGACGACATCGCCCACGACCCGGAGGTCCGCGACCTCCTGAACAAGGGCGACAACTCGATCGACCCGAACGTGCGCAAGGAGGCCTACAAGAAGGCGCTCGCGCTCGTCGCCGAGCGGGCCTACACGATCCCGCTCTACTCGCTCCCGGTCTACTACGCCGCGACCGCGGACCTCGTCTTCAAGGCCTACCCGGACGAGATGCCGCGCTTCTGGGAGATGACGTGGAAGTGATCCGGCGCCGCGCCAAGTCCGCGACCCGAGGGAAAAGCCCTATCCGGTGAGGGCGCTCCCCTCGCCCGGACGCCGCCCGCCGGTGGCGCTCGACCTCTCCCTCCCGGAGAGGTAGGTTCCGCCATGCTCGCCTTCATTCTGAAGCGGCTCGGTCTCGCCCTCCTCGTGGCGCTCGCGGTCTCGCTCATCAGCTTCACGCTGGTGCGCCTGTCCGGCGACGTCGCGACGGCGCTCGCCGGCGAAGGGGCCCGGGCCGAGGACGTCGAGGCGGTGCGGCGCAGCTTCGGCCTCGACCGGCCGCTCGCCGTGCAGTACCTCGACTGGCTGTGGCGCACGGTGCAGGGCGACTTCGGCACCTCGCTGTACTTCAAGACCGACGTCGTCGGCCTCGTCATGGATAAGCTCCCGACGACGCTCATCCTCGCCGTGCTGTCGCTCGCCTTCGCGCTCGCGGTGTCGATCCCGCTCGGGGTCGCGGCGGCGGTATGGCGGGACAGCTGGATCGACCGCCTCGCGCTTGCGCTTGCGGTCGTCGGCCAGGCGCTGCCGAACTTCTTCTTCGCGCTCCTCCTGATCATGCTCTTCTCCATCCAACTGCGCTGGCTGCCGGTGTCGGGGAGCGGCACCTGGGCCCATTTCGTCATGCCGACGATCGCGCTCGGCTACTACGTGGCGCCCGCCTTCATGCGCCTCACCCGCGCCGGCATGGTCGAGGTGCTCTCCTCCGACTACATCCGCACCGCGCGGGCGAAGGGGCTGCCGGCCCGCACGGTCGTGTTCAAGCATGCGTTGAGGAACGCCGTGGTGCCGGTCGTGGCGCTCGCGGCCGTGCAGCTCGGCTTTCTCTTGGGCGGATCGGTCGTGGTCGAGACGATCTTCGCCCTCGATGGGCTCGGCTTCCTCGCCTACGAGAGCATCACCCACAAGGACTTCCCCGTCACGCAGGCCGTGGTGATGCTGCTCTCCGTGTTCTACGTCCTCCTGACGCTCGCGGCCGACGTCGCGAACGCCTGGCTCGACCCGCGCATCCGGGTGGCGTGATGGCGGAAGCCGCGCTCCAGATCCCGGACCTGATCGAGCCGACCGCGGGGGCGCGCCTGCGCGGCCGGGTCTTCGGCCAGACCAGCCTCGTGATCGGCCTTTCCATCCTCGGCCTGATCGCCGCGGTCGCGCTCCTCGCGCCGCTTCTTGCCCCGCACGACCCCTACGCCCAGGACCTGACGCGCCGGCTTATCCCGCCGTTCTGGTATCCGAAGGGGAATTGGGTCCACCCGCTCGGCACCGACAATCTCGGGCGCGACTACCTTTCGCGCACCCTGTACGGAGCCCGGATCTCGCTTCTCATCGGGCTTTCCGTGATGGTCATCTCCGGCGTCATCGGCACCGCCATGGGGCTCGTCGCCGGCTATTTCGGGGGGCGGATCGATCTCGCCGTCACCTTCCTGATCACGACCCGCCTCGCCATGCCGGTGATCCTCGTCGCGCTCGCCGTCGTGGCGCTCCTCGGCGGCTCGCTCACCGTCGTGATCCTGACCCTCGGCCTCCTCAAGTGGGACCGCTTCGCGGTCGTCATGCGCAGCGCGACCCAGCAGGCGCGGTCGCTCGATTACGTGGCGGCGGCCGAGGCCGCGGGCGCCTCGACGGCCAGGATCGTACTCGGCGAGGTCCTGCCCAACATCGCGCCGCACCTGATCGTCGTCGCGACCGTCGAGGCGGCGAGCGCGATCCTGCTCGAGGCGGCGCTGTCCTTCCTCGGTCTCGGGGTGCAGCCGCCGCTGCCGTCCTGGGGCCTGATGATCTCCGAGGCCAAGGCCTACATGTTCTTCTCGTTCTGGCTGATCGCGATCCCGGGCACGGCGCTCGCGCTCCTCGTCTTCGCCGTCAACCTTGCCGGCGACGGCCTGCGCGACGCCATCGCGCCCGAGGGGCGGGGCTGATGGGCGAGGTCCTGCTCGAGGTCGAGGGCCTCAACGTCGAGATCGCCACCGGCGGCGGCACGCTGCACGCGGTGCGCGGCGTGTCCCTCGAGGTCCGCCGCGGCGAGACCCTTTGCCTCGTCGGCGAGTCCGGCTGCGGCAAGTCCATGACCGCCCTCGCGATCATGGATCTCCTCCCCCCGCAGGCGAGGCGCACCGCCAAGCGCCTGTGCTTTGCCGGACAGGATCTCCTCGGCGGCACCATGGAGCGGCTGCGCGGCGACCGCGTCGCCATGATCTTCCAGGAGCCGATGACGGCGCTGAACCCGGCCTACACCATCGGGGACCAGCTCACCGAAGGGTATCTGCGGCACAAGGGCGGCTCCGCCGCCGCGGCGCGCGAGCGCGCCGTGCACCTCCTCGGCAAGGTCGGCATCGCGTCCGCCGGCGAGCGCCTGCGGCAGTATCCGCACCAGCTCTCCGGCGGGCTTCGCCAGCGCGTCATGATCGCCATGGCGCTGATGTGCGAGCCCGACCTACTCGTCGCGGACGAGCCGACGACGGCCCTCGACGTGACGGTCCAGGCCCAGATCCTGCGCCTCCTCGCCGGCCTCCAGCGCGAGCTCGGCATCGCCCTCGTGCTCATCACCCACGACCTCGGCATCGTGGCGCGCATCGCCCACCAGGTCGCGGTGATGTACGCCGGCGAGGTCGTGGAGGCCGGCCCGGCGGAGGCGCTGTTCCGCAACCCCCGCCATCCCTACACGCAGGGGCTCATCGGCTGCATCCCGGTCCCGGGCCGCACGAAGCCCGGCGGGACGCTCGGCGTCATCCCGGGCGTGGTGCCGTCGCTCGTCGGCGACGTGCAGGGCTGCGCCTTCCGCAACCGCTGCGCCTATGCGCAAGACCGTTGCGCGGCACCACCCCCCGAGCGCCGCGGCGCCGCGGCGCACGAAAACGCGCACTCCTGGCGCTGCATCCTGGAGGCCGCGTGACCGCGCTGATCCGCGCGCGCGGGCTGACGCGCTCCTTCCTGGTCGGGCAGGGGATGTTCCGCCCGAAGCGCACGCTGTACGCCGTCAACGGCGTCGACCTCGACATCGAGCGCGGCGAGGTCGTCGGCATCGTCGGCGAGTCCGGCTGCGGGAAATCGACGCTCGCCCGGATGCTGCTCGGGCTCCTCGCCCCGTCCTTCGGGACGGTCGCGCTCGACGGCAAGGATCTCGGCTCGCTCGGGCGGCGCGAGGTCGCGCGGCGGGTCCAGCCGGTGTTCCAGGACCCGTATTCCTCGCTTAACCCGCGCCGGAAGGTCGCCTCGATCGTGGCGCTGCCGCTCGAGGTCCATGGCCTCGGCACCGCGACCGAGCGCCGGCGCAAGGCGATCGAGATGCTGGAGCGCGTCGGCCTGCTGTCGCGCTTCGCCGACCGGTTCCCGCGCGAGCTGTCCGGCGGCCAGCGCCAGCGCGTCGCCATCGCCCGCGCCCTCGTGATGCGCCCCGAGATCGTGATCTGCGACGAGCCGACCTCGGCTCTCGACGTCTCGGTGCAGTCGCAGATCCTGAACCTCCTCATGGACCTGCGCCGGGACTTCGGGCTCACCTACGTCTTCATCAGCCACAACCTCGCGGTCGTCGAGCACATCGCGAGCCGGGTCGCGGTCATGTACCTCGGGCGGATCGTCGAGGAGGCCCGCACCGCGGCCCTGTTCGCCCGCCCGGTGCACCCCTACACGCGCGCGCTCCTGCAATCGGTCCTCACCCCCGAGCCAGGCCTCGGCATCCCGGAGACGGGTCTCGGCCTCGCCTTCCCGGATCCGCTCAACCCGCCCCCCGGCTGCCCGTTCCACCCCCGCTGCCCGGATGCCGTCGGGATCTGCCGCGCCACGATGCCGCCGCTTGTCGAGACCGCAGGCGGCGTCGCCGCCTGCCACGTCCACGCCCCGCCGCAAGGAGCGAAAGCCGCATGAGCCGCGAAGCCGCCGTCGCCCGCGCCCAGGAGTATTTCGACTCAGGGAATTTCAAGCGCGATTTGTCCCGCCGGGTCGCCATGCCGACCGAGAGCCAGAACCCGGAGCGGGCTCCCGTCCTCCTCGAGTACATCGAGCGCGAGATGAAGCCGGCCCTCGAGGCCCTCGGCTTCACGACCGCCGTCCTGCACGAGGGGGAATGGCCCTTCCTCTTCGCCGAGCGCCGCGAGGACGAGGCGCTCCCGACGGTCTTCGGCTACGGCCACGGCGACGTCATTCGTGGCCTCGAAGACGGCTGGGAGAAAGGGCTCTCGCCCTGGACGCTCACCGAGCGCGGCGACCGCTGGTACGGACGCGGCGTCGTTGACAACAAGGGCCAGCACGCCATCAACATCGGGGCGCTCCGCGCCGTGCTGGAGACGCGGGGAAAGCTCGGCTTCAACGCCAAGTATCTCATCGAGATGGGCGAGGAGATGGGCTCGCCGGGCCTGCGCGAGCTCTGCACCCGCGAGAAGGAGCTGTTCCGCGCCGACGTGCTCATCGGCTCCGACGGGCCGCGCCTCACGGCCGCGCGCCCGACGGTGTTCCTCGGCTCCCGCGGCGGCCTGACCTTCGATCTCTGGATCGACGCCCGCGAAGGCGGCCACCACTCGGGCAACTGGGGTGGGCTCCTCTCCGATCCCGCGATCCAGCTCGCCCACGCCATCGCATCGATCGCAGGACCGATGGGTCAGATCCGCATCCCCGAATGGGTGCCGGACGGCATCCCCGAGAACGTCCGCCGTGTCCTCGCCGACTGCGAGGTCGAGAGCGGCGAGGACGGCCCCGCGATCGATCCGGACTGGGGCGAGCCCGGCCTGACGGCCGCCGAGAAGGTGTTCGGCTGGTGCTCGTTCACCGTGCTCGCCTACGAGGCGGGGAACCCGAGGACGCCGGTCAACGCCGTCCCGCCCCGGGCCTGGGCGCGCTGCCAGCTCCGCTTCGTCGTCGGCATCGATGGGGAGAACGCGTTGACCCCGCTGCGCCGCCATCTCGACCGGCACGGCTTCCCGATGGTCGAGATCGCGAAGTCCCGCGACGAGGTCTTCCACGCGACCCGCCTCGATCCGGACCATCCCTGGGTGCAATGGGCCGTCGCCTCGATCGCCCGCACCACCAACAAGAGGCCGGCGATCCTGCCGAACCTCGGCGGCTCTCTCCCGAACGACATCTTCTCCGATCTCCTGGGGCTTCCGACCGTGTGGGTGCCGCACTCGTATCCGGCCTGCTCGCAGCACGCCCCGAACGAGCACCTGCCGGTCGCCATCGCGCGCGAAGGCCTCGGCCTCATGGCCGGTCTCTATTGGGACCTCGGGGAACCGGGGACGCCTCCCAAGGCTTGAGGCGTCATGCCGGGCGACGCGGACTGGGCCTTGTTTCTGGATTTCGACGGCACCCTCGTCGAGATCGCCGACCGGCCCGAGGCCGTCGTGGTCGAGCCCGGCCTCACCGACACCCTCGCCACTCTGAGGGACGGCCTCGGCGGCGCGCTCGCCCTCGTCTCGGGACGCCCCATCGCCTCCCTCGACGGGTTCCTGACTCCCTACCGCTTCGACGCGGCGGGCCTGCACGGGGTCGAGCACCGCATCCGCGGCGAGCTCTTCCCCTGCCGGCCCGAGGCCCATCCGACGTTGCGGGACGCCGTCGAGGAACTGCCGGGCCGCCTGCCCCAGCACCCCGGCATCCTGATCGAGGACAAGGGCTGCTCGGTCGGCGTCCACTGGCGTCTCGCGCCGGAGCACGACACCGAGGTCCTGGAGATCGTCGAGGAGCTTGCGACGGCGCTCGGCCCGAATTACCGCCTTCAGGCCGGCAAGGCGGTCGCCGAGATCCTGCCGGCCCGGGCCGCGAAGGGGCCGGCCATCGCCCATTTCCTGACCGAGGAACCGTTCCGGGGCCGGCGCGCGATCTTTTGCGGCGACGACCTCACGGACGAGCACGGGTTTCTCACGGTGAACGAGCTCGGCGGCGTCACCGTCCGGGTCGGACCCGGCCCGACCGGGGCGCGGCGGCGGGTCGAGACGCCGGCGGCGTTGCGGTCGTGCCTCGCCGCATGGGCGCGGCAGGGACGCGTCGATGTCGATATGCTCGGGCAGGCCTGAAGAATCGGGCCGCGGCCGAAGACGTGCAATGACCCTTGCGGTGAGCTATCCGCTCCTCGTCGGCGACATCGGCGGGACGAACGCCCGCTTCGGCATCCTCGCGGCGCCGGGCGGCGCGCTCGCGCTCCTGCCGCGGACCCGCACGAGCGGGCACCGGGACCTGATCGCCGCGATCCGGGCGGCCCTCGACGACATGAACCTACCGAAGCCCCGCGCGGCGCTCCTCGCCGTCGCGGCGCGGGTCGAGGCGCCCGTGGTTGACATGACCAACGCCGGATGGACCGTCGACGCGCAGGCGGTCGGCGCCGCCTTCGGCCTCGATTCCGTCCGCCTCGTCAACGACTTCGTGCCGGTCGCCGCCGCCCTCAACGTTCTCGGCCGGGAGGAGGGGCAGCTCCTGCGCCTCGGGCCGGACGGTTCGACGGACGCCGGCGCCCGGCTCGTCGTCGGCCCCGGCACCGGGCTCGGCGCGGCGGCGCTGCTGCCGGTCGGCGAGCGGTGGGCGATCCACTCGACGGAGGCAGGCCATACCGACTTCGGCCCGGCGCATCCCGACGAGGCGGCGCTGTGGCCCTTCATCGAGCGGGTGGCGGACCGGGTGACCGCGGAGGCGGTGCTGTCCGGGCCGGGCCTCCTGCGCCTCTACCGGGCGCTCGCCCGGGCGCGGAACGCCCCGGCAGCCTGCGTCACGCCGGAAGAGGTCTCGGCCGCCGGCCTCGGCGGCGGCGACGCGCTCAGCCTCGAGGCGCTGCACCTGTTCGGGCGCCTGCTCGGGCGCTTCGCCGGCGACCTCGCGCTCACCTTCGGGGCGACCGCCGTCTACATCGCCGGCGGCATCGGCCCGAAGATCGCGGCGGTGCTGTCGGCGGGCGGCTTCCGGGCGGCGTTCGAGCGCAAGGCGCCGTTCCGGCACTGGATGGAGGCGGTCCCGACTTTTTTGATCGCCGATCCGGACCCGGCCCTCACGGGGCTCACCGCGATCCTCGCCGAGCCCGACCGCTTCGTGTTCCGGTCGGCGGGCTGGCGGCGCGAGGAGTAGGCGCGAAAGCGGTTGCGCGGCCTCGCCGTCCGGGCTTTATCGCGGGCGGTTCCACTCCAGCGCCGGTGCAGGATGCTCCTCCCCCCGAAATCCGACCTCACGATCTGCTTCGCCCACGCCGCCTACCGGCTGGCGGAGGAGTTCCGCTCCCGCGGCGAGACCGCGAACCACTTCACCGTCCGCTCCGTCGACGAGCTGCGCGACCGGGTCGCCGAGGCCGACGTGGTCGTGGTCTCGATGTTCTGGCGCAACGCGTTCCTGGAGCACGCTCCCAGGCTCAGGTTCATCCAGTCGGTCAGCGCCGGCACGGACCAGTACGACAAGGCCCTGCTGCGGGAAAAGGGCGTGCGGCTCGCGAGCGCGCAAGGGGTGAACGAACGCGCCGTCGCCGAGCATGCGATGGCGCTGATCCTGGCGCTGACGCGCCAGCTCCACCTCGCCCGCGACAACCAGAGGAAGGGCGCCTGGCGCGGCATGATCGGCGATCCTAACGCCCGCGAGAAGGAGCTCGGCGGCTCGACCCTCGTGGTCTACGGCCTCGGACGCATCGGCTCGCGGCTTGCGAACCTCGCGAAGGCCTTCGGGATGCGGGTGATCGGCGTGAAGCGCAGCCCGCGGGGTCCGTCCGATCCGGTCGATGAAGCCGTGACGCCGGACCGCTTCCTCGAGGTGCTGCGCGAGGCCGACTTCGTCGCGCTCACCTGCCCGCTGACCCCCGAGACCGAGGGGCTCATGGGCGAGGCGCAGCTCGCGGCCATGAAGCCATCGGCCTACCTCGTCAACGTCGCCCGTGGGCGGGTCGTGCAGGAGGAGCCGCTGCTCGAGGCGCTCCGGGAGGGTCGCATCGCCGGCGCTGGCCTCGACACCTTCCACGAGGAGCCGCTGCCGCCGGCCTCGCCCTTCTGGGGGTTCGACAACGTCGTGATCACGCCCCACACGGCGGGCGAGACCCAGCGCTACGAGGCCAACGTCATCGACCTCCTGGTCGAGAACCTCGCCCGCCTCTACCGCGGCGAGACGGCGCTGAAGAACCAGATCGTGTGATTCATCTCTCCCCGCCTGCGGGGAGAGATGAATCGGGCTCCGCCGGATAGGCGTGGCAGCCGCCCCTGTAGTCCTCGATCTCGCAGCCGCTGTCCGTACGCCTGAGATAGCCCGGCCCGACCGGCGCCTTGCCGTGGCCGCCGGGGATGTCGAGGACATAAGTCGGCTGGCACAGGCCCGAGAGGCGGCCGCGCAGGGCTCGCACGAGCGCCTGTCCCTCGGCGAGAGTGGTGCGCAGGTGCGCCGTGCCGGGCGCGAGGTCGCCGTGGTGGAGATAGTAGGGCTTCACCCGGTTCTCGACGAAGGCCCGCATTAGCGCCGCGAGGGTCTCCAGGTCGTCGTTGATCCCGCGCAGCAGCACCGATTGCCCGAGCAGCGGGATGCCGGCGTCGGCCAGGCGGGCGACGGCGGCGCGGGCGGCGCAAGAAAACTCGCGGGCGTGGTTCGCGTGGAGCGCCACATAGGTGGCCTTGCCCGGGGCTTTGAGGGCCCGCACGAGGGCCGGCCCGACCCGCTCGGGATCGACCACGGGCACGCGGGTGTGGAAGCGGACCACCTTCACGTGCGGGATCGCGGCAACGCGGCGCACGAGGTCGCGCAGGCGTCGCGGCGACAGGATCAGCGGGTCGCCGCCGGTGACGATCACCTCCCAGACCTCCGGGTGGCCTTCGATGTAGGCGAGCGCCGCCGCGAGCGCTTCGGACGAGAGCGCGCCGAGGCCCTTCGGGCCGACCATCTCCCGGCGGAAGCAGAAGCGGCAGTAGACCGCGCAGGCGTGCAGCGGCTTCAAGAGCACCCGGTCGGGATAGCGATGGACGATGCCCTCGACCGGGCTGTGCGCCCGATCGCCGATCGGGTCCTCGCTTTCATGGGGGCCGCGGTCGAGCTCGCGGACGTCCGGCACGAACTGGCGCGCGATCGGGTCGTGCGGGTCGGCGGGGTCGATCAGCGCCGCCATCTCGGGCGTGACCGCGACCGCGTAGCGCTCCGCCACCTTCTCGAGCGCGGCGACCCGCCCGGGCCCGACGAGACCCGCGCCTAAGAGGTCGGCCGGGGTGCGCAGGGTCTTCATCGCTCGAACTCCACTACCGGCGTCCATATCACCTCGTCGATCCGCGACGCGCCGACGGCGAGCATGACGAGGCGGTCGAAGCCGAGAGCGATGCCGCTCGCCTGCGGCATATGGGCAAGCGCCGCCAGAAAATCGTCGTCCACGGGATAGCGCTCGCCGTAGACGCGCTCCTTCTCGGCCATCTCGGCCTCGAAACGGCGCCGCTGCTCCCGAGGGTCGGTCAGCTCGCCGAAGGCGTTGGCGAGCTCGACGCCGCAGACGTAGAGCTCGAAGCGCTCGGCGACGCGGGCGTCGTGCGCCGTGGGCCTCGCGAGCGCCGCCTCGGCGACCGGGTATTCATAAAGAATCGTGGCGCGGGCGTGCCCGAGGTGCGGCTCGACCCGCTCCGTGAGCACCCGGCTGTAGACGTCGGACCAGGTGTCGTCCGCCGCGATCCGGACGCCTGCCGCCGCGGCGGCCTCGGCGAGCGCGTCGCGGTCGGGCTCGCCGCCGGCTCCGAGCGTGCCGAGGAGGTCGATCCCGGCGTGCCGCTTGAAGGCGTCCGCGACGGTCACCCGCTCGGGCCCAGCGAAGGGGTCGGCGGCGCGGCCCCGGTAGCGCATCTCCGTCACGCCGGCGGTTTCGGCCGCAAGCCGCAAAAGCTCGGCGCAGTCGCGCATTAGCGCCTCGTAGGGCTCGGCCGTGCGATACCATTCGAGGAGCGTGAACTCCGGGTGGTGCAGGGCGCCGCGCTCGCGGTTGCGGAACACGCGGGCGAAGTCGAAGATGCGGGTCTCGCCGGCGGCGAGGAGCTTCTTCATCGCGAACTCCGGCGAGGTGTGGAGATAGAGCGCGCGTCTCCCTGCGCCCGTCCCGGAAAGCTCGGTCGCGAAGGCATGGAGGTGCGCCTCATTGCCCGGCGAGACCTGGAGCGCCGCCGCCTCGACCTCGACGAAGCCGCGCGCCTCGAACCAGCGGCGCATCGCCGTCTTGATGCGGTTGCGCAGCATGAGCGCCGGCCGGCGGCCGGCATGCACGTGCGGCGCCCACCAGGGCGAGGTGTCGGGCATCGCAGGATCCAAGAGACCGCCGTCCTCGGGAGGCTGGCGCGGCGCGCCAAGATCGGCTAGGTGCGGCTTAAATCCCGCCGCGGCCGGAAGGGCAAGAGCCTCCGGCCCGCGCACCGCTTTGTCCGCATCCCAGACCCCGAACGAGGAACCCGTGAGAGTCATCGCCAGCTCCGTCCGCAAGGGCAACGTCCTCGAGATCGACGGCCAGCTCTACTCCGTCATCTCGGCCGAGAGCTTCTTCCCGGGCAAGGGCACGCCGACGACCCAGATCGACATGCGCCGCATCTCGGACGGGGTGAAGACGACGCAACGCTACAAGACCACCGAGCAGGTCGAGCGCGCCTTTGTCGAGGACCGGGAGCACACCTACCTCTACCAGGACGGCGACAACTACGTCTTCATGAACCCGGAGACCTACGACCAGGTCACGGTCTCGGGCGACGTCGTCGGCGAGCAGGCGGTCTACCTCCAGGAGGGCATGGCCTGCATGCTCTCGATGTTCGAGGGCAACGCGGTCGCGATCGAGCTGCCGCAGCGCGTCACCCTGGAGGTCATGGAGACCGAGCCGGTGACGAAGGGCCAGACCGCCTCCTCGTCCTACAAGCCGGCCAAGATGTCGAACGGGGTCCGCGTCATGGTGCCCCCCCATATCGGCCCCGGCACCCGCATCGTCGTCATGACGGCCGACGGCACCTACGTCGAGCGGGCGAAGGACTGAGCTTCATCCTCCTTGAAGGAGGCGCCCTCTAGGGCTGGGCGAAGCACTGCCGCGCGAGCGTCCCCGCAGCGTCGCGCTCCTCCGCCGTCAGCTCGCTGCGGAGCGAGCGCCGCCACAGGCCGTTGCGCTTGAGCTCGGCCACGGCGCAGGCGCAGGCGCGGCGGCAGGTCTCGTCGCCTCGTCCGCCCGAGATGCAGGTCCGCTCGCATTGGCGCAGGAACGGCGCCGCCTCGGCGGCGGGATTCGGCCCGGCCAGCATGGCGGCCGGATAGAGGAGCGCGAGCAGCAAGGGCTGGTGGACGAGGTAGATCGCGAGGCTGCGCCGTCCCGCCCAGGCGAGCGCCCGCGCGCTCCTGCTTTTCGCGGGCCGGCGTGCGGAGCCGCGGAGCTGCGGCCGCGCGAGCCGCGCCGCCGCGACGCCGGCGAGCACCATCCCGAACCACGGGAACACCGGAACCCAGTCGTTCGTGACCGGGACGCGGGCGCCGAGCCCGAGCCAGGCGAGCGCCGGCGCGTCGAAGGCCTGGCCGTCGAGGAGATGCGGTGCCGCAAGGACCAGCGCCGCAACGGCGAGCGTCGCCGGCCAGGGCAGGCGCAGGAAGGGCAGGGCCAGCACGCTCGAGAGCGCGATGCAGTGCAGGATGCCGAAGAAGATGTAGCTGTCGGGAAAGGCGAAATAGGTCGCGACGGTCACCGCCGCCGCCGCGCCCGCGACCATCGCGAGGCGCCGGCTGAAACGGCGCCAGCGGATCCCGTCGCCGTGACCGAGCACGAGGCTCACGCCGACAAGGAACAGGAACGAGCCGGCGATCGCCCGCGCGAACCACTTCCAGGCCGGATCGGTGCCGACCGGGGTCTCGATGAGCTGGAAGAAGCTCAGGTCCCAGGAGAAATGATAGACCGCCATGGCGACGAGCGCGGCGCCGCGCGCCGCGTCGACGGCGTCGATCCGCCCCGCCCCGAGGGACAGGGCCGCGGGCGCGGGCTCAGGCTCAGGCGCGCCGCTCATCCCCGCCGAGCGGGCGAAAGCTCTTGGGCTTTGCCCGATCCGTTCCCATAATCCCGCCATGATCGACCCGCGGCTCGCCGGACAGATCGAGGATTTGAAGGCGCTTGTCGAGCGCTCCGCCGCGATCGCCGGCTTTACCGGCGCCGGCATCTCGACGGAGAGCGGCGTGCCCGACTTCCGCTCGCCCGGAAGCCCCTGGCTCAAGAACCAGCCGGTCCCGTTCGAGGCCTACGTGCGGAGTCGCGAGGCGCGCCGGGAGGCCTGGCGGCGCAAGTTCGCCATGGACGACCTCTATCGCGGCGCCAAGCCCAGCCGCGGCCACTTGGCGCTCGCGTCCCTCGTGGCCTCCGGCAAGATGCCGGCCGTCATCACGCAGAACATCGACGGGCTGCAGCAGGAGGCGGGCGTTCCGGCCGACAAGGTGATCGAGCTGCACGGCAACGGCACCTACGCGACCTGCCTCGACTGCGGCCGCCGCCACGAGCTCGACTGGGTGCGGGCCTCCTTCGAGGCGACGGGCGAGCCGCCTGATTGCAGCGAATGCGCAGGAATCGTGAAGTCCGCGACGATCTCCTTCGGCCAGACGATGCCCGAGGAGCCGATGCGGCGCGCGCAGGAGGTCACGCTCGCCTGCGACCTCTTCCTCGCCATCGGCTCCTCGCTCGTGGTCTATCCGGCGGCGGGCTTCCCGGTCCTCGCCAAGCAGAACGGCGCGGCGCTCGTCATCGTCAACCGGGAGCCGACGGATCTCGACGAGATCGCCGATCTCGTCATCAACGCCGAGATCGGCGAGGTGCTGGAAAGCTTCATCGCGGACCGCGGCTGACGCCGCAGCGTTACCGGAACGACACAAGTTGAGGATGATCACCTTTCGGGCTTCCCCAGATTCGCGGCGGTGTTATCCTTGAGCCAAGAGTCGCAGCGGCGCGATTCGATTGCGGGTTGGGTACATGTCCGACGACCTCGAGTCCGATCCCTTAGGCGCGGGCACGGTGCGCCCATCGGCCGATACGTCCCGGCGCGAGGAGGCGGCGACCGAGCGGCCCCTGGACCTCGTCGAAGTCGCGGGCCGCATCAAGTGGTTCGACGTGGCCAAGGGGTTCGGCTTCATCGTGCCGGACAACGGCATGCCCGACGTGCTCTTGCACATCACCTGCCTTCGCCGCGACGGCTACCAGGTCGCGCACGAGGGCGCCCGCATCGTCGTCGAGGCGACGCAGCGCCCGCGCGGCCTGCAGGCGTTCCGCATCCTCTCCCTCGACGAGTCGAGCGCGATCCACCCCTCCGAGCTGCCGATGCCGCGCACGCACGTCGCGGTGGTGCCGACGAGCGGCCTCGAGCCGGCGGTCGTCAAGTGGTTCAACCGCCTGCGCGGCTTCGGTTTCCTCACGCGCGGGGAGGGCACGCCGGACATCTTCGTCCACATGGAGACGCTGCGCCGCTACGGCATCGCCGAGCTCAAGCCCGGCGAGCGCGTGCTCGTGCGCTTCGGCGACGGCGGCAAGGGCCTGATGGCGGCCGAGGTGCGGCTCGCCGACGGCACCCTGCCGTCCTCGCACTGATCTCTCTAGGGCTATTCATGCGGGCCTCGAGCGCCGCTTTTCGCCTGCCGTCGCTCGTGCTCCGGCTCGCGGCCAGCCTGCTGCTCGCCTGGAGCGCGGGCGCCTACGCACAAACCTTCGAGCCGCTGACGGTCGTGACCGCGAGCGGACGCCACGCCTTCCAGGTCGAGGTCGCCCGCGACGACGCCTCCCGGGCACAGGGGCTGATGTACCGGAGGAGCCTCGCCCCGGACCGGGGCATGCTGTTTGATTTCAAGCGCGTCGAGCCGGTCTCGATGTGGATGCAGAACACCTACGTGTCCCTCGACATGCTGTTCATCCGCCCCGACGGAACGGTGGCGCGGGTCGCAGAGAACACCGAGCCGCTCTCGACCCGCACCATCCCGTCCGGCGAGCCGGTGCTCGCCGTGCTCGAGGTCGTCGCCGGCACCGCGGCGAGGCTCGGCATCAAGGCGGGCGACAAGGTCGAGCATCCGCTGTTCAGGGGGCGGTGAGGCGGGGGAGACTAACGCCTGCAGGCCTGCCGCATCCGCTCGACCGCGGCTTTCGTCTCAACCGGCCGGAACACGAGCGTCACCGGCTCGGCAGCCGCTCCTTGCGGCAGGTGGAACGAGAACGAGGCCGCTTCCGCGGCCTCGGCGATGATCGTTCGGGAGGCGGCCTCGTCGAGCTCGACCGTCTCCCCGGAGGTGAGCGCGCCTTCCGTGCGGCGGCGGGGCCCGGCGCCGATCTGCCACTCGAGCGCGACCGTGCTGCCTGCGCGAGGCCGGGCTTCCGGCCGGTTCAGGCCGAGAAGCACGGTCGAGCGCGCGCCCTCGCACCGGAACCCGACGACGCCCGACCCTTGCGTCGAGAGCGTCATGATGGCGTGCCGCGCCGTCCCGCCCGGCATGGCGAGGAGCCACCAGGAGCCGATCGGCTCGCCCTGCTGGGCCGGCGCCGGGGAGGCGAGGAGCGCTCCCGCGAGCGCGAGCCCCGCGCGGGCACGCTTGCAACGCGGGCGTCTCATCCGAAGCGGAACAGCGCGGCCGGGGTCCGCGACAGGACCGCCTCGCGCTCGGCGGCGTCCGGCACCATCGCATCGAGGAAGGCGCGCGCCTTCTTGTAGTTTTCGACGGCCTCGAACTGCGTGTGCGGCCAGTCGCTGCCCCAGACGAGCCGGTCGACGCCAAGCGCGTCTCGCAGCATCGGATAGGCCTTGAGCGCCGTCGCCTCGCCGGCGCCGTCCTTGCCGTTGCGATAGGCGGCCGAGATCTTGACCCACGTGCGGCGCTGCGCGCCGGTCGTGAGGAGATGGCGGAAGCCTGGATCGTCGACGCCGAGCTTGGCGTCCGGCCGGCCGAAATGATCGACGACCACGTTCACGCCCGTCCGCAGCAGCGGGCCGACGATCGCCTCCAGGTCCTTCGCCTCGCGGTGCACCTCGACCTGCCAGCCGAGGTCGGCGACGCTCTTGAGGAGCGCCGGCCAGGGCTCAGCGTCGAAGGCCGGGACGGCCAAGCCGACGAGGTTGAGGCGGATGCCGACGACGCCCTGGCGGTCGAGGGCGGCGAGCTGGTCCTTCGTCGCCGTCGGCTCCACGACTGCGATGCCGCGCAAACGCGCCGGCGCGCCCGCGAGCCCCTCCAGGAGAAAGGAATTGTCGGTCCCCAGGAAGCTCGGCTGCACCAGCACGCCCCGGGACATCCCGTTCTCGTCGAGAACCCGCAGGTAGTCCGAAAGCGTCGCGTCGTAGTCCGGCGCATAGCGGCGCACGTCCGCGAGCTTCAGGCCGCGCCGGAAGATGTGGGCATGGCAATCGGTCGGCGCGGAGGTCTGGGCAAGCGCCGCAAAAGGAGCGCCCGCGGCAGCCGCGAGGAGGCCGGCGGCGACGGATCGACGGGTTGGGTTGTGGATTTCGCCTGCCATCGCACGCTCTCCGCCGGCTCGGGACGCCGGCAGGCTAGCAGACTTTCGCGAGGACGGGACAGCCCGGCCCGCAAGCCCGTTTGCGGGGTTGCGACCGGGGAGCCCGAGGGCTACGTAACGCAACGGTTCGATGACGGGGCGTAGCGCAGTCTGGTAGCGCATCTGCTTTGGGAGCAGAGGGTCGCAAGTTCAAATCTTGCCGCCCCGACCATCGCCCGCCTGGAACGGAAAACCGCGAATGACGACCGCCCGCATCCACAAGCCTGCCAAGACCGCGATGCAGTCGGGCACCGCCCGCACCAAGCAGTGGCTCCTCGAGTTCGAGCGTGCCGAGCCGCGCGAGATCGAGCCGCTGATGGGCTGGACCTCGTCCGGCGACACCCGTCAGCAGGTCAAGCTGTGGTTCGACACCAAGGAGGAGGCGGTCGCCTACGCGACCCGCGAGGGCATCCCGTTCAGGGTCGAGGAGCCCGAGGTGGCCAAGCGGCGCACCATCGCCTACGCCGACAACTTCAAGTTCAACCGCGTCGGCCAGTGGACGCACTGAGACTTCCCTCTCCCCGTCCTGCGGGGAGAGGGGTAGGATCGCCCGACGGTCCCGTAGCTCAGCTGGATAGAGCAACTGCCTTCTAAGCAGTAGGTCGCAGGTTCGAGCCCTGCCGGGATCGCCAGCCGTTCGGGCACGTGCCCCGCGGCGTGCGCTAGCCCCGCGCTTCCCCTTCCCGCTTCCGTGTCGACACGGCGACGACATGTTCGCCGGGCGAGGGAATGTACTCGATCGCGGTCGCCTTCTCGACATGATCCGCTGCCGTCGCCTTCTTGGCATGATGAAGCAGGAAGGCGACGGTCTGCTCGGCGGAGTCCAGGGCCAGGAGCGTACGTTTTGCGGTCGCCTGGGGAGCCGCGCTCACGGCTCCGGTCAGCTTCAGGATCCGCGATCGACCCAGGCTGGTGACCGCTTCGCGGGCGGTCTCGACGGTCCGGCGCAGATCGTCCGCCGCGGTGCCGAAGAGACCGAAGAGCGCGCGAAGCGACCGAAGCTGCTGGCTCAAGGCCTCGACCTTCATCTGTTCCTCGACGAGCCGCTGCTTGACCTGCCTTAGCTCCTTTTCCGTGGCCTGCGCGCGTTCATGGGTCGCGGCCTGCTCCGCGAGGGTTTTCAGCGCCTCGTCGGCCCGCCTGTTCGCCTCCGCGGCGAGCGCCTCGTTCCTGTCGGCCCGTTCGTTCGCGAGAGCGACGGCCACCTCGGCTTCCCTGGCATGCTTGCCGGCCGCCGAGGCGACCTCCTCCGCCTCGTTCGCCCGGATGCCGGCGAGCCTCGCGCGTTCGGTGGCTGCCGCGCACAGCTCCTCGGCCTCTTTCGCGCGCTTGAGCGCAAAAGCGGCTCTTTCCTCGGCTTCGAGCAGCCGTTGCTGGAGATCGGGGCCCTGTTCCGGCATCTCTGGACGCTTCCGCAGGAGGGCAGGCAGATCAGCTCGTGGTCGTGGCGCCATCCGCCCTCGTCGCAGCCTGCACCGGACCTATAGACCAGTTGATCGGCTCCGCAAGCGACCCGGAGACGGCGATCGGGAGACGCATTGCCCACCGGAAGTCGCGATGTTAGCAGGTCGGGCAGACCTCGGGGCGGAACGAATGGATCAAAAGCACAAAGCCCTCATCGCCCGGAACACGAGCGGGGGCGGCCTCACCCCGCACTCGCTCGGCACATGGGACGTGCTGTTCGACGCGCAGGCGACGAGAGGCGTTTCCGGGAGCTTTCTGGAGATCGGGGTCTGGACCGGAATCGGCTTGAGCGCCATGGGGATGCGCGCGGCCCCCGACGAGAAGATCGCCGGCATCGATCTGTACATCCAGCGCGACAAGGTGCGCGACAATTACGAAGCCCTGACCGGCCGGTCCTTCGAGACCTTGCGCTTCTTCGAGAGATCGTCGCTCGCCGTCCGGAAAGCGGGGACGCTGCAGGCGGAGCATGGCTCGTTCCGCTGGATCCACATCGACGGAGAGCATTCCTTCGACGCCGTCTGCAACGACCTCGAGTTCGCGATGGATCTCATGAAGGACGAAGGGATCGTCGTGGTCGACGACTTCTTCAACCTGGGATCGGCCGGGATCACCGAAGCGGTCTATTTCATGCTCGGGCGCCATCCCCACCGGCTACGGATGTTCCTCGCCGGCATGAACAAGGCCTATCTGGCGTCGCCCCGGCACTTCGGCTTCTACCGCAGCTACTGCATCAACCATCTTTCGGACCGTCTGGAGGCGGACTTCGACGCGCCGATCACGATCGGCCGGAACGGCCATTCGACCGAGATCGACTACCTGAGCTTTTTCGAGCGCATCGGAAACTACACCGCGATGGAGATCGGCAAGCTCCACGAGACGGTGCCCTTCGGCTTCATGTAAGCAAGGGCGCGCTCGCGCGAGTTGACCGCAACGTGCCTGCGAACCTGACCGGGACGCCCGCGGGGTCGTTGCGATCGATCCAATACCTGCGCGGCCTCGCGGCCTTCATGGTCGTGCTCTACCACGCCGGGCACTACCTCGACGTCTATCGCGGCGACGCCTCGCTCAAGAGGTGGGACGCGCTCGGCCTCTACGGGGTCTCGATCTTCTTCGCAATCTCCGGGTTCCTGATGGCGACCCTCGTGCGTCGCCAGGACCCGTCCGTGTTCATGGCGCACCGGATCGTGCGCATCTATCCGGCGCTGCTGATCGTCGTCGCCCTCTACGGCGCCGTCTCGGCCCTTGTCGGGCGGCCCTTCGTCCTCGATCCCGTCGCGCTCACCCTCGTTCCGGCCGGGCCGCGCTTCTATGCCCTCGACGTGGAGTGGACCCTCCTTTTCGAGGTCACGTTCTACGTCGCGCTGTTCCTCCTCGCCCTTGCGGGCGCGAGCCGGCACCTGGAGAAGGCGGCGCTCGCCTGGCTCGCCCTCATCCTCGTGGGCGCTCTCGCGCTGCCGGAATGGCAGGGAGACCTCACGCCGCCGATCCAGCGCCTGCCGGTGATGAGCGCCTGCACGGGCTTCGCGGCCGGGCTCCTCATCCCGGCGGCGCTGAGGGCAGGGCTCGTTCCGGGTTGGACATGGCTCCTGGGGTGCGCGCTCGCGTTCCTGGCGACGGTCTTCCTCCCGGGCAACGACCGCTTCGTCGCGGGGCTCATCGCCGCCATGATCGTCGCTGGCGCGGTCCGGGCCGACCCGGGGCCGGGCGGGCAGGCGTTCGACCCGCTCAAGAAACTCGGGGACTGGAGCTACGCGCTCTATCTCTGCCACGTGCCGGCGATCCGGCTGACCTACCAGTACGCGCCCGCGGGCGCCGACACGAAGGCGCTCTGGCTCGGCGCGATCGCGGCGGCCTTGGGCGCGGGCGCGCTCGTCGGCACCCTCGACGTCCGGCTCTATCGTCATGCCAAGCGGATCGTCGACCGCAGCCGGCCGGCGCCGCTGCGCCTGTGGGTCGGCGCCTATGTGGCGCTGTTCGCCGCGGTCGCGGCCTACGGCGCGCTCGACACTGCCGCAAAGGAGCGCCGGGCGCGTGCCGAGGAGGCGATCCTCGCCCGCCTCCCCGCGGGCTCGCTGCGCGACCCCGACGCGGCCCGCGCCGCCATCGCGGCCGCCGGGCTTTCCGCCCGTGCCTCGCTCCGCGGCGAGGTGGGCGAGATCCAGCTCCTCGAAGGCGGCATGCTCGCGGTCCGCGGATGGCTCGCCGATCTCGACGATCCCGGCCGGGAGCTCGCCGTCGCCGTGTTCCACGACGGCGTCAAAGTCGCCTCCGCACGGCCCTGGCGCCGCCGGCCGGACGTGGCCGGCGCCCTCGGCCGCCCGGACCTCACTTCCGCCAGGATCGGCTTCGGCCTCGGCACGCGCCCGGTCCGCTGCCGGGAAGGGAGGGTGGTCGTCCTCGGCCTCGATCTTGCCGGCACCGCCCTGGTGCTGCCCGGGCGGACGGACATCGCCGGCTGCTCCTGAGCGCCCAGCCCTCGCAATCCCGTCCTCCGGACCATACCTGCGCCTTGTCGCCCCTCGGCTGAAGGCAGGCCCCGCATGCCCAAGGACGCCCGCTTCCACCTCTGGTACTGGCTCGTCGCTTTCGGCGGCCTCATGCTGGTTCAGTACATCTACGTCACCACCCAGCAGGTGGCGAACATCCCCTACAGCCAGTTCGAGCAGCTTCTCAGGGAGGGGAAGGTCGCCGAGATCGGCATCTCGGACCGCTTCATCCAGGGAAAGCTCAAGGAGCCTCTCGACGGCAAGGGCGTGTTCGTCACGACCCGCGTCGACCCGGAGTTCGCGCAGCAGCTGGAGAAGTACAACGTCCGCTACAACGGGCAGGTCGAGAGCACCTTCCTGCGCGACCTCCTGTCCTGGATCCTGCCGGTGGCGCTGTTCTTCGGCCTGTGGACCTGGCTCGGCCGGCGCTTCGCGCAAGGGGCCGGCGGGCTCATGTCGATCGGCAAGTCGAAGGCCAAGATCTACGTCGAGTCCGACACCGGCGTGACCTTCGCCGACGTCGCGGGGGTCGACGAAGCGAAGGATGAGCTGCGCGAGATCGTCGACTTCCTCAAGAACCCGGAAGCCTACGGCCGCCTCGGCGGGCGCATGCCGAAGGGCGTGCTCCTCGTCGGCCCGCCGGGGACCGGCAAGACGCTCCTCGCCAAGGCGGTCGCCGGCGAGGCGAAGGTGCCGTTCTTCTCGATCTCGGGCTCCGAGTTCGTGGAGATGTTCGTCGGCGTCGGCGCGGCGCGCGTGCGCGACCTCTTCGAGCAGGCCCGCCAGAAAGCGCCCGCCATCATCTTCATCGACGAGCTCGACGCGCTCGGGCGCGCCCGCGGCATCGGCCCCTACGGCGGCGGGCACGACGAGAAGGAGCAGACGCTGAACCAGCTCCTCGTCGAGCTCGACGGCTTCGATTCCCGCGCCGGCCTCGTGCTCCTCGGCGCCACGAACCGGCCCGAGATCCTCGACCCGGCGCTCCTGCGGGCCGGCCGCTTCGACCGCCAGGTCCTGGTCGACCGGCCGGACAAGAAGGGCCGCATCCAGATCCTCGAGGTCCACATGCGCAAAGCGAAGCTCGCGCCTGACGTGGACGCCGAGAAGGTCGCAGCCCTCACCCCCGGCTTCACCGGCGCCGACCTCGCGAACCTCGTCAACGAGGCGACGCTCTTGGCGACGCGCCGCGGTGCCGACGCCGTGACGATGGCGGACTTCAACAATGCCGTCGAGCGCATCGTCGCGGGGTTGGAGAAGCGCAACCGCCTCCTCAACCCGCGCGAGCGCGAGATCGTCGCCTACCACGAGATGGGCCACGCCCTCGTGGCGCTGGCGCTCCCCGGCGCCGACCCGGTCCACAAGGTCTCGATCATCCCCCGCGGCGTCGGCGCGCTCGGCTACACCATCCAGCGCCCGACCGAGGATCGCTTCCTCATGACCCGCGAGGAGCTCGAGAACAAGATGGCGGTGCTCCTCGGCGGGCGCGCCGCCGAGCTCATCGTCTTCAACCATCTCTCGACCGGCGCCGCCGACGACCTGCGCCGCGTCACCGACATCGCCCGCTCGATGGTGACCCGCTACGGCATGTCGGAGAAGCTCGGCAGCGTCGCCTACGAGCGCGACACCCGCTCCTTCCTGCAGGGGCCCGAGCTGCCGATGGCGCCGCGCGAGCGCGACTTCGGCGAGGACACCGGCAACGCCATCGACGCCGAGGTGAAGGCGATCGTCGAGGGGGCCCTCGACCGCACCGTCGCCCTCCTGCGCGAGCGCCGCGATGTCCTCGAGCGCGCCGCCTGCCGCCTCCTCGAGAAGGAGACCCTCGAGGAGGCGGAGTTGCTGGCGCTCGCGGGGCCGCCCGCGCCGCCGCTGCCGCAGGCGGCGGAATAGGCTCACCTTGCGGCCGGATCGTCGGCTGGCCTAAAGACCTCCGGAGTGCCTCATCCTCCGGAGCCGCGATGCCCACCGATCCCACCCCCATTACCGCCTGGCTCGCCACCCAGCAGGACGCCATGCTGGCTCTCCTCGAGGAGGTCGTGAACGTCGACTCGGGCTCCTACGACAAGGCCGGGGTCGATGCCGTGGGGGAGCGCTTCCGGCGCTTCTTTTCCGAGCACGGCATCGAGACGACGGTGATGCCGAACGAGGGCTTCGGCGACGCCATCAAGGCGCAGGTGCCGGGGGCGGGCGGGGGGAACAAGCCGATCGTGCTCATGGGCCACCGCGACACGGTCTTCCCGAAGGGCGAGGCGGCGCGCCGCCCCTTCCGCATCGAGGACGGGCGCGCCTACGGGCCGGGCGTCTGCGACATGAAGGCCGGCCTCGTCATGAACGCGTTCGTGCTCGCGGCCTATCAGAAGTTCGGCGGGGCGCCGGCGCCGCTCGTCGGGCTCATCACCTCGGACGAGGAGATCGGCTCGCCCGCCTGCCGCCCGATCATCGAGGACACCGCGCGCGAGGCCCGCGCCGTGCTCAACTCCGAGCCGGGCCGCCCCTCCGGCAACGTCGTGACCGGCCGCAAGGGCGGCGTGTTCATGCGGATGGAGGTCTTCGGCAAGGCCGCGCATTCCGGCGGCAACTTCGAGCAGGGGGTGAGCGCCATCGGCGAGCTCGCGCACAAGATCGTGGCGCTGCACGCCATCACCGACATCTCGCGCGGGACCACCGTGAACGTCGGCCTGATCGGCGGCGGGCAGTCGGTCAACACCGTCGCGCCCTTGGCCGAGTGCCAGATCGACCTGCGCTACGTGACGCCGCCCGACCGCGCCGACGCCATGGCCCGCATCGAGGAGATTCTTTCGCGCGCGACCGTGCCAGGCACGTCCGCGCGGCTCGAGATCAAGGGCGAGTTCAAGCCCCTCGTGCAGGACGAGCCCTCGAAGGCGCTGTTCGAGGCCTACCGGGCCGCGATGCGGCAGGTCGGGCGCGAGGTCGACGGCGAGTTCACGGGCGGCTGCGCCGATTCCGGCTTCACGGCGAGCGTCGGCTGCCCGACGCTGTGCGCCGTCGGCCCCGTCGGCGGCAAGGCGCATTCGCCGGAGGAGTACCTCGAGGTCGAGAGCTTCGTGCCGCGCGCCCAGGCGATGGCGTTGACCATCGCGCGGCTCGCCTGAGGGCTTGGGCTGCTACCGAACGGCGCGCGGGAGGTCGTCGAACAGCATCGGCGGCTCGGCCTTGAGCGCGCCTTCGATCTCGAGGAGGCGCAGCTTCGTCGCCGCGCCGCCCCGGGCCGAGAAGCCGCCGAGTTTCCCGCCCGCCGCCAGCACGCGATGGCAGGGCACCACGACCGGGAACGGGTTCTGGCCGAGGGCCTGGCCCACGTCGCGGGCGAGCGCCGGGTCGCCGAGTTTTTTTGCGACCTCGCCGTAGGAGAGGGTCCGGCCCGGGCCGATGGTGCGGGCGACCTCGTAGACGCGGCGGTTGAAGGCCGGCACCGCTTCCATGTCGAGGGCGACGCCGGAGAGGTCGCGCGCCTCGCCGGCAAGAAGCGCGACGATGCCGTCGATCGCTCGCCGCACATCCGGCGGCGGGGGAGCCTCGACGGCGTCCGGGAGCTTGCGCAGGAGCCGCGCCCGCGTCGCCGCCTCGCTCTTCTCCGGCAGGAGCACGGCGAGGACGCCGCGGGCGCCCCAGGCGACGGCGCATGGGCCGATCGCCGTGTCGAAGACGGCGAAATTCGGTTGGTTCGTCATGGCCCGCTTATACCACCGCGTGAGCGGAGAGACCGCCCGAAACCTGCCGACCTCGCACTGTCATTCCCGGCGAGCCGAAGCGGAGCGAAGGCGAGGGAAGGGGATCCAAAGCCCTGCCGCCGCTTGATCCCCTTCCCGGGCCGCTCCGCGGCCCGCCGGGGATGACAGTGGTCAGCCCCGCCCTGCGTGCCGATTAGCCGCTTCTTAAGCCTGTTCGGCGAATCTACCCCGGAGTGCAGTTGCGTCGGAGTACCCGCCATGCCGTCGTTCGGGCAAAACGTCGTGCCGTTCCGGAGCGCCCGGAGGGTCGCCTCGCCACGCCGCGACCAGAAGGGCCTGATGGAGACCGTCTATTCCGCCGGCTCCCTGCCGCTCCAGGCGGGCGACCGCGAGTCGAAGGTCATGGCGGCGCGCCTCCAGGTGTTCGGCTTCGTCGTCATCGACGAGATCCAGCCCGACGGGACGCTTCGGCGCCTGCGCCCCTCCGAATCGATCGAGGCCCGCACGGCCCGCCCCTGGCGGGTGTCGAAGCCGTCGTTCTCCGGCCTCGCCGTCGGCATCCCGGACGCCGACGGCTCGCTCTTCGAGCCGCAGCCGGCTTAGAGCCTGTTCGCCAGAATTGAATCGGCAGCTGCCAAGCGCCGGAGCTGTCTCACGCGGCAGATGCGCTTCCCTCCCCCTTGCGGGGAGGGCCGACTCGGCCGAAGGCCGAGCGGGGTGGGGGTCGCAGGCGTAGAGCCCGGCGGTGAAAGTGGAGCTCTGTACGGGCCAAGAGGCTCGACGGTGCCGTTCCGTCTGACCCCGCGACCCCCACCCCTACCCCTCCCCGCAAGGGGGAGGGGAATGCGCGTCCGGCGATTTGAGAGTCCCTTGCCGATATTCAGAGCGGATCGCGCTCTACGAAGACCATCCGTGCAGATACCGCTTCTCCAGCATCACGTGCACGCCCTTCGAGCCGTTGACGACCTGCGTGATCCTGAGGTCCGCGGCGAGGCTGCACAGAGCGTAGGCCTCCTGGTGCGAGAGGCCCGTGCGCGCCGCGACGAGGGCGAGCATGTCGCGCAGCGCGATCGTCACGCAGGTGTCGAGGTCCGGGTCGAAGGCCATGGTCATGACGTGGGTCGGCGTCTCGGCGATCGGCCACTCGAGCCGCATGTCGTCGCGCACGGTGAGCCGGAAGGTGCCGACGAGGCCGGTCTCGATCGCGGTGACGCAGACTTCGCCGTCGCCCTGGACCCCGTGGCCGTCGCCGGCCGAGAACAGCGCCCCGTCGACGTGGATCGGCAGATAGAGGGTCGTCCCGGCGACGAGCTCCTTGTTGTCGAGGTTGCCGCCGTTGCGCCGCGGCGGCAGGGTCGAGACGGCGCCCCAGGCCGGCGGCGGCGCGACCGCCATCACCCCGAAGAACGGCTTGAGCGGCAGCTCCAGCCCCCATGGCAGGCGCCCCGTCATTCGCTCCCGGTCGAGGGGGATGTGAATGAGGTGCATGTCCGGGAAGTCGTCGGGGAGCGCGCCCTTCAGGGGCGCCGAGTAGTTGTAGCCCCAATCGTAGTGGAGCCCGATCTCCTCGATCCCGACCTCCAGCACCTGCCCCGCCTTCGCGCCCCGCACCGCCACCGGCCCGGTGCAGATGTGCCCCGGCAGCTTCGGCCGGTGCGCCGCGTGCACGGCCGAAAGGGCAGGGGGCACCACGAGGGGAGGGGGCGGCATCATCTCCGGCCCGCCCGACACGGTCGTGACCGTCACCGTGTCGCCGCTGTCGACCGTGAGGAGCGGCGCGAGGGCCGCGTCGAAATAGCCCCAGTGGACGGTCTCGGGCCCGGCCTCGATGCGGTGGTGCGCCATGGTGGTGCTGTCCTCTCGTGATCGGAAGGTGCGTAGCGCGCGCCTCCGCGTTTGCAAGACCGCGGCGACTTGATCAACATGGCGCCGTCACCGGTATGGAGATGTGCATGAGGACGGCTGCCGTCTGTCTCGCGCTGACGATGGGGTTGGCCGGCCTCGCGCCGGCACTGGCGCAGGGCGGGCCGGGTGTCGAACGGCTTTACATCCTGAACTGCGGCGAGGGGGTCGCCGGCGACATATCGCGCTGGTCGCCCGGCGTGAACGTCGGCCGGTCGATGGACTTCGTCGACAACTGCTACCTGATCAGGCACGCGCAGGGCTGGGTCCTGTGGGACACCGGCGTCGCCGACGCGGTCGCCGCCCTGCCGGAAGGGCTTGTCCCGTCCGACCCGCGGGCGACGCGCTGGCGGCGGCCGAAGACGCTCGCCGCGCAGCTCGGCGAGCTCGGCGTCAAGCCCGCGGACATCAAGTTCGTGGCGGTGTCGCATACCCATCCCGACCACGTCGGGAACGTGACGCTGTTTCCGCAATCGACCCTGCTGGTGCAGAAGGCCGAGTACGACTGGCCCTCGCCGCTCGGCCCGCGCTTCAAGCCGGATCACCCGGTCACGAAGCTCGAAGGCGACCACGATGTCTTCGGCGACGGCAGCATCGTGATCGTGTCGACGCCGGGCCACACGCCGGGCCATCAGTCGCTCCTCGTGCGGCTGCCGAAGACCGGCGGCGTGCTGCTCTCGGGCGACGCCGTGCACTTCAAGGACAACTGGGACAATCGCCGCGTGCCGTCGCAGAACACCGACCAGGACCAGACCACCGCCTCCATGCAGCGGATCGCCGACCTCCTGGCGAAGGAGAAGGCCCAGCTCTGGATCAACCACGACAAGGCCCAGCGCGATACCCTGAAGATGTCGCCGGAGTTCTACGAATAGGCGGCCTGTCGCGATGGCCGATGAGCCGGCCGCCGACCGACGGTACGCTTTCCCTCGTCATGGCCGGGCCAAGCCCGGCCATGACGCGTGAGGTGCGTTTTCGCAGAGGCCTCTCTCACGACGTCTCGGGCCTCTTCGCGTTGACTTCACCGGCCGTATAGGGAAGAGGGGCTGCGCGTTTTACGCCTCCGCCCTCCTGCGCCGTCCCGGCACGACGGATCTCGCATGACCAGCCTCGCGGCCGCCGCTGCCATCGGAAACCGCGCCGGCGGCGCCTTTGCCGAGCGGCTGTTCGGGTTCGTGGAGCGGAGCCACGCCCGCGCCTGCGCGGCGCTGCTACTCTTGTCGCTCGCCTGCTTCCTGCCGGGCTTCGTCTCGCTCCAGCCCATGGACCGGGACGAGCCGCGCTACGCGCAGGCGACGAAGCAGATGCTGGAGACGGGCGACTTCGTCGATATCCGCTTCCAGGGCGAGGCCCGGCACAAGAAGCCGGTCGGCATCTACTGGCTCCAGGCGGCCTCCGTCGCGGCCGGCGAGGCGCTGGGCGTGCCGGAGGCGCGCACCACCATCGCGCTCTACCGCATCCCGTCGCTGATCGGCGCCGCCGCCATGGTGCTCCTGACCTATTGGGCGGCGCTCGCCTTCGCGGGCCGGCGCGAGGCCTTCTTAGCCGCCGCCTTCATGGCGGCTTGCGTGGTCCTCATGGTCGAGGCGCGGCTCGCCAAGACCGACGCGGTGCTCGGCGCCTGCTCCGTCGCCGCCATGGGAGCGCTGGCGCGGGCGTGGTTTGCCCGCGGGGCGCCGGCGCTGCCGCTCGCGACGGTGCTGACCTTCTGGCTCGCCGTCGCCCTAGGCGTGCTGGTGAAGGGACCGCTCGTGCCGATGTTTGCCGGCCTCACCGTGTTGGCCCTGTTCTGGCGCGAGCGCTCGGCGCGCTGGTTCCTGTCGCTCAAGCCGGGCCTCGGGATCGCGATCGTGCTCGCGGTGGCGCTGCCGTGGTTCGTCGCCATCGCGGTGAAGAGCCAGGGGGCGTTCTTCGCCGAGAGCGTCGGGCACGACATGCTCGGCAAGGTCGGCACGGCGCAGACCTACCACTGGGCGCCGCCGGGCTTCTATGTGCTTGCCTTCTTCGCGACCTTCTGGCCCGCGGCGGCCTTCGCCGTGATGGCGATCCCCTTCGCGTGGGCGAGCCGCCACGACGATCGCATCGCCTTCGCGCTCGCCTGGATCGTGCCGTCCTGGCTCGTGTTCGAGATGGTGCCGACGAAGCTGCCGCACTACGTCATGCCGCTCTATCCGGCGATCGCGATCCTGACCGTGATGGCGCTCGCCCGCGGCTTCGTCGCGCCGCGCCGCCTGCGCGAGCGGCTCGCGGCGCTCCTCGTCCCGTTCATCCCGGCGGGCCTCACGGTGGCCCTCGCCTTCGCGGCCAAGACCCTCGACGGGCGCCTGCCCTGGGCCGGCATGGCCGTGCTGCTCCTCGCGACCCTCATCGCCGTCGAGGCCTGGCGGCGCTTCGTCCGCGACGAGCCCGCGGCCTCCGCGCTCCTCGCGGTCGCGGCGGCGCCGGTGCTGGCGATCGGCGCCTTCACCTTCACCCAGCCGGTCATGCCGTCGCTCCGCCTCTCGCCGCGCCTCGCCGAGACCGCCCGCGCCCTCGATTGCCCGGGCCGGGCCGTCGGGACCCTCGGCTACCGCGAGCCGAGCCTCGTGTTCCTCACCGGCACGGACCTGCGCATGCTCGAAGGACCGCGGCAGGCTGCGGAGTTCCTGAAAGCGGGGACCTGCCGCGTCGCCTTCGTCGAGGGCCGCTTCGAGGAGGGTTTTCGCCGCGAGGTCGCGGAGCTCGGGGTGCGGCCGGCGCTTATGACCCGCCTCTCGGGCTTCAACTTCAACGGCGGCCGCCGCCTCGACATCGGCGCCTTCGCCGTGCGGCCGTGATGGCGGGGGCTTTGCCGCTCTGCTAAGCGGAGGCGCGACATCGTCGGGACATCGCCCGACATCGTCGGCGTTGTCGCGCGACATCGTCGGCGTTTTCCCGCAGCATCATCGGCCTGGAGAATGGCCCGGATGGCCGTCGAGACCGACCCCGAGACCCCGCGCCTGACCGTCGTCGTACCCGTCCGCAACGAGGCCGGGAACGTCGCGCCCCTCGTCGCCGAGATCGAGCGAGCCTGCGCCCCGCTTGCCCCCTTCGAGGCGGTCTACGTCGACGACGGCTCGACCGACGGCACCGCGGCCGCCCTCGCCGAGGCGCGCCGCGCGCGGCCGTGGCTCAGGGCGATCCGCCACGAGACCAGCTGCGGCCAGAGCGCCGCCGTGCGCACCGGCGTGCGCGCCGCCCGCGCGCAAATTATCGTCACCCTCGACGGCGACGGCCAGAACGACCCGGCCTTCATCCCGCGGCTCTACGAGGCGCTTGTCGAGGGCGGCGAGAGGGTCGGCCTCGCGGCCGGGCAGCGCCTGCGCCGGGTCGGCGGCTTCAAGAAGCTGCAGTCGCGGGTCGCGAACGCGGTCAGGGGCGCGATCCTGAGGGATGGGACGCGGGATTCCGGCTGCGGGCTCAAGGCTTTCCGGCGCGATCTTTACCTGTCGCTTCCGTATTTCGACGCTCTCCACCGCTTCATGCCGGCCCTCGTGAAACGTGAGGGCTACGGCATCGTGCACGTCGACGTGGTCGACCGGCCGCGCCTTGCCGGGCGCTCGAACTACGGCATGCTCGACCGGCTCTTCGTCGGCATCATGGATCTCGCCGGCGTCTGGTGGCTCGTCCGGCGCCGCCGCCGCGTCCCCGTAGTGCGGGAGATGGAGCGATGCTGATCCGCCTGTCGCAGGACCTCGGCGCCTACTTCTACGACGTCTTCGTCGCCCGGTTCGATTTCTGGCTCCTCTTCGGCCTCGTCGCGCAGGTGCTGTTCGGCGCGCGATTCATCGTCCAGTGGATCGCAAGCGAGCGGGCCGGCCGCAGCGTGATGCCGCTCGCGTTCTGGTTCTTCTCCATGGCCGGAGGGGTGATGACCCTCATCTACGGCCTTGTGCGGCGCGAGCCCGTCATCATCTTCGGCCAGGCGCTCGCCATCGTCATCTACCTCCGGAATTTGATGCTGATCTTCAAGGAGAGGCGAATGGCGAGTGGCGAATAGCGAATGGACTCTATTCGCCACTCGCCATTCGCCATTCGCTCCCCTGGCGCAGCCTTGCGAACCCCGCGTCGAGGTCGCGCTTCAGGTCGTCGAGGTCCTCGAGGCCGATGTGGAGGCGGATCGCCGGGCCGCCGGGGCTCCAGCGGGTCGCGGTGCGAAAGGACGCGCAGTCGAAGGGGATCGCGAGGCTCTCGAAGCCGCCCCAGGACGCGCCGATGCCGAACAGCTCAAGTCCGTCGAGCATCGCCATGACGGCCTCCTTCGGGGCGGGCCTGAGGATCACCGAGAACAGCCCGGACGAGCCCGAAAAATCCCGCTTCCAGAGGATGTGGCCGGGGTCGCTCTCCAGCGCCGGATGAAGGACCCGCAGGACCTCGGGGCGGGCTTCGAGCCAGCGCGCCATGGCGAGGGCCTGGCGCTCGTGCTCCTTCAGCCTGAGCGCCATAGTCCGAAGGCCCCGCAAGGCCAAAAAGACGTCCTCCGGGCCGGCGCACATGGAGAAGGTCTCGAAGGTGCGGCGCAGGGCCGGCCAGGTCCGCTCGTTCGCGGAGACCAAGCCAAGGAGGAGGTCCGAGCTGCCGGACAGGTACTTGGTGCCGGCCTCGATGGCGAGGTCGACCCCGCGCTCGTGCGGCGGGAAGAACAGCGGCGTCGCCCAGGTGTTGTCCATCAGGACCACCGCCCCGTGCCGGTGGGCGGCCTCGACGATCGCGGGCACGTCCTGCATCTCGAAGGTGAGGGAGCCCGGCGCCTCCGTGAACACCGCTGTGGTGTTCGGCCGAAGCAGCGAGCCGATGTCGGCCGCCGGGTCGTAATAGGTCGTCTCGACCCCGAAGTTCTTCAGCACCCCGTCGCAGAACTGGCGCGTCGGGCGGTAGACCGAATCCGGCACGAGGAGATGGTCGCCGCTCTTGAGGCACGACATGAGGGCGAGCGTCACGGCGGCGAGCCCGGAGGGGGCGAGCACGGTTCCGGCGGCGCCGGCGAACCGCGTCCAGGCGCTCTCGAGGGACTCCGTCGTCGGCGTGCCCTTCGTCCCATAGGAGTAGCGCGCCCGGCGGTGCATGAAGTCGTCCGCGGACGGGTAGAGCACCGTCGAGCCGCGGTAGATCGGCGTGTTGACGAAGCCGTGCTGCCCCGAGGCGTCGCGCCCGGCATGGACGAGCTGGGTGCGCGGGCCGAAGCGCGTAAGGTCCTTGGGCGGGGACAGAGACATCGCGAGCTTCCGAAGGGGGGAGGGGGCATCTGAAGGAATGGAACCGCCCCGTCAAGCGCCGAGGTCGAACGCCTCCGGCCGCTTTCCGCCCGAAAGCCGAGGTCCTATGCTGCCCGCAAGAGCCGGCAGAGCGCCTTGATGAAACGCGTCGCGATCTTCGGGAACACCGGCGGCGGAAAATCGACGCTCGCCAGGCGACTGGCCGATCTGACGCGGCTGCCGCTGTACCCGCTGGACCTGATCCAGTTCAGGCCCGGCGGCGGCGAGGTCCCCCGCGAAGAGTACCTGAAGGCGCATGCGGACCTGCTGCGCCGGGACGAGTGGATCATCGATGGCTACGGCTGCGCCGCCTCCGCCTGGGAGCGGTTCGCACACGCCGACACGCTGGTCTACGTCGACCTGCCTCTCGCCATACACGCCTGGTGGGTGACGAAGCGCCTGCTCAAGGGGCTGTTCGTCCACCCGGAGGGCTGGCCGGAAGGCAGCCCGCTGTGGCGCAGCACCGTCCATTGCTACAAGGTGCTGTGGCTTTGCGACCGTCGGCTGACGCCCCGGTACAGGCGGTTTGTCGCCGAAGCGGCTGCTTCGAAGCGGGTCCACCACGTGAGGTCGGCGGCCGACATGGCAGCCCTCCTCGATGCGGTGAAGCGCGAATGCGCCCGTGCCTGAGCGGTCCGTCCGGCCGGCGCCTGCCGCTCCGCCCTTGACCGCCCGGCGTTTGTCGCATGTGATGGCTTCTTCGGAGCCGGGAGGCAGAGCGACCTGAAATCCGGGCGCGGGGCCTGCACGGTCCGCGTTGACGCGGACGGGCAGGTTTGCCACAGACCCTCCGACCTTGGCCGTAAAGGACCCTTGAAGGCGGCTTCCCCGCCGCCGGTCACGACTTGAACAGAGCGGGAGAACAGGATGAAACGAGCCATCACGACCATCGCCATCGGCCTCGCCGCGAGCCTCATGGCCTCCGCGGCCTCGGCCCAGGCGACCCTTAACAACGTCAAGCAGAAGGGTTTCCTCTCCTGCGGCTCGAACCCGGGCCTTGCCGGCTTCGGCGTGCCGGACGCGCAGGGCAACTGGACCGGCTTCGACGTCGACTACTGCCGGGCCATCGCGGCCGCGATCTTCAACGACCCGACCAAGGTGCGCTTCATCCCGCTCTCGGCGAAGGACCGCTTCACGGCGCTCCAGTCGGGCGAGGTCGACGTGCTCGCCCGCAACTCGACCTGGACGATGTCGCGCGACACCCAGCTCGGCCTCGACTTTCCGGCGGTCAACTACTTCGACGGCCAGGGCTTCATGGTGAGGAAGAAGCTCGGCGTCGCCTCGGCGAAGGAGCTCTCGGGCGCCTCGGTCTGCACCCAGCAGGGCACGACGACCGAGCTCAACCTCGCCGACTTCTTCCGCGCCAACAACCTGAAATATGAGGTCGTCGCCTTCGCGACCGCGGACGAGACCTTCAAGGCCTACGACTCCGGACGCTGCGACGCCTTCACGACGGACGCGTCGGGCCTCTACGCCGAGCGCCTCAAGGCGGCGGCGCCGGACGACCACATCGTCCTGCCGGAGATCATCTCGAAGGAGCCGCTCGGGCCGGCCGTGCGCCACGGCGACAACCAGTGGGGCGACATCGTGCGCTGGGTCCACTTCGCGCTCGTCAACGCCGAGGAGCTCGGCGTCACGAAGGCAAACCTCGACCAGTCGATGAAGAGCGACAACCCGGAGATCAAGCGGCTCCTCGGCACCGAGGGCAAGTTCGGCGAGGCGATCGGCCTCACCAACGATTGGGCCGCGCGGATCGTGAAGCACGTCGGCAACTACGGCGAGGTCTTCGACCGCAACGTCGGCGCGGGCTCGCCGCTGAAGATCCAGCGCGGCATCAACGCGCTCTGGACCAAGGGCGGCCTGCAATACGGCGTCCCGGTCCGCTAAATCCGCTAAAGAAGACTCAAAGGGGCGCCCGGAGCGATCCGGGCGCCCCTTTTGCATGCGCTCTCCTCAAGCCTCTTAACTTCTTCTTTGAAGCCCCTTGGCGACACGGCAATTGCGTGACAGGCTGAGGACGCCAAAGAAAAGGCCGGGGCTCGGGGATGGCAGCGCAGACCGCGACCGCAGTTCAAGCTGGCGCACCCGCCCGCGGGTCGCTGCTCTACGACCCGAAGGTCCGAGCCACCGTCTACCAGGTCGTCCTGACCGCCGTCGTCGTCTTCCTGATCTATACGGCCGCCACCAACGCCGTCGCGAACCTGCGCGCCGCGCGCATCGCCTCCGGCTTCGGCTTCCTCAACGTCACCGCCGGGTTCGACGTCAACCAGTCCCTGATCGCCTTCAGCGCCGCCGCCTCGACCTACGGCGACGCCTTCATCGTCGGGCTCCTCAACACCCTCGTGGTCGCCGCTATCGGCATCGTCCTCGCGACGATCCTCGGCTTCATGATGGGCATCGCGCGGTTGTCGAAGAACTGGCTCGTGGCACGGCTCGCGACCGTCTACGTCGAGGTCGTCCGCAATGAGCCGCTGCTGCTGCAGCTCCTGTTCTGGTATATCGCGGTGCTGACGCCGCTGCCGAACCCGCGCGAGTCGATCAGCTTCGGCGGCGAGTTCTTCCTCAACAACCGCGGCCTGTTCATGCCGAAGCCGATCCTGGCTTCGGACGCATGGCTCATCCCCGTGAGCTTCCTCGCCGGCATCGTTGGCACGATCGCGTTCCGGATCTGGGCGAAGCGGCAGCAGGAGGAGACCGGCCGGCAGTACCCGGTCGCGCTCGTCGCGCTCGGCCTCATCCTGCTCCTGCCAACCCTGATCTGGCTCGTGCTCGCCCTGCTGGGGCTGAACCCGATCACCTTCGACGTCCCGCAGCAGCAGCGCTTCAACCTGCGCGGCGGCATGCAGGTGTTCCCCGAGTTCGTGGCGCTCCTCCTCGGCCTTGTGATCTACACCGGCGCTTTCATCGCCGAGGTGGTGCGGGCCGGCATCCTCGCGGTCTCGAAGGGGCAGACCGAGGCCGCGGGCGCGCTCGGCCTGCGGCCCGGCCATACCCTGCGCCTCGTGGTCGTGCCGCAGGCCATGCGGGTCATCATCCCGCCGCTCACGAGCCAGTACCTCAACCTAACCAAGAACTCCTCGCTCGCGGTGGCGATCGGCTATCCCGACCTCGTGCAGGTGTTCATGGGGACGGTGCTGAACCAGACCGGGCAGGCGGTCGAGGTCGTCGCCATCACCATGGCGGTCTACCTCACCATCAGCCTCGTCACCTCGGCCGTGATGAACGCCTACAACCGCCGCGTGGCGATCGTGGAACGGTAGGGAGCGTGGGGGGCGGTGAACATGATCGTGTCGAAATAGGGCCTCGGAGCTAGTTCGTGCCGAAAATCATTCTGTCGTATCGGCGAGCCGACAGCGCTGGCGTGAGCGGCCGGATCTTCGACAAGTTGGTCCAGCATTACGGACCCGATGACGTTTTCATCGATATCGACAGCATCCCGTTTGGAATCGACTTTCGCGATCACATCAAGGCTGTTCTCGACGACAGCGACGCTCTCCTCGCCGTGATGGGACCGCGTTGGTTGGAAGAGCTCGAGCGCCGGAAGACGAGCGGAGACCTGGACCACGTTGAAGTCGAGATAGGAACGGCGCTCCGAAGGAATGTTCCTGTGGTCCCAATCCTAGTTGATGGGACGCAGATGCCGCCTAGCGACAAGCTTCCGGAGAGCTTGCAGACGCTCGCCTACCGGAACGCAGCAGAGGTCAGCTCAGGGCGCGACTTCCACCCGCATATGGAGCGCCTCATCCGATCGATGGACCGAGTGTTCGCTGCGGCGCAGGCTGCAGGTCCGAAACCGATCGAGCCTATCGTCGAAAGCCCGCAAGCGCCCCCGATATCGACGAACGTCGCCGTTCAGGAGCCGCCGCTTCCCGACGGGGGATCGGCGGCTCACGTCGTGTCGCCGCCGCCGACCGTTCCGCCCACATCGACCGGGCCTGAGGCCCGGAGTCAGCCCACCACCGACCATGCTCTTCGCTACGTCCGCTCGAGCGAGATCGCTGCCGCGCCGCCGCCCAGCATGGTGCACGGCCCCCTCGCCTGGATCCGCGCCAACCTCTTCTCCGGGCCCCTCAACACGATCCTGACGCTTCTCGCGATCTTCCTCCTCTACGTGTTCCTGCCGCCGGTGGTGAGATTCTTCATCACCGACGCGGTCTGGACCGGCGCGGACCGGGACGTGTGCCGGCCGGAGGTCGTGAAAGGCCCCGTCGGGGCTTGCTGGGCCTTCGTCTTCGACAAGATCAACTACTTCGTCTACGGCTCCTATCCGGCGCGCCTGCGCTGGCGCGTCGACATCTTCTTCGCGCTGCTCGCGGTCGGCGTCGGCTGGATGTTGTGGCTCGACGCGCCGAAGCGCGTCTGGGGCGCGATCTACTTCTTCGTCGTCTTTCCGATCCTCGCGTACCTGCTCCTCGCCGGCGCGGACTGGCTCAGGCTCGAGACCGTCCCGACCTCGCTCTGGGGCGGCATCCTCGTCACCATCGTGGTCTCGGCGGTCGGCATCGTGTTCTCGCTGCCGTTCGGCATCCTGCTCGCGCTCGGACGGCGCTCGAAGCTGCCGATCGTGCGGGTATTCTCGGTGATCTTCATCGAGTTCGTGCGCGGCGTGCCGCTCATCACCGTGCTGTTCATGGCGAACACGATGCTGCCGCTGTTCCTGCCGGAAGGCGTGTCGGTCGACCGGCTCATGCGCCCTCTCGTCGGCGTCGCGATCTTCGCCTCCGCCTACATGGCCGAAGTGGTGCGCGGCGGCCTGCAGGCGATGCCGAAGGGCCAGTACGAGGGGGCGATGTCGCTCGGCCTCAACTACTGGCAGATGATGGTGTTCATCATCCTGCCGCAGGCGTTACGCATCGTGATCCCGGGCATCGTCAACACCTTCATCGGCCTGTTCAAGGACACGACCCTCGTCGCGATCGTCGGCATTTTCGACCTGATCCGCACGATCGAGGCGTCGCGCGTCGACCCGACCTGGGCGGCGCCGACCGTTAATACGAGCGGCTACGCCTTCGCCGGCATCTTCTACTTCATCTGCTGCTTCGGCATGTCGCGCTACTCGCTCGCGGTGGAGCGCCGGCTTGCCGCCGGACAACGACGGTGATTCCCATGGCCACGGCAACGGCTCCTTCCAAGACTTCGGCGCGGGCGGCCATGAACGACCCGACGGCCCAGCCCGCCGTCCAGATGCTCGGCGTGCACAAGTGGTACGGCGAGTTCCACGTGCTGCGGGACATCAACCTGCATGTGCGCCGCGGCGAGCGCATCGTCATCTGCGGGCCCTCGGGCTCCGGCAAGTCGACGATGATCCGCTGCATCAACCGCCTGGAGGAGCATCAGCAGGGCCGCATCATCGTCGACGGGACGGAGCTCACGAACGATCTCAAGAAGATCGACGAGATCCGCCGCGAGGTCGGCATGGTATTCCAGCACTTCAACCTGTTCCCGCACCTCACCATCCTCGAGAACTGCACGCTCGCCCCGATCTGGGTGAAGAAGATGCCGAAGAAGGAGGCCGAGGAGGTCGCGATGAAGTACTTGAAGCGCGTCAAGATCCCGGAGCAGGCGAACAAGTACCCGGGCCAGCTCTCGGGCGGCCAGCAGCAGCGCGTCGCGATCGCGCGCTCCTTGTGCATGAACCCTAAGATCATGCTGTTCGACGAGCCGACCTCGGCCCTCGACCCCGAGATGGTGAAGGAGGTGCTCGACACCATGGTGACCCTCGCCGAGGAGGGCATGACCATGCTGTGCGTGACCCACGAGATGGGCTTCGCCCGCCAAGTCGCCGACCGCGTGATCTTCATGGACTACGGCCAGATCGTCGAGATGAACACGCCGGACGAGTTCTTCAGGAACCCGCAGCACGAGCGCACCAAGCTGTTCCTGAGCCAGATTTTGCACTGAGCGAGGTGTCATCCTCGGTTGGAGCGCGAAGCGCGACCCGAAGATCTCAGGGGGATGAGGCGCCTTCTGCGGGCCGAGGTGGCCGGGTTGATCCTCTGATCGAGACCGACGGCGGCCATGACGGGCTGCTTCCTTCAGCCGCCTCCCGCACGCTCCTCGCGAACACGACGAGAAGCGCCGCCGGCATGGCTCCAGGCACGGACACGCTCATCATCAGGGCGGGGCTGAGCCAGACGAGGAGATGCAAGGGCCCGGGCGCCTCGTCGGGCCGCCGCCCGCACAGCTTCCACACGAGGATGGCGGCAAGGGCCGTCAGGTCGTAGTTGAAGGCGTAAGGAGTCACGAGCGGAACGGCGGCGGCGACGACGAAGGCGCGCCGCTTCGGGTCCGCGGTGCGCCGCACCGCCCACGCAGTCGCGGCGAACACCGGCGCGGCGACTGCCGCCTGCACGACCCACGCCGCCGCGGACGAAAGCCCAAGGCCCCGCGCCCCCGCGAACACGGACGGCATCATCAGGGTGTAGAAGCCGCGCCACTTCTCCAGGAGCGCGAGCTGGTAGGCGCTCGTGGCGCCGAGGTATTCGCGCCAGGGCTCGAAGCCGAAGACCGTGACCGAGGCGGCGACGAGGGCAAGCGCCGTCGCGGCGGCGGCCGCGATCGTCCGCCATGCTCCGAGCGCAAGGAGCGCGAAGGGCAGGACGAGGCCGAGCTGGGGCTTCACCGTGAGGAGCCCGAACAGGATGCCGGCGAGCACCGGCCGGCGGTCGAGGCAAAGGACGCCGCCGAGGAGGAGCGCCGCGGTCAAAAAGCCGTTCTGGCCGCCGACCGCGTTCATGAGGCAGGCAGGTGCGAGCGCGAGCGCGACGAGCGCGTAAGGCCGGCGGCCCGGCTCGACCCGGGACAGGACCACCGCTGCGAAGGCGGCGAAGAGGCCCACGGTCCACAGCGCGAGCGCCCAGAAGTAGGGAAGCTGCGACAGCGGCCGGAACAGCAGCAGCGCAAAGGGCGGGTAGCTCCAGTTGTGGAAGGGCAGGGGCGCTCCGAACAGCTCGCCGATCGCCCTCGCGTAGCCGTCGAGGTCGAAGAGCGTCGCGAGTCGCCCCGAGAACGCGAGTTGCGGCGCGGCCCAGGCGTTGATGAAGTCCCGCCCGATCGGGTGGCCGGTGACGTCGAGCCCGCCGTCCGCCGGCCAATAGAAGCGCGCGAGGAGCGGCCAGAACACCAGGAGCGCCGCGGCCGGGAACAGGACGCGGGGCTCCGAAAGGGCGGTCAGGATCGCCGCCGGGCGAGGAGTCGGATAGGAGCGGGACTGCGGTTCTGCGAAGGCCATGCGCCGGATGCTACCCGGGCGGGCTTAACGTGCCGTAGCCCAGGACTACTTCGCCTTAAGCGCGTCCGCCGGGCCGGTTGCCACGGGCACGTCCGCGCGCGCCCCCCATTCGGCCCAGGAGCCGTCGTAGAGGCCCTTCGCCGGGCGGCCGATGGTCTCGAGGGCGAGCGACATGATCGCAGCGGAAACGCCGGAGCCGCAGGTCGTGATGACCGGGCGATCGAGGTCGACGCCGGCCTTCTCCAAGGCCGCGCGCAGCGCATCCGGGGATTTGAGCCGGCCGTCCGCGACCACCTCGGAGGAGGGCAGGTTGAGGGCGCCCGGCATGTGGCCGGAGCGCAGTCCCGGCCGCGGCTCCGGCGCCTCGCCGCGGAAGCGCTCGGCCGGGCGCATGTCGAGGACCTGGGCCGCCCCGCTTGCGAGCGCCCGGCGCACGTCGGAAAGATCGGCGACGGCGGAATGGTCGAGCCGGGCCGTGAAGTGCCGGCGCGCCCGCGGCTTCCCGGGGCCTTCCTCGACCGGCCGCCCTTCCGCCTTCCAGGCCGGGAACCCGCCGTTGAGGATCGACACATCCCGGGCCCCGAAGACCTTGAAGGTCCACCATACCCGGGGCGCGGAGAAGAGGCCCGCGCCGTCGTAGACCACGATCTTCTGCCCGTCGCCGATGCCGAGGCCGCGCATCGCCGAAGCGAAGGCTTCGGGCGAGGGCAGCATGTGGGGGAGGGAGGACGACGTGTCCTTGACCGTATCGATGTCGAACCGCACCGCGCCCGGGATGTGGCCCTGGAGGTACTCGGCGTCCGGGTCGCGGTTCATGGCCGGCAGGTACCAGGACCCGTCGACGACCACGACGTCGGGGGCCTCAAGGCGCTCGGCGAGCCATTCGGTCGAGACGAAGGGGTTCGGCATGATGTTCTTCCGTTTCCTCTTCGTCATGCCCGGGCTTGGCCAGGGCATCCACGACTTTACACGCCAAGGTGCGGGGCAAAGGCGTGGATGGCCGGGCCAAGCCCGGCCCATGACGGCGTTACGTTTCCTCAGGCGAGCGCGATCCGCACGCGGCGGTTCTGCTTGCCCTTCTTCTCGATGTCGGTCACGGCGACGCGGCCGATCTCCCCTGTGGAGCGCACGTGCGTCCCACCGCAGGGCTGGAGATCGATGCCCTCGATCTCGACGAGGCGCACGCGGCCGGTGCCGCGCGGCGGCTTCACCGCCATGGTCTTGACGAGGGCGGGGTTGGCGTCGAGCTCCTCGTCGGTGATCCAGCGCTCGGCGACGGGCGCGTCGCGGGCTACGAGGGCGTTGAGCTTCTCGGTCAGCTCGGCTTTGTCGAGGCCGGCCTCGGGGATGTCGAAGTCGAGCCGCCCGTCGCCGTCGCCGATCGCGCCGCCGGTGACGGGGTAGGGCAGCACGACGCTCAGGAGATGCAGCGCCGTGTGCACCCGCATGCGCTTGTAGCGACGCTCCCAGTCGAGGGCGGCCGTGACCGTCTCGCCGGGCGCTGCGTGCCAGTCCTTATCGGCGAGGACGTGGAGGATGGTTGTTCGATCCGGCGCATAGACGGTGTTGGCGACCGCGACCGGGGCTTGGCCGTTGCGTGCGAGCGTCCCGACGTCACCCGGCTGCCCGCCGCCTTGGGGGTAGAAGACGGTGCGGTCGAGGACGATCCCTTCCGGCGTCGCGGCGAGGACCGTCGCCGCGCAGTCGCGGGCGTAGGGATTGTCGCGGAAGAGCAGTTCTGTCGAAGCCATGGCAGCCGAGTCCGAAACGGGGGCCGGACCCTATGCGCGCCCCGCGCCGTAAGGCAACCCCGCCGAAAAGGAAGGGCCGGACGCTGCGCGCCCGGCCCTTCGAAAACTGGCTCCGCGGGTAGGATTCGAACCTACGACCAGCCGGTTAACAGCCGGCTGCTCTACCACTGAGCTACCGCGGATCGTGGGGCACGCCATATAGCAATCGCGGGTACGGACGCAAGGGCGCAGGCCCCGGCCGCGCTTGCCGCGACGGCCACGCTCGAGCCTGTTCAGAAGTACCAGCGCCGGGCGGCGAAGACCACCAGCACGGTGCAGAGGATCCCGATCACGCCGAGGAGGCGCCGCGTCAGGAGCTGCTGGCGGTGCTTCTCGACGAGGTCCTCCCGGCCCCGCTCAGCCACGGGCCTCGACCTCGCCGGCGGCGGTGAGCTGGTGCTCCCGCACCATCCGCTCGTGCTGCTCGTGGACGCCCTTGATCCGGTACTGCAGCACCCCGTCGACGCCGGAAGGGACGCGCTGGACGACCTGGTAGACGCCCCCGGCGCGGGTCATGCCGTCGGGCTGGAGACGAACGAGCTGACCGACGCGGAACTTGTGGCCGGGCATGGCGCTCTCCTTGATGGTCTCGAAGGGCGAAGGAGCGGCCCTTGCGGACGGCTCCTCCGGATCCGCCGGGCGACGCGGCCTACTCGGCCTGCAGGTTGCCGGCCGACTGCTTGCCGGTGCGCTGGTCGGTCTGGATGTCGAAGGAGACCTTCTGGCCGTCACGCAGGCTGCGGATGCCGGCGCGCTCGAGCGCGGTCGCGTGGACGAACACGTCCTTGCCGCCCGAATCCGGCGCGATGAAGCCGTAGCCCTTCTGGTCGTTGTACCACTTCACGGTGCCCGTATTCATGGGAATTTCCTTTTCGCGTGGCGTTTCTGCAAATTGCCGGGCACGCGGAAGCGCAACCCGTCCGGCCGTATCGATGTCTGGATAGATAGTCTGAACGTGCGCCCGCGGTGGCGAGGCGGAGCGGCCCAGTCGTCCGGCCCAAATGTCGATGCCGGGGCAGTCTAGGCCGGATCGGGTGCGGGCACAACCTCGGGGCGGCTCCGGCCAGCCGGGCGCGGTTGAATTCGCAGGCCGGCTCTGCGATAGAGGGCGCGTCGCAAAGCGGCCCCGCGCGGACGGCCTCGTGGCGGAGTGGTTACGCAGAGGACTGCAAATCCTTGCACCCCGGTTCGATTCCGGGCGAGGCCTCCATCCCCTCAAACATGTCGTCACCTGTCTCAGAACGCGCCGCGATTCGCTCGGCGGCGCGGGCGATCTCGTCGTGGGCGGCGTAGTGCAGCATGTGGCCGACGCCCGGCACGAGGGTCAGATCGGCGCCCTCGATGCGGTCCGCGAGGCGCACGGATTGGCGCCCGGGCGTGACGATGCGGTCGCCCGTGCCGGAGAGAATCGCGACTGGCAGGTCGAGCTCGCGGTAGCGCTTCGCGAGGGCCGCGGCGCCCGGCACCATGAAGGCGCTGTCCTCGGCGCTCGCGCGCAATTGCCAGGGCCGCAGCGCCAGATCGAGCGGGAAGCGTGCCGAGAAGCGGCGCGGGACGGGCAGGGGCTCGAAGCACTTAGCAATGATCCGCGGCGCGAGCATCCGCGCCATGAGCGGCGACACCGTGTAGCGCATCGCGTCGCCGACGACGGGAATCGCCGGTGGCGCGAAGGCCCAGACGTCGAGGCGCTTCGTCGGAAAATAGTAGCCCGAGAGCAGGACGAGGCCACGCACCGCTTGCGGGTGGTCGAGGGCAAGCGCGAGCGCCGCCATCGTCCCCCAGGAATGGCCGAGGACGATCGGCCGCTTGATGCCGAGCCGACGCAGGGTTTTCCAGATGAGGTCCGCCTGCGCGGAGGCGGTCCACAGGCGCGTGCGTGGGCGTCCGGTGTCGCCGTAGCCCGGGCGGTCGATGGCGATCACCCGCCACTCGTGGCGCAGGCGGTCGACGAGCCCCGAAATAACCCAGTCCTGCACCATCGTGCCGTTGCCGTTGAGGAGCACGAGGGGAGGGCCCTCGCCCATCATGTGCACGTGGACCGGGATGCCGTCGACTTCGATGATGCGCCCGACCGGCGGATTGCGCCCCTCCGCCCGCTTCGCCCGCGTGTAGATGACAGCGGCCGTCGCCGCCGCGGCGCCGGCCGCGAGGAGGGCGGCGGTGCCCGCAAGGGAGCGGCGCGTCCGGGCCGCAGGCATGGGATGTCGGGTCATGAAACGGTCCGCCTTTCGTGGAATGGGAGTGAACTCGGGTGCAAAGCCGAGGTTCCGTCCTCCGCGGCATGGCCCGCCTTGCGTTTTCCCGGTCGATCCACCACAAGGCCGGAAAAGCCGTCCCCGAAGGCTTCGAGAGGCTTTCCGATGCAGGACTTCGCGCTCGCGCGGCGCATGATGGTGGACTCGCAGGTGCGCACCTTCGACGTGCACGACCTGCCCGTGCTCGCCGCCATGGACACGGTGCCGCGGGAGCGCTTCGTGCCCGCCGGGCGCGAGAGCCTCGCCTACATGGACCAGGACGTGTCGGTCTTCGACGGCGCCGCGGGCTCCGAGCGCCGCTTCATGCTCAAGCCCATGGTGCTCGGCCGCCTGCTCCAGGCCCTCGACGTGCGCAGGGGCGAGAAGGCCCTCGACGTCGCGGGCGGCCTCGGCTACTCGGCCGCGCTCCTCGCCCGCCTCGGGGCCGAGGTCACGGCGCTCGAGTCGAGCGAGGCCGCCGCTGCCATGGCACGCGAGCGCCTCATGGCGCTCGGGATCGCGGGCATCGCGACGGTCGCCGGGCCGCTCGACCAGGGTTGGCCGGACGCCGCCCCCTATGACGTGATCCTCGTCAACGGCCTTATCGAGGTGCGGCCCGAGAAGCTCCTCGGGCAGCTCGCGGACGGCGGGCGCCTCGGCTGCATCGAGCGCCGCGGCAAGGCCGGGCGCGCGGTGGTCTACGTCCGCTCCGGCGACGCCTTCGGCTCGCGCGCGATCTTCGACGCCGGCGCCCCGATCCTGTCCGCCTTCAAGGCCGAGCCGGGATTCGTGTTCTAGCGAACAGGCCGGAACCGTGCCTGGCCCCATAAAAAATGGAGGAAACGGAATGTCCCTCACCCTGTCCCGCCGCTTCGTCCTCGGCGCCGCCGCGTCCGCCCTCGTCGGCGGCCGGGCGTCGGCCCAGGACTATCCGACGCGGCCGATCCGCTGGATCGTCCCGTACCCGCCCGGCGGCACGACGGACGTGCTGGCGAGGCTCATGGGGGAATGGCTCAGCCGGCGGCTCAACCAGCAGGTCTTCATCGATAATCGCCCCGGCGCCGGCAACAACATCGGGACCGACGCGGTCGTCAAGGCCGACCCGGACGGCTACACGATCCTGCTCGTCAACCCGGCGAACGGCATCAACGCCACGCTCTACAAGAACCTTCCCTTCAACTTCATCCGCGACATCGCGCCCGTCGCCGGGATCACGCGGGTGCCGAACATCATGGAGATCAACCCGGACGTGCCGGCGAAGACCGTGAAGGAGTTCATCGACTACGCCAAGGCGAACCCGGGCAAGATCAACATGGCGTCGTCCGGCCTCGGCACCTCGGTCCACCTCTCGGGCGAGCTCTTCAGGGCCATGACCGGCGTCGAATGGGTGCACGTCCCGTTCCGCGGCGCGGGGCCGGCGCTCACCGCCATGATCGCGGGCCAGGTGCACGTGCTGTTCGACAACCTGCCGTCCTCGATCGAGCACGTGAAGGCCGGGAAGCTCAGGGGGCTCGCCGTGACGACGGCCGAGCGCTCGCCGGCCCTGCCGGACGTTCCGACCGTCGCCGAGACCGTGCCGGGCTACGAGGCGAGCGCGTGGTTCGGCATCGGCGCCCCGAAGGGCACCCCGCCGGAGATCATCGCCCGCCTCAACGGGGCCGTGAACGAGGCCCTCAAGGACCCGAACATGGTCCAGCGCCTCGCCGACCTCGGCGGCACGCCCATGGGCGGCACCCCGGCGGACTTCGGCAAGATCGTCGCCGACGAGACCGAGAAGTGGCGCAAGGTCGTCGAGTTCTCCGGCGCGAAGCTCGATTAGCACGCGGCTCGCGCTTCGGCCCTCTCTCGTGACGGAGAGGGTGGGTTCAGGTGTCGCTTTTTTGCGCCACCGGCGGCGAATGTCGGCCGGCCCGGGCTCCCCGCATTGCCGACTCGGATGGCTCCGCTACATTCCACGCGGACGCGTCGGGGGCGTCTCGAAGAGGTCGGCAGAACAGGCGGCACGTGCCAGACCGCCGGGCCGATAGGGCAGGTGAGCGTGAAGGGATCGCGTGTCGACAGAGGCCGCCGCGTCGGTTTGGGCGTCCTCCTCTCGACCCTCATCGTGATGAGCGCGGCTCCGGCGTCGGCTGAGACGCTCGAGAGCGCGATGGCGCGCGCCTACGTCGGCAACCCGAGCCTCAACGCGCAGCGGGCCTCGACCCGGGCCACCGACGAGAACGTGCCGCGCGCGCTCTCGGGCTACCGTCCGCGGGTCAACGCCACCGCCGACGTCGGCGCGCAGTACACCGAGACCGAGACGCCGGCGCGGCCGAACCGGGCTGCCGGCACGGTCACGCCGCACAACACCACGGTCACGCGCACGGCGCCGCGCGGTGTCGGCATGACCGTCGACCAGACCCTGTTCAACGGCTTCCGCACCTATAACTCGGTGCAGCAGGCCGAGAGCCTCGTGCTCGGCTCGCGCGAGACCCTGCGCTCGACCGAGCAGGACGTGCTGTTCAACGGCGTCACCGCCTACATGGACGTCCTGCGCGACACGGCGAACCTCAACCTCCAGCGCAACAACGTCGAGGTGCTGGAGGAGCAGCTGCGCCAGACCCGCGACCGCTTCAACGTCGGCGAGGTCACCCGCACCGACGTGGCGCAGGCGGAATCGCGGCTGGCGCTCGGGCGCTCGCAGGTGAGCGCGGCGGAATCGAATCTGCGCGCCAGCATCGCCCGCTTCCGGCAGGTGGTCGGCGTCGAGCCGCGCCAGCTCGCCCCCGGGCGCCCCCTCGACCGGCTGGTTCCCAGGGTCCTGGAAGACGCAATCTATACCGGCCTCCATGAGCACCCGTCGATCCACGCCGCGCTCCACGCGCTCGATGCCGCGGAGCTGCAGGTCAAGATCACCGAGGGCGAGCTCTACCCCTCGGTCGGGGTGAGGGGCAGCGCGGCGCAGCGCTACGACAACACGCTCCCGGGCGACGAGCGCTTCTCGGCCTCGGTGGTCGCGACCTTGAACGTGCCGATCTACGAGGGCGGCGAGGTCTACGCCCGGGTCCGGCAGGCGAAGGAGACGGCGGGCCAGCGCCGCATCGAGGCCGACGTCGCCCGCGACCTCGTGCGGGCGAACGTCGTCACGGCCTGGGGCCAGCTCGAGGCCGCGAAGGCGCAGATCATCGCCTCGCAGGCCCAGGTCCAGGCGGCCGAGACCGCGCTCACCGGCGTGCGCGAGGAGGCGCGGGTCGGCCAGCGCACGACCCTCGACGTCCTCAACGCCCAGCAGGAGCTCCTCGTCGCCCGCGTCAACCTGATCACGGCGCAGCGCGACCGGGTCGTGTTCTCCTACGCGGTGGTGCGCGCCATGGGCCGGCTCACCACGAAGACGCTCGCCCTCAACGTCGCGCAGTACAGCGCGAAACAGCACTTCGACCAGGTCAAGGACCTCTGGTACGGCGTGCGGACGCCGGACGGACGGTAGGGATTTTTCCTGTTGGCGCTGGGGAAGCGCGCTTGTGTCCAGAGTCGCCCGTGGAATACTGGCCCCGGTGTGATTCTAAGGGCCTTCGGCCCCGGGCGGTTGTCAGCGCATGAGTGCAGCGAATCCGAAGTCGCAAGAGCCCTCCATGGAGGAGATCCTCGCCTCCATCCGCCGCATCATCGCGGACGACCAGGAGGGAGGGAAGACTGCGCCGGCGCCGAACCCGGCCCCGGCTCCCGCGCCGCCGCCCGCCGCGCCCGAGCCGGGGCCCGTCGAGGAGGACGTGCTCGAGCTCGCCGAAGTCGCGCGGCCGGTGCGCCTCGCTCGCCCGCTCCCGATCGACGAGGAGCCGCCGGAGGTCGACTTCCGCGAGATCGAGGACGAGCCCGAGCCGGCCGCGGTCGAAGAGTTCCGGCTGCGGACGCCCGAGCCCCCGCCACTCCCCTTCATGGGGCCGCCGCCGCGCCCCGAGCCACGCCCGGATCTGGACGAGGCGCTCCTGTCGCAGACGAGCCACGCGGCGGTCGGCCAGGCCTTCAACATGCTGGCCCACACTGTGCTCTCCTCGAACGCCCGCACCCTCGAGGACCTCGTGCGCGAGATGCTGCGCCCGATGCTCAAGAACTGGCTCGACGACAACCTCCCCACCTTGGTCGAGCGCCTCGTCCGTGCCGAGATCGAGCGCGTCGCAAGGGGCGGACGGTAAGGAGCTGTCATTCTGGGCTCACCGCAGGCGAGAGCCCGGCTCGACGCTTCGCATCGCCCCGGAATGACAGCCGCGGTTGACTAACCCGACCCGCTTCGCTTTCTAGCCGGCGACCTTCGCGCGCCCGATGAGCGCGCCCGAACCCCGGTTTCCCGCTCATGATGGACAAGACCTTCGATCCCGCCGCCGTCGAGGCGCGCATCGCCGCTCGATGGGAGGAGGCGGGCGCGTTCAGGGCGGGGCGGGCCGACCGCGCCGCGGCCGAGCCCTATTCGATCGTCATCCCGCCGCCGAACGTCACCGGCTCGCTGCACATGGGGCATGCCCTCAACAACACGCTCCAGGACGTGCTGGCGCGGTTCGAGCGCATGCGCGGCCGGGACGTTCTGTGGCAGCCCGGCACCGACCACGCCGGCATCGCGACCCAGATGGTGGTCGAGCGGCGGCTTGCCGCCGAGAACAGGACCGACCGCCGCACCATGGGCCGCGAGGCCTTCCTCAAGGAGGTCTGGAAGCAGAAGGAGGAGTCGGAGGGCACGATCCTCGGGCAGCTCCGCCGCCTCGGCTGCTCCTGCGACTGGTCGCGCACCCGCTTCACCATGGACGAGGGCCTGTCGCGGGCGGTGCTCAAGGTGTTCGTGCGGCTCTACCGCGACGGCCTGATCTACCGCGACAAGCGCCTCGTGAACTGGGATCCGCGCTTCCAGACCGCGATTTCCGACCTCGAGGTGCAGCAGGTCGAGGTCAAGGGAAGCCTCTGGCATATCCGCTATCCCGTCGAGGGCAGGCCTTACGACCCCGCCGACCCCTCGACCTTCATCGTCGTCGCGACGACGAGGCCGGAAACGATGCTCGGCGACACCGGCGTCGCGGTGCACCCGGACGACGAGCGCTACCGGGACGCCGTCGGCAAGAACGCGATCCTGCCCCTCGTCGACCGTCGCCTCCCCATCGTTGCCGACGAATACTCCGACCCCGAGAAGGGCACCGGCGCGGTCAAGATCACGCCGGCGCACGATTTCAACGACTTCGAGGTCGGACGGCGACACGGTCTCAAGTCCGTCAACATCTTCGGGCCGGAAGCGCAGCTTCGGCTGCACGGGAACGAGGACTTCGCTGCGGGCTTGCCCGCGAGCGAAGGCGTTAACGCCGCGCTTGCCCTCGACGGCCTCGACCGTTTCGAGGCGCGAAAGCGCCTCGTCGCCCTGCTGGAGGAGCGGGGCTGCCTCGAGAAGGTCGAGCCGCACGTCCACATGGTCCCGCACGGCGACCGCTCGAACGTGCCGGTCGAGCCGTACCTGACCGACCAGTGGTACGTCGATGTGAAGTCCTTGGCCGAGCGCGCGCTCGCCGCCGTCCGCGAGGGCCGGACCCGCATCGTTCCCGAGACTTGGGAAAAGACCTACTTCCAATGGCTCGAGAACATCGAGCCGTGGTGCATCTCACGCCAGCTCTGGTGGGGCCACCAGATCCCGGCCTGGTACGCACCTGACGGCACGGTCCACGTCGCAGAGACGCCCGAGGAGGCGCTCGCCGAGGCGCTCGCCCAGGCCGTCGTCAAGGGCGAGATGGCGGAGGAGGAGGCTGCGGCGCTCGCCGCCAGCCCTGACCGCGCCGCCGGCTACCTCGTGCGCGATGAGGACGTCCTCGACACCTGGTTCTCGTCCGGCCTTTGGCCCTTCTCGACGCTGGGATGGCCCGACGACACGCCGGAGCTGCGGCGCTATTATCCGACGAGCGTCCTCGTCACCGGCTTCGACATCATCTTCTTCTGGGTCGCCCGGATGATGATGCTCGGCTTGCACTTCATGGACGAGGTGCCGTTCCACGACGTCTACATCCACGCCCTCGTGCGCGACGAGCGCGGGGCCAAGATGTCGAAGTCGAAGGGCAACGTCATCGACCCGCTCGGCCTTATCGACGACTACGGCGCCGATGCGCTCCGCTTCACCCTTGCCGCCATGGCGGCGCAAGGGCGTGACATCAAGCTCTCGATCCAGCGCGTCGAAGGCTACCGCAACTTCGCGACGAAGATCTGGAACGCCGCCCGCTTCGCCGAGATCAACGGCTGCGCCCGCGACCCCGCCTTCGACCCGCGCAGCGTCAAGGAGACCCTCAACCGCTGGGCCCTCGGCGAGGCCGCGAAGGCGGTCGGCGAGGTCACGCAGGGAATCGTCCTCTACAAGTTCAACGAGGCGGCGGCGGCGGCCTACCGCTTCGTCTGGGGCGTCTTCTGCGACTGGTACGTCGAGCTCGCGAAGCCCGTGCTGCAAGGGGCCGACGGCCCGGCCAAGGACGAGACCCGCGCTACCGTCGCCTTCGTCCTCGACGCCATCTGCAAGCTCCTCCACCCCTTCATGCCCTTCCTCACCGAGGAGCTGTGGGCTGGACGGGGAGGGGAGGGCATCCTCGCTCTTGCCCCCTGGCCCGACCTCGCGGGCCTCGCCGACGCGGCCGCGGAGGCCGAGCTCGGCTGGGTCGTCGAGCTGATCTCGGAAACCCGTTCGGCGCGCTCGGAGACGAACGTCCCGGCCGGCGCGCAGATTCCCCTCGTGCTGGTCCAGCCGTCGCAGGCCGCGCGGGCCCGCATCGCGCGCTGGGACGAGACCGTCCGGCGCATGGCCCGTCTCTCCGGCATCACGGTCGCGGACGCCGCCCCGCGGAGCGCGGTGCAGCTCATCGTGCGCGGCGAGACGGCGGCGCTGCCGCTCGAGGGCATCGTTGACCTCGCGGCCGAAGCCGCGCGCCTCGCCAAGGAGAAGCAGAAGCTCGAAGGCGAGGTCGCCAAGATCGACCAGAAGCTCGCCAACCCCGATTTCCTGAGCCGCGCCCCCGAGGAGGTGGTCGAGGAGCAGCGCGAGCGCCGGGAAGCGGCGGTCGAGCGCCGGCGCAAGATCGAGGAGGCCCTCGCCCGGCTCGGGGCCGCCGTGTGAGCGGGCCCGAGGGCCGGCCCCGCCGCCGAGGCCGCGTCAGCCTGATCTCGTGGGTGGGAGACCGGCTCGCCGCCAAGCCGCCCTTCGCCGATCCCGCGGGCCGGAAGGGCCTCTGGACGCGCCTTGCGCAGGCACCGCCGCACCGGGTCGTCGCCTACCGCATCCCGCTCCCGGACGTGGGAAGCCCCTGGCGCGTCGCGCTCCTCGCCGATCTCCACGTCGGCGGCTACGCCGACGATGTCGCGCGGCTCCGAAAAATCGTGGCCGAGACGAACGCGCTCGCCCCCGACCTCGTGCTGCTCCTCGGCGACTACATGAACATGATGCCGCTCGGCGGCGGGCGGGTGCCGCCGGAGGCGATCGCCCGGGAGCTTGCGGGTCTGCGCGCGCCCGCCGGCATTCTCGCCGTCATGGGCAATCACGATTGGAAATACGGGCGCGACGTCGTCATGGCCGCCTTCGCGGCGGCGGGTCTCGCGACGATCGAGAACCGCATCGTCGTCGCCCGCCGCGGCGGCGATTCCCTCGCGGTCGTCGGGCTCGAGGACGACCGCTATGGAGAACCTGACCTGTCGCTCCTCGGGCAGCTGCCCGAGGGCGTCCCGGCGCTCGTCGCGACGCACAGTCCGGGTCTGTTCCACGACCTGCCGGCCGGGCATCTGATGGTGGCCGGCCACATGCACGGCGGCCAGATCCGCTGGCCGGGGCTCCCCGCCCTGCACGTGCCCTCGGGCCGCGCGCCCCGGCGCTGGGCGCATGGCCACATCCGCGAGGACGGCCGCGACCTTGTCGTGAGCGCCGGGCTCGGGGTGTCGGGCTTCCCCCTCCGCCTCGGCATCCCGCCCGAGATCGTGATCGTGGAGCTCGTCGGGGCATGAGGCGGCGGCAGGTTCCGGCGAAGAGGGCCGACCTCGCCAATGGCCTCAGAAGGTCCAGCGCTGGGCCTTCGCCACCAGGAAGTCGCGGAAGGCCTGGACGCGGGCGACGCTGCGCATCTCCTCGGCGTAGACGAGGTAGCTGTCGAGGGACGGCATCTCGACGTCGCGCAGGATCTGCGTGAGCTTGGCGTCGCCGTCGACGGCGTAGTCCGGCAGGACGCCGATGCCGGCGCCGGTCTCGACCGCGATCTTGAGCGCCGTGATGTTGTTCATGACGCAGTGGTAGGGGCGGGGATCCTGCGCGTCGCGGCCCGCGGTCGAGAGCCAGTGCACCGCCATCAGGTAGGAGGGCTGGTCGCCCCCGAACGAGACCAGGCGGTGATTATCGAGGTCCTCGAGGGACTTCGGCTCGCCGAAGCGCTTGATGTAGTCCTTCGACGCGAAGGCGTGGAAATGGACCGTGAAGAGCCGGCGCTGGATCAGGTCCGGCTGGGCCGGCCGGCGCAGCCGAATCGCCACGTCGGCCTCGCGCATGGCGAGATCGAGTTCCTCGTTGGTTAGGATGAGTTCCACCCTGACGTCGGGATAGAGGTCGAGGAACTCGCCGATCCTTTGCGCGAGCCAGATCGAGCCGAGGCCGACGGTCGCCGTCACCTTGAGGTCGCCGGAGGGGCGCTCGCTCGTCTCGACGAGGCGCGCGCGCGTCGTCTCGAGGCGCATGCGCATGTCGCGGGCGGCACGGAACAGGAGGTCGCCCTGCTCGGTCAGGATCAGGCCGCGGGCGTGGCGGTGGAACAGCGGCGCCTTGAGCTCGCGCTCGAGGGCGCTGATCTGCCGGCTCACCGCCGACTGGCTCAAGCCCAGGTCGTCGCCCGCCCGGGTGAAGCTTCCGGCTTCCGCGACCGTGTAGAAGATCCGTATCTTGTCCCAGTCCAAGGCGGCGGTCCTTGAAAGGCGCCGTCGCGGGCTACTCGGCCGCCTGACGCGTCATGTCCGCGGCGGCAAGGTACCGCTCAGCTTCGAGTGCCGCCATACAGCCCATTCCGGCGGCTGTCACGGCCTGCCGGTACACGTCGTCGGTGACGTCGCCCGCCGCGAAGACGCCGGGGACGTTGGTCTGCGTCGAATCGGGCAGGGTCAGGAGATAGCCGCCGGGCTTCATGTCGAGCTGGCCGGCGAAGAGCTCGGTCGCGGGCTTGTGGCCGATGGCGACGAAGACGCCGTCGGTGCGCATCTCCGAGACGGCGCCGCTCTTGAGGTTGCGCAGGCGCACGTGCGTCACGGAGGGCGGCGCCTCGCCGCCGCCGATTTCTTCCACGGCGCTGTCCCAGACGACCGCGATCTTCGGGTGCCGGAACAGCCGGTCCTGGAGGATGCGCTCGGCCCGGAAGGCGTCGCGACGGTGGATCACCGTGACTTTCGTGGCGAGGTTCGCGAGGTAGAGCGCCTCCTCGACGGCGGTGTTGCCGCCGCCGACCACCACGACCTCCTTGCCCCTGAAGAAGAACCCGTCGCAGGTCGCGCATGCCGAGACGCCGAAGCCCTGGAACCTCGCCTCGGAGGGGAGCCCCAGCCACTTTGCCTGGGCCCCGGTCGCGATCACGAGGGCGTCGCAGGTGAAGGTGTCGCCGCTATCGCAGGTGAGGCGGAACGGGCGCTTGCCGAGCTCGACTTTCACCACGTGGTCCGACACCATGCGGGTGCCGACGTGCTCGGCCTGGAGGCGCATCTGCTCCATGAGCCACGGCCCCTGGATCACGTCGGCGAAGCCCGGGTAGTTCTCGACGTCGGTCGTGATCATGAGCTGGCCGCCGGCCTGGAAGCCGGAGACCAGCACGGGCTCCAGCATGGCGCGGGCGGCGTAGATTGCCGCCGTGTAGCCGGCCGGCCCCGAGCCGACGATGACAAGCCTGGCGTGATGGTGGGCCATGAGGGTCTCCGGGGCCGGTCAGCCCTCGGGCAGGCCGAGGGCATGGGCATGGCGCCGAAGGCCGTCCCTGACGGCCTCGGCGATAGCCGGGGTTGAATCTATGGGGTCATAGCTAAGGGGTTCAAGCCGCCCGGTGAAGGGTTGCACAGCTCCCTTGCGGGCAAGGCCGTCGAGGAAGCGCCTGAGCTTCGGATGGCCGCCCGTCGGCTCGAAGACGAGGATCGGGACGCCGGTCGCCGCCGCCTCGCCGACCATGTTGTAGGAATCGGCCGTGACCACGACGGCGTCGGCGAGCGCGAGGATGGCCGCGTAGGGGTTGTCGCCGCTCCCGTCCCACAGGAAGCCGCCGCGGCGTTCGATCAGGCGGGAAAGGCCGTCCCGCAGGGCCGATGGGGTGCGCCGGGAGGCGGTTGCCATGAGGCCGACGCCGGTCTCGGCAAGCCGGGCGAGATCGGCCAGGAACCGCGCCGCGTCCTCGGCGTGGAACTCGTAGTGCCGGCTCGGGCCTCCCACGAGCACCGCGACCCGGGGACGGGGGAGGGGGGCAAGCCGCGGATCGGGGCTCCCTCGCGCGCGAGAGAGACGTTCCGGCGTGATCCGGTGCGGCGGGGTGAGGGTCGCGATCACGTTCGGGCCGCGCAGGCGGTCGTGCTCCGGCACCCAGATCAGGTCGGCGGCGCGCGGTCCGGTGACCGGGTCCTTGAGGAACACCGTGAAGGTCCGCCCGCCGGAAGCCTGCTTCACCCGCCTGACGTAAGGCACGGTGCGGCGACCGGAGGCGATTAAAACATCCGGGAAGGGCGGCGCGAGGGGGCTCCCCGGCCGGCCGGGCGCCTCGGCCGGATCGATCGGCCCCCAAGGGGCAAGCCACACGAAGGGCGTCCGCGGTTTCACCCGGCGCACCTCCACGGCACTGCCGAGCGCCTCGGCGACGCCGAGGCACTGCACCTCGTCCCCGGCCTTGCCGTCGGTCAGGACCCAGATCTTCACGCCGTGCCGCCCTCCCGGCCCCTCATAGCGGAGTCTTGGCTCCTGCAGGCCGGCCTTGGAAGGTCCGGTGCATCATTGGGATTTCGACGGTGATGATGCTGATGTTGGAGCTGGCGGGCCGGGCGGAGGCGCTTCGCCCGTGGAAAATCCGTGAAAGGCTCCACGGGAAAACGCCCCGAAGAAGCGGAATCGTCCTCGCGGCGTCCACGGTCCTGCTCCTTCCACGGCCTCTGCCTATATTCCTAGACCGGGATTGCTGCGCCGTCAATCCCGCGCCGGGGCCCCGGGAGACGGCCACCATGATGGCCTAAGGTACAGGGGCTCTGCCACGCTTCTTGCTTCACCGGGGCAGGCCGCCTACCTAGCCGTCTCCGGCCTGGAGAAATTTTCGTGCGCGGACGCCTCGATGCCATCGACCTCGCGATCCTGAAGGAGCTGCAGGCCGACGCCAGCATCACGAACGTCGAGCTCGCGCGCCGGGTCGGGCTGTCCGCGCCGCCGTGCCTGCGCCGCGTCCGGGCGCTCGAGGAGGCGGGCTACATCGAGGGCTACCGCACGCTCCTGAACCCGCAGATGCTCGGCTACGAGGTCGTGTTCTTCGCCATGGTCCAGCTCGCGGCGCAAGGGAAAGCCGAGCTTTCCGGCTTCCAGGCGCGGGTGAAGGACTGGCCGGCGGTGCGCGAGTGCTGGACGCTGTCCGGCGACGTGGACTTCATCCTCAAGTGCATCGCCCCGAACCTTTCCGGGTTCCAGGCGGTGGTCGGCGAGCTGACGGCGCTGCCGAACGTGCGCAACGTCCGCACCGCGCTCACCCTCAACACGGTCAAGGACGCCCCGCTCGTGCCGTTCGAGGAGATGAGCCGGTAGTCAGATCGCGCGCCTGAGCCATTGGGCGTAATGCCAGGCGAGGTAGGCGGTGCGCTTCTGCTCGGAGGCGGGGTCGTACCAGGCGCCGCCCTGGCTCGCCGGCGTCGCCGAGAGCTGAGGATGGCGGGCCAGCACCTCGCCGCGGAGCCCGACGACGAGGGCCTCGCCTTCGAGATAGTCGCTGTCGCCGCCGCCGCGCCCCCGACGGGGCGCCGCCCCGCCGCCGACGTAAGGATTGAGCGACACGCCGGTCACGACGACCACGAGGCGCGGCCCCGGCCCGCCGAGGCGGTCCGCGAAGGCGCGCTGCAGCTCCGAAGTCAGGCTCCGGCGCACGAACTCGGCGTAGTCGCCGAGCCGCCGCGCGTGGAGCGGGCCGACGTCGACCGCGACCGACGAGAAGCGAGTGCCGGGGACGATGCTTCCGGCTTGGGCGAGGGCGGGCGTGGCCGCCAGGGTGACGGCCGCGCCGAGGAAGGCGCGGCGGGAGAGGCCGGTCATGGCAGGCGCTCCACGGAAGGAGATTTCGGGCAGAGTCAGTTACCGGAACCGCACCCCCACGATCTCGTAGCTCTTGCCGCCGCCAGGAGTGTGGACCTCGACCGTGTCGCCGACGCCCTTGCCGATCAGGGCGCGGGCGATGGGCGAGGTGATCGAGACGCGTCCCGAGCGCACGTCGGCCTCGGGCTCGCCGACGATCTGGTAGGTCTTCTCCTCCTCGGTGTCCTCGTCGACGAGCTTGACGGTCGCGCCGAACTTCACCCGGTCGCCGGAGAGCTTCGAGATATCGATGATCTCGGCCCGCGAGATCAGGCTCTCGAGCTCCAGGATGCGGCCCTCGTTCATCGACTGGGCCTCCTTGGCGGAGTGGTACTCGGCGTTCTCGGACAAGTCGCCGAGCGAGCGCGCGTCGGAAATCGCCTGGATGATGCGCGGGCGCTCCACCTGCTGGCGATGGCGCAGCTCCTCCTCCAAGGTGGCGAAGCCCTTCACCGTCATCGGCACTTTTTCCATCGTCGTCTCTTCATGACAAAAGGACCCTGAGGGCGGCTGTCTCCAGCGCCCCCGCGGGTCGGAAAACTGAGGCTTTGAGCCCCGGAAGGGCCTTCAGGCGAAGTAATCCTGAAGCGCGCGCACCTCGAGGTCGCCCTCCAGATAGGCCTTGATCCCCTCGGCGGCGGCCATGGCCCCGGCTAGAGTGGTGTAGTAGGGCACCTTATGCAAGAGGGCGGCGCGCCGCAGCGAGCGCGAGTCCGATAGCGCACCGGCCCCCTCCGTGGTGTTGAAGACGATCTGGACATCGCCGTTCTTGATCGCATCCACGATGTGAGGACGTCCTTCCAACACCTTGTTAATTCTTGCGGAAGTCACGCCCTGGTCCTCGAGGAAGCGCTGCGTTCCGCCTGTCGCCAGGACCTTGAAGCCGAGCTCCGAGAGGAGCTTCACGGCCGGGAGGATCCGGGCCTTGTCCGTGTCGCGCACCGAGACGAACACCGTGCCGGAGCGCGGCACGTCCGTGCCGGAGCCGAGCTGGCTCTTGGCGAAGGCGACGCCGAAGCCGCGGTCGAGGCCGATGACCTCGCCGGTCGAGCGCATCTCGGGGCCGAGCAGCACGTCGACGCCGGGGAAGCGGGCGAAGGGGAACACCGCCTCCTTGACGCCGATGTGCGGCAGCTCCTTGGGGACGAGCGCGAAGGAGGCGAGGCTCTCGCCCGCCATGATGCGGGCCGCGATCTTGGCGATCGGCTCGCCGATGACCTTGGCGACGAAGGGCACCGTCCGCGAGGCGCGCGGGTTGACCTCCAGCACGTGGATGACGCCGTCCTTGATGGCGTACTGCACGTTCATGAGACCTCCGACCTCGAGCGCGAGCGCGAGCGCCGTGGTCTGCTTCTCCAGCGCCGCGATGGTCTCAGGGGGAAGCGAGCGCGGCGGCAGCGAGCAGGCCGAGTCGCCCGAGTGGATGCCGGCCTCCTCGATGTGCTCCATGATGCCGGCGATGAACACGTCCTGCCCGTCGCAGAGCGCGTCGACGTCGACCTCGATCGCGTCGGAGAGGTAGCGGTCGAAGAGCAGGGGGTTCTGGCCGAGCACGGTGTTGATCTGCCCGGTCTTGTCGTTCGGGTAGCGGGCCTTGACGTCGGACGGGATCAGGCTCGGCAGCGTGCCCAGGAGGTAGTCCTCGAACTGCGCCTCGTCGCGCACGATCGCCATGGCGCGCCCGCCGAGGACATAGGACGGGCGCACCACGAAGGGCAGGCCGAGGTCGGCGGCGACGAGGCGGCTCTGCTCGACCGAATAGGCGATGCCGTTCTTCGGCTGCTTGAGACCGAGCTTGTCGAGGAGGCGCTTGAAGCGGTCCCGGTCCTCGGCGAGATCGATCATGTCCGGCGAGGTGCCGAGGATCGGCACGTCCGCTTCTTCCAGCGCCCGGGCGAGCTTGAGCGGAGTCTGGCCGCCGAACTGCACGATGACGCCGACGAGCGTGCCGCGCGAGCGCTCCGTGTCGATGATCTCGAGGACGTCCTCGGCGGTGAGCGGCTCGAAGTAGAGCCGGTCCGAGGTGTCGTAGTCGGTCGAGACGGTCTCCGGGTTGCAGTTGACCATGATGGTCTCGTACCCGGCGTCCTTGAGGGCGAAGCAGGCGTGGCAGCAGCAGTAGTCGAACTCGATGCCCTGGCCGATGCGGTTCGGCCCGCCGCCGAGGATCACGACCTTCCGGGCGTCCGAGGGTCCGGCCTCGTCGGCCGGGCGGCCGGCGAAGGGGGCCGCGTAGGTCGAGTACATGTAGGCTGTCGGCGAGGCGAACTCGGCCGCGCAGGTGTCGATGCGCTTGAACACCGGGCGAACGCCGAGGGAGCGGCGCAGCGCCTTCACCTCGGCCTCGCTCCGGCCGGAAAGCACGGCGAGGCGGGCGTCGGAGAAGCCCACGGCCTTGAGCTGCCGGAAGGCACCCGGCGTCTGCGGCAGGCCGTGAGCCCGGACCTTCTTCTCCAGATTCACGATCGCCTGGAGCTGCTCCAGGAACCACGGGTCGATGCGGCAGCTGTCGTGGACGTCCTCCTTGGAGAAGCCGAGGCGCAGCGCCTGCGCGACCTTCAGGAGCCGCTCCGGGGTCGGCGTGCCGAGCGCCGCCTTGACGGCGTTGCGGTCGTCGCCCTTGCCGAGGCCTTCGATCTCGACCTCGTCGAGACCGGTGAGGCCGGTCTCGAGCGAGCGCAGCGCCTTCTGGAGCGATTCCGGGAAGGTGCGCCCGATCGCCATCGCCTCGCCGACCGACTTCATGGAGGTGGTGAGCGTCGGCTCGGCGCCGGGGAACTTCTCGAACGCGAAGCGCGGGATCTTTGTCACGACGTAGTCGATGGTCGGCTCGAACGAGGCCGGAGTCGCGCCGCCCGTGATGTCGTTCTCGATCTCGTCGAGGGTGTAGCCGACGGCGAGGCGCGCCGCGACCTTGGCGATCGGGAACCCCGTCGCCTTCGAGGCGAGGGCGGAGGAGCGCGACACCCGCGGGTTCATCTCGATCACGACCATGCGCCCGTCCGCCGGGTTGATCGCGAACTGCACGTTCGAGCCGCCGGTCTCGACCCCGATCTCGCGCAAGACCGCGATCGAGGCGTCGCGCATGATCTGGTATTCCTTGTCGGTGAGCGTCAGGGCCGGCGCGACGGTGATCGAGTCGCCGGTATGGACCCCCATCGGATCGACGTTCTCGATCGAGCAGACGATGATGCAGTTGTCCGCCTTGTCGCGGACGACCTCCATCTCGTACTCCTTCCAGCCGAGCACAGACTCCTCGATCAGCACCTCGTTCGTCGGCGAGGCGTCGAGGCCGCGCTCGACGATGTCGAGGAACTCCTCGCGGTTGTAGGCGATGCCGCCGCCGGTGCCGCCGAGCGTAAAGGACGGACGGATGATCGCCGGCAAGCCGACCTCCGAGAGCGCCATCAAGGCCTCGCCGATGGCGTGCTCCTGATAGCGCTTGCGCCGGTCCTTCTCGCCCGCCTGCCACTTGAGCTCGAAGGCGGCGAGCCGCCGCTTGCGGTCGCCGGGATGCCAGTTCTCGGCCTTTGCCTCGGCCTCGATCGTCCCGATTCCGTCGAGGTACTTCGCGCGGTCGGCCTTCTTGAGGGCCGAGGCGTTGGCGAGGCGCGACTTCGGGGTAGCGAGCCCGATCTTCGCCATGGCCTCACGGAAGAGCTGGCGGTCCTCGGCCTTGTCGATCGCCTCCGCGTCCGCGCCGATCATCTCGACCCCGAACTTCTCCAGCACGCCCATCTTCTTGAGGGAGAGGGCGGTGTTCAGCGCGGTCTGGCCGCCCATGGTGGGCAGGAGCGCGTCGGGGCGCTCCTTCTCGATGATCTTCGCCACGATCTCCGGGGTGATCGGCTCGACGTACGTCGCGTCCGCGAGATCCGGGTCCGTCATGATCGTCGCGGGGTTCGAGTTGACGAGGACGATGCGGTAGCCCTCGGCGCGCAGCGCCTTGCAGGCCTGGGTCCCCGAGTAGTCGAACTCGCACGCCTGGCCGATGACGATCGGGCCGGCGCCGATGATGAGGATGGAGGAGATGTCAGTCCGCTTGGGCATGGGAAGCCGTGTCCGGCCGTCCGGGCGCACGGTCGCGCGCCTCCGGGACGGCCAAGCTTTTGAAGGAATTGAACGCTGAGGCGCCCTCTTACACAGGTCTGGGTGCTATTGGAAGCTCCACGCGGACGCTGGAGCGGGAGAACGGGCATGGCGGAGGACCGGCGCTGGACCCTGATCACGGGGGCGTCGAGCGGCATCGGGGCGGAGCTCGCCCGGGTGTTCGCCGGCAAAGGTTATTCGCTCCTCCTGACCGCGCGGCGCGAGGACCGGCTCGCGATGCTCGCGGCCGAGCTTTCGGGCAAGCACGGCGTCCCGGTGGAGACTCTCGTCTTCGATCTCGAGGACCCGGTGGCGCCGCAGGCGCTGTTCCAGGCTGTGGAGGGGAGGGAGATCGCGCTCCACACCCTCGTCAACAACGCCGGCTTCGGGCTGCGGGGGAAATTCGCGACGCTGCCCTTCGACCAGCAGGCCGCCATGGTCGAGCTGAACGTCGCGACGCCGACCAAGCTCTCCCGGCTGTTCCTGCCTGGGCTGATCGAGCGCCGTCGGGGCGGCATCCTCAACGTCGCCTCGACGGCGGCCTTCCAAGCCGGGCCCCACATGGCCGTATACTACGCCACCAAGGCCTATCTGCTGTCGCTCTCCGAGGCCCTGCACGAGGAGGCGAAGCCCCACGGCGTCGTCGTGACGGCGCTCTGCCCCGGCCCGACCCCGACGGAGTTCTCGGCCCGGGCGAGCCTCCAGATGACCCGCCTCGTCAAGATGCGGGCCATGACGCTCGGGGCGGCGAAAGTCGCCCGCGCCGGGGTCGCGGGCTACGAGGCCGGCAAGGCCATCGTAATCCCGGGGATTGCCAACAAGATCGGCGCGCTCGGCGCGCAGCTCGGCCCGCGGGCGCTCGGGCGCCGGATCGCGGGGAAGCTCCAGGGGTGAGGCTGACCGGCAGGTGACGGCGGCGATGGCGCGGGCTAACAGGGCCGCGTGTCCTCCGCCTCCGACTCCCTCGCCCTTTGGGCGCGCCAATTCACCACCTTCTTCGGCGTCGGCCTCGTCGCGGCGGCGGTGCATTTCGGGCTCTTGGTCGGGCTCGTGGAACTCGCCGGCGTCCGGCCGGTCCCGGCGACGCTCGTAGGCTACGTCACGGCGACGATCGTGTCCTACCTCCTCAACCGGCGCCTCACCTACGCGAGCGATCGGCCGCACGCCGAAGCGGCGTGGCGCTTCGCGGTCGTGGCCGGGATCGGGTTCCTCATCACCTGGGCCCTCATGGCCCTGTTCATCCGCCTCGTCGGTCCGACCTGGTATTTCCCGGCCCAGATGCTCACGACCGGGATCGTGCTGTTCTGGCACTTCCTGGGACACAAGCTGTGGACGTTCCGCCAAGCCCCTCCCCCAAGGGGAAAGACCGAGTCCGCTAAGCGGATCGGGTGAGGGAACGCCCCCTCGCAGGATAGCTACGCGGGCCGCGCCTCGAACGTCATCCGGGCCTGGTTGTGCCCGATGTTCTTATGCAGGCGCTCGGCCGAGAAGCCTTCGGCCCGCAGAAGCGCGATGATCTCGCTCTCGGCATAGGTCGAGAGCCCGAGTTCCCGGCGGATCTTGCGGTAGTCCGAGAGCGCCGTGCGGATAAGGCCGAGGACAGCACGGGCCGCGAACCCGCCCTTCCAGGCGAAGCCGAGGAGCGCCTTGGCGTCGGTCAGCGGGCTCAGGTCCGGCGGGATCACGTCGGCGAGGGCGAGCCGCCCGTCGCCCTTGAGCTTCAAACGCCACAGGCGCAGGAGGCCGCGCAGCTCGTCCCGGGAGAGATATTGCAGGAGCGAGTTCGCGACGACGAGGTCGAGGGAGCCGTCCTCGAGCCGCCCGATCTCCTCCGGCGCCAGCACCTCGATCTTGGGATTGCCACCGAAACGCGCCGAAAGCCGCTCGCGCACGAGGGGCGCGGCGTCGCAGAGGTAGAGCCGCGCGCAACGCGTCGCGACCCGCCCGGCAGAGAGCGCTTCGCCGCAGCCGTGGTCGAGCACGTGCGCCTCGGGGGAGGGCACGAGCGCCGCGATGTCCGACGCGATCGACTGATAATGCAGGACCTTGTGCCGCTCGCCGACGTAGATCGGCGTGTCCCGGTTCCAGTACTCGCGCCAGTTCATGCCCGCCTTATAGCGGGGCTTATGGCCCCCACAACTTCATCAATGGCCCGCTCTCGCCGTCAACCGGGTCGGCGGCGGGGAGCGGTACCGCGGCGATGCGTTTCCGGGCTGCGGCGATTCCGGCCGACTCCGTATCGCGCACGATGTCCCAGTCACGCCCGTCGGCGTAGGCGCCGACCACGAGGAGGTCGTCGCTCTGCGTGATGCGGGCGTGGCCGACGCCGGCCGGGATCACGACCACGTCGCCGGCCGTGAGGCCGACGGTCTCGCCGCCCTCGCCGCCGAAGCGCACCGTCGCGGAACCGGCGGCGATGCCGATGACCTCGTGCGCGGTCGAGTGGTAGTGGTGATAGTCGAAGATGCCGTTCCGCCAGCCGTTGGTCCAACCGTTCCGGGCGAAGGTCTGCTCGAAGGCCTTGGCCGGATCGCCGGAAGAGGGCGTGATCGCGCCCTGCCGCACGATGAGCGGCAGCGGGCTGTTCGGGATCGAGCCGTCGTCCTCGAACAGAAAGGTGTCGGTGCCCAAGGGGGCGTTGTACCGCCCCGGCCTGCCGTAAGCCGTCGCGCGCGCCATTCTGTTTCGAGCCTCCTCCGTTCAGTAAGTCGGAGGGTAAAACGCACAGGGCGGCGGAAAGGTCGCGAATCCTCCGCAGGGGAGGGCCGACTCGGCGGAAAGGCCGAGCGGGGTGGGGAACAG
>DASVPW010000120.1:0-31017 GCA_036389455.1 Beijerinckiaceae bacterium
CGAGGTCGTTAACCGCATCTTCTCGGTGCCGGTGGGGCGGGCCGCGAGCGCCGACGCCGGCAACGGGCGCGCGGTGGTCAAGGTCACGGCCGCGACCGTGCCGCCGTACATGACGACGACGCAAGAGGCCGCCGCCGACGCCGACCAGATGCGGCTCTACCTCTCGGACGACCTCATCTCCGATTACGTCCGGCAGGCGCAGCAGGACCTCGGGGTGAGAATCAACCAGGACGCCGCGCGCCGCGCCATCGCCGGCGGCGAGAGCTGATCGTCGCGTGCAGGCGGAGCCGGATTTCGAGGCCTTCTCGGCGCGCTACCGGGCGGGCGAGACCGGGGTCGTGCGCGCGACCCTCGTCGGCGACCTCGAGACGCCGGTCGCGGCCTTCCTGAAGCTGCGCCAGGGCCACGGCGGCGCGGCGTTCCTCCTCGAATCCGTCGAGGGCGGCGCCGTGCGCGGGCGCTACTCGATGATCGGGCTTGCCCCCGACCTCGTCTGGCGCTGCCGCAACGGCGAGGCCGAGATCGACCGCGCGCCGCAGGGCGGCGGGGGCTTCGTCGCGGACGGCCGCCCGCCCCTCGAGTCGCTTCGCGCCCTCATCGCCGAGAGCGCGATCCCGCTTGGCCAGGACCTGCCGCCCATGGCGGCCGGCCTCTTCGGCTATCTCGGCTACGACATGGTGCGCCTCATGGAGCGCCTGCCGGAGCCGAACCCGGACGCGCTCGGCCTCCCCGACGCGATCCTCGTGCGCCCGACCGTCATGGTGGTGTTCGACGCGGTGCGCGACGAGATCTCCCTGATCACGCCGGTGCGCCCGCAGGGCGGAGTGTCGGCGAAGGCCGCCTACGAGGGCGCGCTCGCCCGGCTCGAGCGGGCCATGTGGTCCTTGGAGCGCCCCCTTCCCTTCGACGCGCGCCACGACCCGACGACCCTCGACGTGCACGCGCCGCGCTCGAACACGAGCGATGCCGAGTTTAAGGGCATGGTCGAGCGGGCGAAGGAATACATCCGCGCCGGCGACGTGTTCCAGGTGGTGCTCTCCCAGCGCTTCGAGGCCGAGTTCCCCCTGCCGGCCTTCGCGCTCTACCGGTCGCTCAGGCGCGTCAACCCGGCGCCGTTCCTGTGCTACCTCGACTTCGAGGGCTTCCAGGTCGTCTGCTCGAGCCCGGAGATCCTGGTGCGGGTCCGCGACGGCACGGTGACGATCCGCCCGATCGCCGGCACGCGCCCGCGCGGCGCGACCGCGGCCGAGGACAAGCGCCTCGCCGACGAGCTCCTGGCGGACCCGAAGGAGCGCGCCGAGCACCTCATGCTCCTCGACCTCGGGCGGAACGACGTCGGCCGCGTCTCGGCGCTCGGCAGCGTGCGCGTCACGAACAGCTTCTATCTCGAGTACTACAGCCAGGTGATGCACATCGTCTCGAACGTCGAGGGCCGGCTCGACCCTGCCCACGACGCCCTCGACGCCCTCGTCGCGGGCTTTCCCTGCGGCACGGTCTCGGGCGCCCCCAAGGTGCGCGCGATGGAGATCATCGACGAATTGGAGCGCGAGAAGCGCGGGCCCTACGCCGGCTGCATCGGCTACTTCGGCGCGAACGGCGAGATGGACACCTGCATCGTGCTGCGCACCGCGATCGTGAAAGACGGCCGCATGTCGGTCCAGGCCGGCGCCGGCATCGTCTACGACTCGGACCCCGCCGCCGAGCAGCAGGAGTGCGTCAACAAGGCGAAGGCCCTGTTCCGCGCGGCGGAGGACGCGGTGCGATTCGCGAGCCGGGCGAGACGGGGGCAGTAGGTCTTAAGCCTTGCCGCTACATCAGTGCAAATTATGGTACTCTTATCCGCGCATGACGAAAAAACCCACCTTTGCAACTGCTGGCACGGAAACGGAGAAAATCGACGTTCGGTTGAGCTACCGAATCGTCAGCCTATTTTCCGAAGGCCTGTACGCCAGCCCGAACAAGGCAATCGAAGAGCTGGTTGCTAACTCATTTGACGCCGGCGCTCGTCGCGTGGCGGTCCTGCTGCCAGCGGATTTCCACGAGCAGGGAGCGACGATCTCTGTTCTTGATGACGGCGGCGGCATGGATGCGCCTGGTCTCAAACAACATTGGCTGATCGGCAAAAGTGACAAGCGTGAGCTTGCCAAGCTTCCGCTGGGGCGCCAGCAGATTGGGAAATTTGGCATAGGAAAACTCGCATCGTATGTCCTCGCAAATAGGCTGACGCACATCACAAAAAAGGATGGCATTTACTATTCGACATCGATGGACTTCAAGGTCGTCGATGACCGCGGCGAAACGGAGGTCGAGCCGAAGACGCCTGTCAGAATTGGTCTGCGGCAGCTGACAGAGGCGCAGGCAAAAGAGGCGCTTGAAGCATGGACCGGCTCCGCCGCGCTCAAGAATACGAAAATCAAGTTATTCGGTGCGGCCTCTGCTGAGTCCTGGACGTTCGCTGTTCTGTCCGACCTGAAGGATAAAGTGCACGAAATTCGACGCGGAAGGCTGGAGTGGGTGCTCCGGACCGCACTACCTTTGCGTGATGATTTCGCGATCTATTTGGACGGCAAAAAGCTTGAGCCCAGCAAGGCCGGAAAAGGCCGCATTAAGCGATGGATCCTCGGCAAGGATATCGAAGAGCTGCCGAAACCTGCGAAGGACATCGACGCCATCGAGGACAAGAGCCAGCCGGCCACATCCGAGACGCGATTTGCTCTCCAGCATCCGTCCATTGGTCGGATTACGGGCTACGCAGAAGCCTATCGGGACCTCTTGACAGGGAAATCCGACGAACTGGGGCGAAGCTATGGATTCTTCGTGTACGTGCTCGGTCGTCTGATCAACGTCGATGACGGCCACTTCGGCATCTCGCCGAACGAGCTCCGGCACGGCACCTTTGGCCGCATTCGTGTCGTGGTCAACATGGATGGCCTGGATGCACATCTCCAGTCCGATCGCGAGCATCTACGCCAGGGACCGGTCCTTGAGGACGCTCAAAATATTCTTCGCGGCATTTTCAACAAACTCCGTCCGGAGCTTGAAAAAGTTGACGCTGAAGAGGATCCGGGTGCCAAGCTTGCGAGGAAATTCGGAGGTAGCCCTGCGAGTTTAGCGCGGCGCCCGATTATCGAAATGGCCCGGGCGGCGTTGGCCGGAAGGATTCGGTCACGCTACGTCGCAGTCCCGCCGGCGACCACGCCAGCAGAACGAGACGCGTTACTCGCGACCTTGGAAGCTCGCGCCGAGAAGCCCGAGCAATTCGTAACTGGACTGGAATTCGTCTACGACGCCACGTCGGAGGACGCGCTCGCGGTCTATGACACGGTCACGGGCCGGCTGCGCGTCAACGGTCTGCACCCTTTCGTCGGTGCTTTTTTTGACGAGTTCACGAGCAAGACCAGCGGTCTGCCATTAGAAATGTTTGCAATGGCTGAGGTGCTGCTGGAATCGCACTTGCAGCAGGCCGGTCTGAAGCAGCACCAAATCGACGAGGTGATGACCACGCGGGATCAGCTGCTTCGCCACGTGGCGCAAGAGTCGGGCCGGCGAACCGCGCTCACGATCGCGAATGCGCTCCGCAATGCGCGCAACGACGAAAATCAGCTCGAGATTGAGGTCGTGGAGGCGTTCCGCAGCTTGGGATTTGACGCGACGCGCATTGGCGGGAAGAGTAAACCCGACGGTGTGGCGAAGGCCCATCTGAGTCCCGACGCAAAGGGCAATCCACGCCGGTATGCCGTGACGCTCGACGCCAAGAGCAAAAAGAAAGCCGGCGCCAAACTCAAAGCGAAGGACTTTGGCGTTGCGACGATCGCAAGGCACCGCGATGAGGCGCAATGTGAGCATGCCGTCGTCGTGGCACCAGCATTCGAACATACGGTGGGCAGAGACAGTGCTCTTGCCAAAGACATCCGAAATGACCGGGACAGCACGGCCGCCAGTGGGAAGCCGCGCACCATCACGGCCATTCATGTTGACGATCTGGCCCGACTGGTCCAACTGCGGCCGGTCAAGCGGCCCAGCTTGGAGAAAATCCGCGAGCTGTTGCAGACGTGCAGCTTGCCTGAAGAATGCAAAGCTTGGATCGGTCAGATCGAAAAAGAGGTTGTTGCAAAGCCTCCGTATAAGAGAATCATCAATGCGATCCACTCTCTCCAACAAGAATACGAGATGGCCTCCGTCGAGTATGGCGCTCTGCGGGTTGCGCTCGGCAAGGAGAACCCGCCCTACAAGGTAGCCACCAACGAAGAGTTAGTAGAATTGTGCAAGGCAATGTCGGCTATGGCCAGCTATGAGATCACCGCAACCGACCGCACTGTCGAACTGAATCAGAGTCCCGAGAATGTGCTCGCGGCGATCGAAGCGGCCACCAAAGAGCACCTTGACGAACACGTCTCAGCGCAGTCCGGCCGACCGTGACCACGTGATATAATCGTCGACTGAGAGCCCACATGCTGAAGTCTCATAACAAAACGATACTCGAAGCGGTCGGGCGCAACCCCATTCATCCATTTCCCGCGCGCATGGCGCCGGGTATCGCGCTTGACGCCATTGGCGAGAGCAAGGTGCCGTTGCGCGTGCTCGACCCGATGGCCGGGTCCGGAACTGTACTCGCCGTCGCACATGCAAAAGGCCATCGCGCGATAGGCGTCGATATTGATCCGCTCGCGGTGCTGCTCGCCGGCGTCTGGACGCGCGCCATCGATCCAGACGAAGTAAATGATAAAGCCGAGCAAGTGCTGGATAAAGCGAAGCTTAAATTCCGGTCGCTCACGTCCGGCATTGCATACCCGATCGGTAGCGATAGCGAGACTCAAAAGTTTATTCGGTACTGGTTCGACGACTACGCGCGGCGTCAGCTAACCGCGCTCTCGGGGACAATCCGCCGCGTTCACGACGAAGCGGTCCGTGATGCCCTGTGGTGCGGCTTCTCGCGCCTTATCATCACCAAAAGCGCCGGCGCGTCGCGCGCTATGGATTTATCCCACAGCCGTCCTCATCGAGTCTTCAAGCACGCGCCTGTGAAGCCATTCAACAGGTTCCTGTCTGCCGTAGAAACGGTCGTCGCGAACTGCCCTCACCTCAGGTCGGGGGCGGTCGGTGCCGACGCGGTTGTGGAACAAGGCGACGCCCGGAACCTGAATGTCGCCTCGAAGTCCATCGATCTCGTCCTTACGTCACCTCCTTACCTCAATGCCATCGACTACATTCGTTGCAGTAAGTTTTCTCTTGTATGGATGGGCCACACGATCGAGCAGCTTCGTCAGATTCGCTCTGAGAGTGTGGGCACCGAGGCGTCGTCCACGCAGGCGCTTGAGGCTGAATGGGTCAAAGCATTGATCAAGCAGCTTGGCTTGCAACCCGCGCTATCGTCACGCGATCAGGGTCTGTTATCCCAATATGTGTGGGATATGGGACGGGCGTTCGAGGAAGTGACCAGGGTCTTGCGGGCCGGCGGCAGAGCCGTCTACGTTGTCGGCGACTCGACCGTTCGCGGAACGTTTGTCCCAAATTCGTCAATCGTCGCCGCCGTTGCTGAAGAGCATGGATTACGCTTGAAGTCCCGTCACGAGCGGGCATTGCCGGCTAATCGGCGCTATTTGCCGCCACCCAAGCGGGGTGCTTCCGCAGAGGCATTAGATGGCCGCATGCGGCGTGAGGTTGTACTGGTCTTCGACAATCAAGCGGCATAGAGCAGCCGACACGGCGCTCCCGTCGAGACCCGTCCGTCGAGCGCATGGATGAGGATTTTTCGGCGGCGGGGGTGATGTCAAGGATCAAGACCGCCGGAGGCGGCGGGCCTTCGGCCCGTCCTTGACATCGCCCCCGCCGCCGAAACACGAGGCTTCCATGCGATCGACGGACGACTCCGCTCGGCCCGTCCCGAGCGCCCGTTCGACTGAGGCACGCCGCGGGCCGAAGGGGGCGAAACGCACCGCCGGCGCTCCTCCCCTTCAGGAGAGGGACATGCAGCCCCCGGGTGGGGTAAGCCGCGAAGCGGCTTCCGCCGTCCGCGACATTCCTCCGGGCCTCGCGGAAGGCACTGGGCAGGCCGCGCTTCGCGCGATACCCCGTCCTACCCTCCCCTGAGGGGCTAGCGGATTCACACATCAACGAGCCACCGCGGCTTTTTCCCTCCCCCTTGCGGGGAGGGCCGACTCGGCCGAAGGCCGAGCGGGGTGGGGGTCGAATGGCCGGAACGCGGCACCGGCCGTTTGACACCCGCGTGATGCAAGCGCCCTGCTGGCTACCCCGGGCTCTACGCCCGCGACCCCCACCCGGCTCCGCTTCGCGGATTCCGCCCTCCCCGCAAGGGGGAGGGAAGACGCGCTCACATGTCCCGGCTGCCCAAGCGAGATGTGTGAATGCCGTAGCCCTGAGGGGAGGGAGGATCGTGCCGGCCTCGTCCACGTTTCGCAGAGGCCTCCGCACGGAAGAGGCCCGAGTCGCGGGTCCTGGCCGGCGCCGGACCCCCAGGCGCGCCTGGCCATCGACATCGTCGGCCCGTCATCGCCATCATCAGTGTTTTCCCGCGACATCGTCGGGTTTTTCCCGCGACATCGTCGGGTTTTCGCGCGCCGCCGCCGGGTGTCGAAAGCGCCGCCTTGACCCCGCCGCACCGCGCGGGCAAACCCCTCCCTCCACCTGAAGGAACATGCGATGGCCGCGGTCGTCGTCGTGGACAACTACGACTCGTTCACCTGGAACCTCGTGCACCTGATCGGCCCGCTCGTCGCGCGCATCCGGGTGGTGCGCAACGACGAGACGACGCCGCAGGCGCTCCTCGACGAGGCGCCGGACGCGATCGTGCTGTCGCCCGGGCCCTGCACGCCGAACGAGGCCGGCATCTGCCTCGACGTGATCCGCGAGGTCGGCCCGCGGGTGCCGGTGTTCGGCGTCTGCCTCGGCATGCAGGCGATCGGGCAGGCCTTCGGCGGCGAGGTGGTGCGCGCGCCGGTTCCCATGCACGGCAAGGTCTCGACGGTAAAGCATTCCGGCCGCAGCGTTTTCCGCGGCATCAACGCGGCGTTCGAGGCGACGCGCTACCACTCCCTCGTCGTCGCCCGCGACACCTGCCCCGCGGACCTCGAGGTGACGGCCGAGACCGGCGACGGCCTCGTCATGGGGCTCGCCCACCGGGCGCTGCCGATCCACGGGGTGCAGTTCCACCCGGAGAGCATCAAGTCGGAGCACGGCGAGCGCATCGTGCGCAACTTCCTCGACCTCGCGGCGGCCTTCAACCGCGAAAAGCGTGACAATCCGGCCGTTGCCGTGCATTGAGCCGCCATGGAGTCCTTCAAGCCCTACATCGCCAAGGTCGCGACCGGGGCGGCGCTGACCCGCGAGGAGGCCCGCGCCGCCTTCGACACGCTGCTCTCCGGCGAGGTGACGCCGGCCCAGGCCGGCGGCTTCCTCATGGCGCTGCGCGTGCGCGGCGAGGCCCTCGACGAGATCGTCGGCGCGGCCTCGGCCATGCGCGGGCGCATGCTCAAGGTCGAGGCGCCGGACGACGCCATCGACATCGTCGGCACCGGCGGCGACCAGTCGGGCAGCTACAACATCTCGACCTTGGCCGCGATCATCGTCGCCGCCTGCGGCGTCAAGGTCGCGAAGCACGGCAACCGCGCCGCCTCGTCCCGCTCCGGCGCCGCCGACGTGCTCTCGGCCCTCGGGGTCAAGATCGGCCTCGAGCCGGCGCATCTGTCGCGCTGCCTCAAGGAGGCGGGCCTGTGCTTCATGTTCGCCCAGACTCACCACGCCTCGATGCGCCACGTCGCGGCCGCCCGCGTCGAGCTCGGCACCCGCACGCTCTTCAACCTGCTCGGGCCCCTGTCCAACCCGGCGGGGGTCTCACGCCAGCTTCTCGGCGTCCCGGCAAAAGCTTGGCTCAATCCGTTGACGCAAGGGTTGAAGGAGCTCGGCTCGCGCCGGGTCTGGACCGTGCACGGCTCCGACGGCCTCGACGAGATCACGACCACTGGCCCGACCCACGTCGTGGCGCTGGAGGACGGCGCGATCCGCGAGTTCACCGTGAGCCCGCAGGACGTGGGACTCAAGACCGCGAACCCCGAGAACCTGAAAGGGGGCGACCCCGACCACAACGCCCGCGAGCTGCGCGCCGCCCTCGAAGGCCTGCCGACGCCCTACCGCGACATCGCGGTCTTCAACGCCGCCGCGGCCCTCGTCGTCGCCGAGAAGGTCGCGACGTTGCGCGAGGGCGTCGAGCGCGCCATGCAGGCGGTCGACTCGGGCGCCGCCCGGGGCGTGCTCGAGCGCCTGATCGCGGTCTCGAACAGCTGACATGAGCGACGTGCTGGCCCGGATCGAGGCCTATAAGCGGCTGGAGATCGAGGCCGCCAAGGCCCGGATCGCGCCGAAGGAGATCGAGCGGCGGGCGCGCGAGGCCCCTCCCCCGCGGGGCTTCGCGGCCGCGATCGAGCGCCACCTTACGCAAGGCCGCCCGGCCCTCATCGCCGAGATCAAGAAGGCGAGCCCGTCGAAGGGCCTGATCCGGGCCGACTTCGACCCGCCGGCGCTTGCCCGCGCCTACGCGGACGGCGGCGCCACCTGCCTCTCGGTGCTGACCGACGAGCCCTCGTTCCAGGGCCGTCCCGAATACCTTTCGGCCGCCCGCGACGCCTCCGGCCTGCCGGCGCTCCGCAAGGACTTCCTCTTCGAGCCCTACCAGGTGCACGAGGCCCGTCTTTGGGGCGCCGACTGCATCCTCGTCATCATGGCGAGCGTCACCGACGGCGAGGCCCGTGCCCTTGTCGACGCGGCCCATGCTCTCGGCATGGACGCCCTCGTCGAGGTCCACGATGCTCGCGAGCTCGACCGGGCCCTTTCCCTCGACACGAAGCTCGTCGGCATCAACAACCGGAATCTCCGCACCTTCGAGACCTCGCTTGCCGTCTCGGAGGAACTCGCCCCGCGCATCCCGCCCGGCCGCATCGTCGTCGGCGAGAGCGGCATCTTCACCCGCGCCGACGTGGAGCGGCTCGCCCGCGCCGGCATCCGCACGCTCCTCGTCGGCGAGAGCCTGATGCGCGAGGCGGACGTGGCGGCGGCGACGCGGCGCCTCCTGTTCGGATGAGCGGCGATGGGTCCCGACCGGGAGCACTTCAGGCGGCGGATCGCGGCGCTCGGCGCCGGCGACCGCTCCGTCCTGGAAGCGGCTCTCCAGAACCCCGATAGCCAGATGCTGACCACCGAAGGCAGCGCGAACCATGTGCTGTGGTCCGAGATGGCCCAGATCGGCTGGATGACCGAGCTGCCCTTGCCCGAGGGCTTCCCGGAGTTCTGCCGAATATATGCCCTCACGGAAGAAGGCTCATCCGCGATCCCCGACCTGATCGGTGCGGCGCCCCCATGAAAGCCTCCCTTACCCACCTCGACCGCACCGGCGCCGCCGCCATGGTCGACGTGTCGGACAAGGCCGTCACCGCCCGCACCGCCCGCGCCGAGGGCCGCGTCGTGACGGCGCCCGGGACCGTGCGCCTCATCCGCGACGGCGACGCCAAGAAGGGCGACGTGCTCGGCACGGCGCGGCTCGCCGGCATCATGGCGGCGAAGCGCACCCACGAGCTGATCCCGCTGTGCCACCCCCTCCTCCTCACGAAAGTCGCCGTGGAGTGCGCCCTCGACGAGGCGCTGCCCGGCGTGCGGGTGACGGCGGAGGTGAAGGTCGCCGGCCAGACCGGCGTCGAGATGGAGGCCTTGACCGCCGTCTCCATCGCCTGCCTCACCATCTACGACATGGTGAAGGCCGCCGACCGCGCCATGCGCATCGAGGGCATCCGCCTCCTCGCAAAGAGCGGCGGACGCTCGGGCGCCTACGCGGCGGAGCCTTGAGGGTATGAGCCTCCTGCCTGTCGAGGAGGCCCTTCGGCGCGTCCTCGCCGGCATCCCGCGCCCGGTCGAGGCCGAGACCGTGCCGATCGAATCCTGCGCCGGGCGGACGCTCGCGGAGGACGTGGCGTCGCTGCGCACCCAGCCGCCCTTCGCGGCCTCCGCCATGGACGGCTACGCGGTCCGCTCGGCCGACCTCGCCGTCCCGCCGGCGCGGCTTGCCGTGATCGGGCGCAGCGTCGCCGGCGCGGGCTTTGCGGGCGCGGTCGCGGCCGGACAGGCGGTGCGCATCTTCACCGGCGCGCCGGTCCCCGCGGGCGCCGACGCGGTCGCGATCCAGGAGGATGCGGACGCGGATGGCGACGCGGTCGTCGTCCGCGCCGCGGTCGCGCCGGGAAGGAACATCCGCGCCGCCGGCCTCGATTTTTCGCAGGGCCGCCCGCTCCTCGCCGCCGGGCAACGCCTCGATGCCCGCCTCGTCGCGCTCGCCGCCGCCGCCGGGCACGGCGCCCTGCCGGTACGGCGGAAACCGCGGGTCGCGATCCTCGCGACCGGCGACGAGCTCGTGCGCCCCGGCGAGCCCGCCGGCCCCGACCAGATCGTTGCCTCGAACCCCTTCGCGCTCGCCGCCATCGCGACCCGCGCAGGGGCGGAGCCCGTCGACCTCGGCATCGCCCGCGACACCCCCGAGGCCCTCGACCGGGCGATCACGGACGCGCGGGACGCCCGCGCCGACCTCCTTGTGACGCTGGGCGGCGCCTCCGTCGGCGAGGCCGATCTCGTGCAGGCGGCGCTCAAGCGGCACGGCATGGAGCTCGCGTTCTGGAAGGTGGCCCTGCGCCCGGGCAAGCCGCTGATCCACGGGCGCCTCGGCCCCATGCCGATCCTCGGCCTGCCAGGCAACCCGGTCTCCTCGGTCGTCTGCGCCATCCTCTTCGTCGTGCCGGCGATCCGCTGCCTCCTCGGCGATCCCGGCGCCGACGACGATCCGACGGAACCCGCGGTCCTCGGCACCGATCTTCCCGCCAACGACGCCCGCCAGGACTACCTGCGGGCGACCCTCGCGCCCTCCCCCGACGCCCTGCCGGCGGCGACCGCGCTCCCGGTGCAGGACTCGTCCATGCTGAGCGTCCTCGCTCGCGCCGACGCCCTCCTCGTCCGGCCCCCGCACGCCCTGCCCGCGAAGGCCGGCGCCCCTTGCCGGATCATCCGCCTGGAGCGGTTCGTGTGACCCCAACCTCTCCCGGAGGGAGAGGTCGAGTCGCGCCTAAAGGCGCGACCGGGTGAGGGATCGGCCGCCGGGGCGGAGCCGGCCAGACGGTGTCGCCGGAGACGTCTGGAAGGCGCACAGCGCAATCATCATGACCGCGATCCGGACAGCTTGCCTCCTTGTGCGGTCCGGCGATTCCGACTGATCCGCTCATCATGGTCCGCACTCTCATCATGATGGAAAGAGTTGCGCGGAGGTCTCCCGACCGGGCGAGGGCCGCCTTCAACCCTTGCTAACTCTCATCGGCTAGCGTCGCGCCATGCGCATCCTCCTCGCCAACACCGGGCACCCCACGGCGATCAAGGGCGGGGCCGAGGCCGCCGTGCTCGACCTCGCGCACGCGCTCGCCGCCCGCGGCCATTCCGTCGCTCTCGTCGTGCATCACGGCGGGCGCGCGGTCGAGGTCTCCGAGGACGGCGGCGTGCGGGTCTATGCGCTCCCGAATCGCAACCTCTACTTCGCCTTCGACGGCAGGAAGCGCCCCGCCCCGCTGCGTCTCGCCTGGCATGCGCTCGACGGCGCCAACCCCTTCATGGCGGCGGCTTTCGGCCGGATCCTCGACGCCGAGAAGCCGGACGTCGTCAACACCCACGTGCTCGCCGGCCTCTCCCAGCTCCTGTGGCGCGAGGCGCATCGGCGCGGCATCCCGGTCGTGCACTACCTGCACGAATACGGCACGATGTGCCCGCGCGGCTCGGCCTTCCGCGACGGCCGGCTGTGCGCGCGTCCCTGTGCCCCGTGCGGCCTCCTGACGATCCCGCGCAAGCGCCTCTCGCGCCTCGTCGACACGGTCGTCGGGGTGAGTCGCTTCACGCTGGAGCGCCACCTCGCCTGGGGGTTCTTCCCGAACGCCGCGCGCGCCGTCATCCCGAACGTCTTCACGGGCCTCGCCTTCACGCCGCGCGCGGCACCGGCCGAAGGGCCGCTGCGCCTCGGCTATTTCGGGCGCCTCATCCCGGACAAGGGCGCCCACCTCCTGCTCGCCGCCGCGAAGCGCCTGCCGCCCGAGGGCTGGACGCTCGCCGTCGCCGGCAGCGGCGACGAGCCTTACGTCGCCGCGCTCAAGCGCGACGTGCCCGCGAACGTGCGCTTCCTCGGCTGGGCTCGCGGGCAAGACTTCTTCCCGCACATGGACGCGCTGGTCGTGCCCTCGGTCTGGCCCGACCCGCAGCCCCGCGTCGTGTTCGAGGCCTACATGCACGGCGTCCCCGTGATCGGCGCCGATGCGGGGGGCATCCCCGAGCAGATCGACGAGGACCGCACCGGCTGGCTGTTCGAGGCGGGCTCCGAAACTGACCTCGCCCGCGTGCTTGCCGCCCGCCTCGCCGACCGCCGCGACCGCGCCCTCAACCCGCAGGATTTCCGCAACCGCCTCGCCGCCCTCGTTCCCGCACGGGTCGCGGCGCTCTACGAGGACGTCTACACGGATGCGATCGGGCGGCGGCACGCTGGAAGCGAAATCATTCCGCCGCGCTTGATCGCGAGCACTTGAGCCTGCAAAGGCTATCGCGGTCAGCTCATCTCCACGTGCACCACCCGTCAATCAGCAGAGAGCAGTCGATTGAAGGGCGGCATCGCCATGCGGGCTCGCGTTCTCCAAGCTTGGCCGGTGCCGAGAAGCAACATCAATCCATCGATCATCGGAAGGATGCCGAAGCCTCTTGAGTCGCCCCGCTTTGCCGTGGTTGTAATCTCACCGCAATTCGGCACGGAAAATTGCTACAAGCCGTTCCCCCAGCCAGCCACCGAGCCAAGCCGAAAAAGCCGAGAGATCATCTCGGCGAAGGCGCTTCCCTGGTGGCCCTCGCGGTGTCGGCCTGCGTGCTCGGCGTCTCGGGTTGGGCTCAGGCAGCCGACTTCACGGTCACGAGCGGCGCCGACAGCGGGCCTGGCACCTACCGCAACGCCGTGAATCAGGCGAATGCGGCGCCGGGTGCGGATCGGATCCTCTTCGCCGTCCCAGCCGTGACCCTCAATGTCGGGCTCTCCGTGACGGACAGCACGCAGATCGGCGGCGCCGGCCAGCCGGTCACGATCTCCGGGGCGGACAGCCAGTTCTTCGGCGGCGTCAACAAGACCGACACGATCGGGGCCAACGTCACCATCACGCGCACTTCCGTGGTGCGGAACCAGACCGCGGTCCAGCTCTCGGGTTCGACCTCGCTGTTCGTGGACGGGACGATCCGGCCCGCCTCGCCGCAGGTCAGCGGGATCGACATCCAGGGCTCGGGATCGAGGCTGTTCCTTGGCGCGACGAGCCTGATCGAGACCGGGATCTTCGGGACCGGGATCAGCGGCGGCAGCTCGGCACGCCCGTTGCTCGTCAGCCTCAACGGCGGGACGATCCGCAGCGGGAACATCGGGATCAACCTGGCGAACGTGACGAACGCCGGCATGTCCGGAGGCGTGATCGAAGCCGGCAGCATCGGCGTCATCCTGGGCCCGGGCAGCGGTTGGACCACGGGCCTGCTCGGCGGGCGGATCACGGGCGGGAGCACCGGCATCCTCCTGCAGGGCGGACCGAGCGATCCGCGGAGCTCGGTCGGCCTGAGTGGCGGCATCGTGGAAAGCCCGAATGGGGTCGGCATCGCGGCCAGCGTGGGAGGCGGCGTTGGCGTCAGCGAGGGCGGTACGGTCACGGGCAAGCTCGGGATCAGCTCCGGCGCGGGCGATTTCGGGGTCACGGTGGGCGGCACGGTCGTCGGTACGAACGGGACCGCAATCCAGTTCGGCAGCGGCAACGACACCTTCGTGCTGTGGTCGAAGGGGGTGATCGATGGCAAGGTCATTGCCGGTGCCGGAACGGACAAATTCACGTTAGGCGGCGCGGAGAACGGGACGTTCAACGTCAGCGAGATCGGCCCGTCGGGCAAATTCCAGGGCTTTGAGCTGTTCGAGAAATCCAACTTCTCGACCTGGACACTCACGGGCAGCGGCAACCAGAACTGGGCGATCCTCAGCGGCACCCTGCGCGGCGATACTAACGGCCTGCAGGGCAACCTGACGCTCAGCGGCGGCACGCTCGTCATCGACCAGGCGTTCGACGGCACCTTCGCCGGCGGTGTCAGCGGCTTCGGGCTTCTCGTCAAGCGCGGTACGGGCCGGGTCGAGCTACCCGGGACCTATCCCAAGAACGACATCACCCTAATCGAGGGAGGCACGCTCGGATTGACCGGCGCGCTGCCGAATTCCAGGGTCGAGATAGCCGGAGGCGTTCTCGAAGGAACCGGCTCGGCCGGCGCGCTCGCGGTTCTCGGCCCACGCGTCGGCTCGTCCGCCGCCCCGGACGAGAAGCTGCCCGGCGGCACGGTGGCGCCGGGCGGCGCGACCTCGTTCGGAACCCTCACGGTCGGCGGGCTGGTCGTCGAGGACGGCGCCACATACCGGGTGAAGGTCAACGCGGCCGGGCAGTCGGACCGGATCGTAGTGACGAGACCCCACCTGTCCATAGTCGGGCCGATCGTTCACCTCGAAGGCGGCACGGTGCAGGTGCTCGCCGAGCAGGGGCTTTACCGGCCTCAGACCACCTACACGATCCTGACCGCGGCACCGAGCATCGCGGAGCAGTCGCCGTTGTTCGCGCCCCCGGTCTCGACGGCCAGCATCGAGGGCCGGTTCGGCGCGGTGTTCACGAACCTCGCGTTCCTCATCCCGGAACTCGCCTATACGGACACCGACGTCACCCTGACGCTCCGGCGCAACGACATCAACTTCAGGGAGGCGGCCGCGACCCCGAACCAGGCGGCCGCCGGACGCGCCGCGGAGGCCCTGGGCTTCGGCAATCCCGTCTTCAACGCCATCCTCGGTCTCACCGCCCCGGAGGCCCGCGGCGCCTTCGACCTCCTCTCGGGCGAGGTCCACGCGAGCGCCGTGACGGCGGCGGTCGAGGAGAGCCGGCTCGTGCGCGACGCCGTGCTCGACCGTCTGCGCGGGCTCGGGATGCCTGCAGGCGGGACCGCAGGCGGGCAGGCGCAGTCGGCCTTCGCCGCATACGCGGCCGACGCGCCGGGTCCGCATCAGGCCATCGCCGTGCCGGTGCGGACGATCGATCCGCGCGCCTTCGCGGTCTGGGGCCAGAGCTTCGGCTCATGGGGGCGCACCGACGGGGACGCCGGGACGGCCGCGCTCAAGCGTTCGTCCGGCGGCTTCATCCTCGGCGCCGACGCGACCTTCGACGAGCGCTGGCGGGCGGGCTTCGCCGGCGGCTACACCCGCACCTCGATCGACGTCGACGCCCGCCTCGCCTCCGGCGCGATCGAGAGCGTGCACGGCGCGGTCTACGGCGGCGCGAGCCTCGGGGCGGTGCAGCTGCGCGCCGGCGCCGCCATCGCCGGGCAGGACGTCTCGACGACCCGCACCGTCGCTTTCCGCGGCTTCGCGGAGAGCCTGCGCGCCGCTTACGACCAGACCGTGCTCCAGGCCTTCGGCGAGGCGGGCTACAGGATCGGCCTCGGGCTCGCGACGGTCGAGCCCTTCGCCCAGCTCGCGGCCCTGCGCCTCAACACCGACGGCTTCCGGGAGGACGGCGGGGCGGCGGCGCTCTCCGGGCTCGCGCGCACGCACGACGTCGGCTTCTCGACCCTCGGCGTTCGCGCCGAGGGTCGGCTTGCCGAGATGCCGCTCGTCGCCCGCGGCATGCTCGGCTGGCGCCACGCCTTCGGCGACGTGACGCCTGCGGCACTCGTCAGTTTCGGCGGGGGCGCGTTGCCGTTCCTCGCTGCCGGCGCGCCGGTCGCCCGCAACAGCCTCGTCGCCGAGGCCGGTCTCGACTACCGCATCACGCCCTTCGCCGCCGTCGGCGTCTCCTACGCCGGCGCCGTCGCAGAGGACGCGCGGGACCATGCCCTCAAGGGGCGCTTCGAGATGCAGTTCTGAGCCGCGGTCAGCTCATCTCCACGTGCACCACCCCGGGCGCCGCTCGCAAGGCCCCGGCGATCTGCGGGCTCACCTGATAGCGGCCGGGGAGCTTGACCTCGACCTCGCGCTCGCCGGAGTCGAGGATCAGCACCAGGGAGACCTCGCCCTCGCCGCGCTCGCGCAGGCGGCTCTGGACCGAGGGGATCGGCTGGTCGTCGCGCAAGAAGATGCGCATGCCCTTCTGGTGGCGCGCCGCCGCTTCGTCGAGGCTCTCCGCCGACTGGATGCGGGCCCTGACTTCGTCGCCCTCGAGGCCCGCCTGCAGCACGAGCACGAGGGCGCGGCCGGGCTCGAGGAGGTCACGGAGCTTCTGCAGGCCCTCCTGGAACACGATCGCCTCGAAATGGCCGGTCTGGTCCGAGAGCATGACGATGCCCATCTTGCTGCCGCTCTTGGTGCGGCGCTCGTAGCGGTCGAGCACCGTCGCGGCGACGCGACCGACCGAGACACCGCCCTTCACGGCGCGGCAGAAGTCGACCCACTTCTGCACCCTGAGCCGGTCGAGGACCGGGCCGAACTCGTCGAGAGGGTGCCCCGAGAGGAAGAACCCGACCGCCGCATACTCCTTCTGGAGCCGCACGGAGGCGGGCCAGGGCTCGTGCGAGGGAATGCGCAGCGCCACGTCCGCGGCCGCGACGCCGCCGAAGAAATCGTCCATGCCGGCGGCGGCGGTCTCGAGCGAGCGCTGGGCGAGCGCCATCATGGCGTCGACGGCGGCGGTGGCGCGGGCGCGGTCGGGCTCCAGGTCGTCGAGGGCGCCGGCGGCGACGAGGCTTTCCAGCGTGCGCTTGTTGACGAGCTTCGGGTTCATGCGTCGGGCGAGGTCGCCGAGATCGGCGAAGGGTCTTTCGCCCCGCGCCTCGATCAGCCCCTTCACGGCCTCGCGCCCGACGCCCTTCACGGCCGCAAGCGCGTAGCGGATCGCCCCCTCATGGACATCGAAGTCGACGCCGGAGGGGTTGATCGAGGGCGGCTCGACCCGGATGCCGAGACGCTGCGCCTCGCGGCGGAATTCGCCGAGCTTGTCGGTGTTGTCGAGCGAGAGCGTCATCGACGCGGCGATGAACTCGACCGGATAGTTCGCCTTCAGATACGCCGTCTGGTAGGCGATGAGCGCGTAGGCCGCCGCGTGGCTCTTGTTGAACCCGTAGTCGGCGAACTTGGCCAGAAGATCGAAGATCTCGCTCGCCTGCGCCTTCGACAGGCCGCGCTCGACGCTCCCTGAGACGAAGCGGTCGCGCTGGGCGTCCATCTCGGCCTTGATCTTCTTGCCCATGGCGCGGCGCAGGAGGTCGGCTTCCCCGAGGGAGTAGCCGGCCAGCAGCTTCGCCACCTCCATCACCTGTTCCTGGTAGACGATGATGCCGAAGGTCTCCTTCAGGATCGGCTCGAGCTTCGGGTGCGGGTACCAGTTCGCCTCGTTGCCGGCGTCGCGGCCGAGCTTGCGCTCACAATAGACCGGGATGTTGGCCATCGGGCCGGGCCGATAGAGCGCCACGAGCGCGATGAGGTCCTCGAAGCGGTCGGCGCTCATGTCGACGAGCGCCTTCCTCATGCCGGCGCTTTCCACCTGGAACACGCCGACCACCTCGCCGCGGCGCAACGACTCGTAAGTCTTGGGATCGTCGAGGGGCAGTCCCGAGAGGTCGATGTCGATGCCGCGCGCCTTCATGAGATCGACCGCCGTGCGCAGCACGGTGAGTGTCGTGAGGCCGAGGAAGTCGAACTTCACAAGCCCGGCCTGCTCGACCCATTTCATGTTGTACTGGGTCACGCGCATGCCGGTCTTCGGGTCGCGGTAGAGAGGGACGAGCTCCTCGAGCGGGCGGTCGCCGATGACGACGCCCGCGGCGTGCGTCGAGGCGTGCCGGTGCAGCCCCTCGAGCTTCTGGGCGATCGCCAGCATGCGGGCGACGATCGGTTCCTCGGCAATCGCGGTCTGCAGCCGCGGCTCGCCTTCGATCGCCTGCTTGAGCGTGACCGGGCTCGCCGGATTCTGCGGCACGAGCTTCGTCAGCTTGTCGACCTGCCCATAGGGCATCTCGAGGACGCGGCCGACGTCGCGCATGACGCCGCGGGCGAGGAGCGTGCCGAAGGTGATGATCTGCGCGACTTGGGCCTCGCCGTAGCGTTGCTGCACGTACTCGATCACGCGCTCGCGGCCGACGACGCAGAAGTCGATGTCGAAGTCCGGCATCGACACGCGATCGGGGTTCAGGAAACGCTCGAACAGAAGGCCGAAGCGGAGCGGATCGAGATCGGTGACGGTGAGCGCGTAGGCGACGAGCGAGCCCGCGCCCGAGCCGCGGCCCGGCCCCACCGGAATGTCGTTGTCCTTCGCCCACTTGATGAAGTCGGCGACGATCAGGAAGTAGCCCGGGTACCTCATCCGGGTGATGACCCCGACCTCGTAGGCGAGGCGGTCGCGGTAGTCCTTTGCGGTGAGCCCCGGCGCGGGGCCGTGGGCGGCGAGGCGCTTCTCCAGCCCCTCCTCGGCTTGCCGGCGCAGCTCCTCGCCCTCGTCCGCGGCCGCCCCGTCCGCCGCTATGGAGAAGCGCGGCAGGATCGGCTTCGCGGTGCGGACCCGGAAGGCGCAGCGCATGGCGATCTCGACCGTCGCCTGGACCGCGTCCGGCAGGTCGTGGAACAGCTCGGCCATCTGGGCCCGGGTCTTGAAGCCGTGCTCGGGCGTGAGCCGCCTGCGGTTCTGGTCCGAGATGAGGCGCCCCTCGGCGATGGCGAGGAGCGCGTCGTGGGCCTCGTAGTCGCCGGAGCCGCCGAAGAAGGGCTCGTTCGCGGCGACGAGCGGAACGTCGTGCCGGTCGGCGAGATCGATCAGCTCCGCCTCGACGGCCCGCTCCTCATCGGCCCGGTGGCGCTGGATCTCGACGTAGAGGGCGTCCCCGAAGGCCTCTTTCAGGAGCCCGAGACGCGCCTCCGCGAGGTCGCGCCGGCCGCCGATCCGCAGCGCCGCGTCGAGGGGTCCGGCCGGGCCGCCGGTGAGCGCGACGAGCCCCGCCGCGTGCTCCCGCAGTACCGCCCCGGCGACCCGCGGCGGATCGCCGAGCGCGCCGTCGAAATAGGCGCGGCTCGCGAGCCGCATGAGGTTGCCGTAGCCTTCCTGGCTCCGGGCAAGCAGCACGACGTTGGCGACCGCGTTCGGCGCGTTGCGCACCGTCGGGTCGATCTCCTCGAACTGCACCGAGAGCTGCAGGCCGGCGATCGGCTGGATGCCCTTCTCGGCGAGCTTCTCGGAGAACTCGAGGGCGCCGAAGAGATTGTTGGTGTCGGTGAGGGCGAGCGCCGGCTGCCGGTCGGCCGCGGCGAGCTTGGCGAGATCGCCGATCTTGAGCGCCCCCTCGAGGAGCGAGTAGGACGAGTGCACGTGCAGATGCACGAAGCCCACGTCCTTCAGGATCTTCGCCATTCGGCCCGCCCTCCGGCCGGCACCTTTCCCGAGTCGCCGGCCAAGAGTCCACGCCGGGTCTCCGACGCCGCTGTGGACAGCGGGCCTAAATGCCGGGCGCGATCGCGATCGCCAGCACCGCGACGCAGGCGCTGAAGATCGCGAGCGACCCGAGCTCCACGAGACCGACGATGAATGCGCGAGCCATGATTCCTCCTCGATTCCTGAGACTCGCATTTTGTTCATGTTTTGTTCCGAAAGCAAGAGGGCCCGTTGCACAAAGGCTTGACGGACGCGGGCGGTGGTTAACCGCGGCCTGAGGAGCGTCGGCGACTCGCGAAAAAGCCCCGCCGGAGCGGGGCTTTCGAAAGATTCCATGGCCTCGCCGCTTACCGGCAGACTTCGCGGACCCCGTGGGGCGTCACCTGGGTCACGCAGCGGCGCACCCGCGGGGCGACGACGACGGGCGGGCGCACGACGACGGCGGGTCCGCCGTAGACGCGCCGTCCCCGCATCGGGCGGCATTCGCCGAAGCGGTTGCGCTCCCAGCCCGGCCCGCAGCCTTCGGCCACGTTGGTGACGAGGGAGTCCCGGCCGAGATCAGCCGGACCGACCGGCATGGCCTGCGCCGCGAGCGTCGAGGCGGCAAGGCCGGCCGTGAAGACAAGTGCTTTCACCATCAAGCGTTTTCCTTCCTTTGTGCGATTCGCCTCCCCAGGGGACGGCATAGGACAGGAATTCGCGACGCGGGGCAACGTTCCCGGGGCGAGTGGCGAATAGCGAGTGGCGAATGGCGGAACAGAGAAGCAAAACTCCATTCGCCACTCGCCACTCGCTATTCGCCCATCCTCACGCCAGCGGCGCCACGAGACCGTCGCGGATGGTGACGCGGCGGTCCATGCGGGCGGCGAGCTCGAGGTTGTGGGTGGCGACGAGGGCGGCGAGGCCGGACGCCCGCACGATGGCGTTGAGGGTTGAGAAGACGTGGCGGGCGGTCTGCGGGTCGAGGTTGCCGGTCGGCTCGTCGGCCAAGAGCAGGCGCGGGGCGTTCGCGACCGCGCGGGCGATCGCGACCCGCTGCTGCTCGCCGCCCGAGAGCTCGGCCGGGCGGTGGTGCAGGCGCTCGGCGAGGCCGAGGAAGCCGAGGAGCTGCGTCGCCCGCTCCCGCGCCTCGGCCTTCGCGAGGCCGCGGATGAGCTGGGGCATGACCACGTTCTCCAGTCCCGAGAACTCCGGCAGGAGGTGGTGGAACTGGTAGACGAAGCCGATCTCCTCGCGCCTGAGGCGCGTGCGGCCGGCGTCGTCCATGGCGGCGGTCGGGCGGCCCCCGACGTAGACCTCGCCCCCGTCCGGCTTCTCGAGGAGCCCGGCGATGTGGAGCAGCGTCGACTTGCCAGTGCCGGACGGCGCGACGAGGGCCACGACCTCGCCCGGAAAGATCGCAAGCTCCGCCCCGCGCAGGATCTCCAGGAAGCCCCCGCCCTGGCGATAGCGGCGCTCGACCTTGGCGAGGTAGAGCGCCGGCGCCTGCGGGGCTTCCGGCGCGGGCTGCGGCTCGTCCATGGTCAGCCGTAGCGCAGGGCCTGGACGGGATCGAGCCGCGCCGCCCGCCAGGAGGGATAAAGGGGCGACAGGAGCGACAGGGTCAGGCTCATCGCCAGCACGGTCGCGACCTCCCCGGGATTCACCTCCGACGGGATCTGCGACAGGAAGCGCAGGGTCGGGTCCCAGAGCTGGCGGTTCAGCATCCAGGAGACGAACTCCTGGATTGCCTGGATGTTGGCCGCGACGACGAGCCCGAGGGCGAGGCCGGCGAGCGTGCCGGCGATGCCGATCGAGGCGCCGACGATCTCGAACACCCGCATGATCGCGCCCCGCGTCGCCCCCATGGTGCGCAGGATCGCGATGTCCTCGCTCTTGTCCTTCACCAGCATGATCAGCCCGGAGACGATGTTCAGGGCCGCCACGACCACGATCAAGGTCAGGATGATGAACATCACGTTGCGCTCGACCTCGAGGGCCGCGAAGAAGGTGCGGTTGCGCTGGCGCCAGTCGGTGAGGATCACCGGGCGCTCGGCCGCCATCTCGATGGCAGTTCGGGCCTCGTCGACCTTGTCGGCGTCGTCCAAGAAGACCTCGATGACGGTGACGTCGTCCTCGCGGTTGAAGAAGGCCTGCGCTTCGCCCATCGGCATGAACACGAAGGTCGCGTCGAACTCGGACATGCCGAGCTCGAAGACGGCGGCAACCTGGTATCCCTTGATCCTGGGAGCGGTCCCGAACGGCGTCGCCGCTCCCTTGGGGGTCGCGAGCGTGATGGTGTCGCCGGCCTGGAGCGAGAGGTGCTCGGCGAGGCGCCGGCCGATGAGGACGCCCCCGTCGAAGCCCGCGAGTCCGCCCTGGCGGATGTTGCCCGCGACCGCCTCGATCCTGCCGATGTCCTCCATCCGCACCCCGCGCACGAGCACGCCGCTGCCGTTGTAGGGCGAGGAGGCGAAGGCCTGGCCCTCGACGAGGGGCACCGCCCGGCGGATGCCGGCGAGCTTGCCGATGCGCTCCGCCACCTCGGCGTAGTCGGTGAGCGGGCGGTCGAGTGGCGCAACGAAGATGTGGCCGTTGATGCCGACGATCTTGCCGAGAAGCTCCTTGCGGAAGCCGTTCATCACCGAGAGCACGATGATCAGCGTCGCGACGCCGAGCATGATGCCGAGGAACGAGAACCCGGCGATGACCGAGACGAACCCCTCCCGCCGCCGGGTGCGCAGATACCGCCCGGCGAGCATCCACTCGAACCCGGCGAAGGCACCGGGCGCGCGGGGGGCGGGGGTGGTGGCGGCGGCGGAGGCGCTCATGGCGCGTCCCCCCTCCCGGAGGGAGAGCGCATCTCGGGAACACCCGAGATGCGCGGGAGAGGCGAAGGTGCATCGGCGGGGTGCGTGCTTCGAGGCCCGCTTCGCGGGCACCTCAGCATGAGGAGGTCGGAGCAAGGTCGAACCATCAGGCTCGGCATGAACCGCCGGAGCCGTCCACTCCCGCCCTCATCCTGAGGTGCCCGCGAAGCGGGCCTCGAAGCACGCACCCCGCCGATGCAGCGGCTCAATTCCATTGCCCCGCCTCAGCGCTTCAGCCGCGCGGCGACGTCGCCGACGGGCAGGAGCTCGCGCTCGCCTGTCGCGCGGCGCTTGAGCTCGACCTTGCCTTCGGCGAGGCTCTTCGGGCCGACGAGGATCTGCCAGGGGATGCCGATGAGGTCGGCGGTCGCGAACTTTCCCCCTGCCCGCTCGTCGCGGTCATCGTAGAGCACGTCGAGGCCGGCCCCTTGCAGCTCGAGGTAGAGCTTCTGGGAGGCTTCGTCGGTGCCGGCATCGCCCGCCTTCAAATTGAGGACGACCACGTCGAAGGGCGCCGCCGCCTCCGGCCAGACGATGCCGGCGTCGTCGTGGCTCGCCTCGATAAGGGCCGCGACGAGGCGGGTCGGGCCGATGCCATAGGAGCCCATGTGGACCTCGCGCTCCTGCCCGTCCGGCCCCATCACCTTCGCCCCCATGGGAGAAGAATACTTGGTGCCGAAGTAGAAGATGTGGCCGACCTCGATGCCCCGCGCCGACATCCGCCGGGCGGCCGTGATCGTCTCGAAGGCCGCCGGGTCGTGCATCTCCGAGGTCGCGGCGTAGAGCGAGGTCCACTTGTCGACGATCTTCTGCAAGCCGGCCACGTCGTCGAAGTCCGTGTCGGCGGGCGGCACCGGAAAGCCGAGGTAGTCGGCGTGGCAGAAGACCTCGCTCTCGCCGGTCGAGGCCAGGATGATGAACTCGTGGGAAAGGTCGCCGCCGATCGGCCCGGTGTCGGCCCGCATCGGGATCGACCTCAGGCCGAGCCGCGCGAAGGTGCGCAGATACGCCACGAACATCCTGTTGTAGGAATGCCGGGCGCCGGCCTGGTCGAGGTCGAAGGAGTAGGCGTCCTTCATCAGGAACTCGCGCGAGCGCATGACGCCGAAGCGCGGGCGCACCTCGTCGCGGAACTTCCACTGGATGTGGTAGAGGTTGAGCGGCAGGTCCTTGTAGGAGCGCACGTAGGCGCGGAAGATGTCGGTGACCATCTCCTCGTTCGTCGGCCCGTAGAGCATGTCGCGCTCGTGCCGGTCGGTGATGCGCAGCATCTCCTTGCCGTAGGCGTCGTAGCGGCCGGACTCGCGCCACAGGTCCGCCGACTGGATCGTCGGCATCAGGATCTCGATCGCCCCCGAGCGGTCCTGCTCCTCGCGGACGATGCGATTGATCTTGTTCAGGACTCTCAGGCCGAGCGGCAGCCAGGAGAAGCTGCCCGCCGCCTGCTGCCGGATCAGCCCCGCCCGCAGCATGAGCCGGTGCGAGACGATCTCGGCCTCCCGCGGCGTCTCGCGCAGGATGGGCAGGAAGTAGCGGGAGAGGCGCATGGAGGGGTCCGGATTCGGGCGGGCATACAAGATTCTTGTATGTGGCTAACAACACGTCCGCCGACCAAAAGACAAGCTGGCCGCGCAAAGCCGCAATGATGGGCGCAGGTGCAAAAAATTGCGCCGGAGGATGCCCAAACAGGTGACAGGTTGCGCGCGCTTCCCTATAAGGCGCACACCGTTTCAAAGGGTTTGCCGAACGGCGGTCCCAAGTCTCGGGAGGAAACCAAAAAAGCCCTCGTCCGCCGCGTTCGCTGGCGGCCGGCACGGACAAGCCGGGGCTAACAATCTGGTGCAACGCACCCTGGCAAGGCCTTGGCCTTGCTTTTTTATTTTTAGAGCCCGGCCAGCGGCAGGAGCCACGCCACCGCGACGAGCACCGGCCCGGCGACGAGGGTCGTCCAGACCGCCTTCTCGGCGAGGCGAGGCGCGGACGGCGCCCCGGGATCGCTGCCCGGAGAAACCTCCCCCTCCTCGGCCTGGCTCCTGACCCCGAAGGGCAGCACCGCGAAGAGCGCGGTCCACCAGATCACGAAATACAGGGAAACGGCCCCGGTCGGGGTGAGCCCGAAAAGCTTGACGGAAAGGAAAATCGCGAGCGCCGAGAAAAGGATGACGACGCCGGCTGTCGCGGCGAGCGAAGCGGCGATTCGGCGGACCATCGCCCTTCAGGCCTGCTCCAGCTCGACGAGCGTGCCGCAGAAATCCTTCGGGTGCAGGAACAGGACCGGCTTGCCGTGGGCGCCGATCTTCGGCTCGCCTCCTCCTAGGACCCGCGCCCCCTCCCGAACGAGCCGGTCGCGGGCGGAAAGAATGTCGTCGACCTCGTAGCAGACGTGGTGGATGCCGCCCTCGGGGTTGCGCTCGAGGAAGCCCGCGATCGGCGAGCCCTCGCCGAGCGGCTCCAGAAGCTCGATCTTGGTGTTCGGCAGCGCGATGAAGACGACCGTGACCCCGTGCTCCGGCTCGGGCTGCGGCTCCGAGACGGAGGCCCCGAGGGTGTCGCGGTAGACGCGGGCCGCCGCGGCGAGGTCCCGCACCGCGATCGCCACGTGGTTCAACCGTCCGATCATGGCCTCAAGTCCCCCGTGAATGCGATGCTCACACCTCGACCACGAGCACATGGCAGGCGGGCTTCTTGCCCCACACGCCGTTGACGGCCGAGCGCACGGCGCGGGCGACGGAGTCCTCGACCGCCTCCGGGTCGCGCCTTCGCGCCTTCGGCAGGTTGTCGAGGGTCTGGGCGACGGTATCGGCGACGAGGTCCGGGATCGACCCGCCGCGGCGGTCCTTGTCGGGCAGGCCCATGATGTCGATCACCGGGTCGCCCGCGACCTCGCCGCGCCGATCGATGGCGATCGCGACCGAGACGAGGCCGGCGAAGGCAAGCTTGCGCCGCTCGGGGAGCGCCCGCTCGCCCGCCTCGATGACGATGTCGCCGTCCCGGTAAATGCGGCCGGCCGGCACGTCGTCGACGATCTCGGCCGGCCCGGGGCTAAGGCGCACGACCGCGCCGTTGCGCGCCCGCACCACCTCGGGCACCCCTTGCGCCTTGGCGAAGTCGGCGTGCTCGGCCAGGTGCACGTCCTCGCCGTGGGCCGGCACCGCGATGCGGGGCCGCGTCCAGCGGTACATGGCGGCGAGCTCGTCCCGGCGCGGGTGGCCCGACACGTGGACGAGGTCGTGACGGTCGGTGATGACCTCGATGCCCTGGCGCACGAGGGCGTTCTGGATGCGCCCGATCGCCTTCTCGTTGCCCGGGATGGCGCGGGACGAGAAGATCACCCGGTCGCCCCTGGAGAGCGCGATCTCGGGATGTTCGTCGTCGGCGATGCGGGCGAGCGCCGCCCGGGGCTCGCCCTGCGAGCCCGTGAGCAGGGCCACGACCTTGTCGCGGGGGAGGTAGCCGTAGGCCTCAGGAGGGCGGAAGTCGGGCAGGCCGTCGAGGTAGCCGCACTCGCGGGCGACCTCGATGACCCGGTCCATGGCGCGCCCGACGGCGATGCACTCGCGGCCGCAGGCGCGCGCCGCCTCGGCGACGGCCCGGATGCGGGCGACGTTCGAGGCGAAGGTCGTGACCGCGACCCGGTTCGGCGAGGCCGCGATGATCTCGGACAGGCGCTTCGCCACGTCGCTCTCGCTCGGGCTTCGGCCCTCGCGCACGACGTTGGTCGAATCGCAGACGAGCGCGAGAATCCCCTCGTCGCCGAGCGCCCGGAACACCGCCTCGGAGGTGGTGTGGCCGACGAAGGGGGTGTCGTCGAGCTTCCAGTCGCCGGTGTGGACGACGAGGCCCGCCGGCGTGCGGATGGCAAGCCCGTTCGACTCCGGGATCGAGTGCGCGACCGGCACGTACTCGACCTCGAACGGCCCGGCCTGGATGCGCCGCCCAGGCTCCGCCTCGCGCAGCTCGACCTTCGGGGCGCCGGGCTCGCCCAAGCGGCGGGCCTCGAGGAGGCCGAGCGAGAAGCGGGTGGCGTAGACCGGCGCGCGCAGGCGCGGCCACAGCTCGGCGAGAGCCCCAATGTGGTCCTCGTGGGCGTGGGTGATGAAGATGGCGAGAAGGTTGTCGCGCTCGTCCTCGATGAAGGCGAGGTCCGGGAACATCAGGTCGACCCCCGGCAGGCCCTCCTCGCCCGCGAAGCCGATACCGCAGTCGACGAGGATCCACTTGCGCGAGCGCGGCGGCCCGAAGCCGTACAGGGCGGCGTTCATGCCGATCTCGCCGAGGCCGCCGAGGGGCACGAAGACGAGCTCGTCGGGATGGGCCATCACGCCATCTCCCGCGCGGTGGCGGCGGGGCCGAAGTGGACCTCGCCGGCGGCGACGGCGTGGAGGGCGCCGCCGGGCAGGCGCAGGACCAGCTGGCCGGCGGCGTCGATGGTCTCGAAGGTGCCGTGGAGGGTCGCGGGGCCGAGGCGCACGGCGATGTCGTCGCCCAGGCCCGCGGCGGCGGCGAGCCAGCGTTCGCGGAGCGCCGCCATGCCGCAGCCGTCGTCCCACAGGCGCTCGCAGGCGATCCAGGATGCTGCCAAGGCTTCGAAAACCTCCTCGACCATAACGGCGTGGCCGAGCGCGGCGAGGGAAGTCGCCGGGTACGGCAGTCCTTCGGGAGCCGCGGCGACGTTAACGCCGATGCCTACGACGACGATCCTGTGACCACGCGACCCCGTGATCCCATGATCCCGTGACGCCGTGATCCTTTGATCCCGCGCGGGAGCCTCCGTTTCCAGGAGGATGCCGGCGAGCTTCGCACCGTCGGCCAGAAGATCGTTCGGCCACTTCAGGGTGAAGGCCGTGCCGGGGCAGAGAACTGAAAGGGCGTCGTGGAGGGCAAGGCCGGCGGCGAAGCCGAGGGTCGCGGCGCGTTGCGGCTCCCAGGCGCCGGTCAGGAGCAGGCTCGCGGCGAGGTTTCCCGGCGGCGAGGCCCAGGCGCTGCCGCGCCGGCCGCGTCCCGCGGTCTGGCGGCCGGCGACGACCCAGAGGGGGCCGGCCTCCCCTCCCCGCCCGAGCGCCACGGCTTCGGCGCTGGTCGAGCCGATGCTGTCGCGGCTCAGAAGGCGGTAGCCCGCCTCTGCGGCGGAAGGGGGGAGGGCAAAGGCCATCCGGTCAGAACAGGGACCGGGCGGCGGCGTAGGCCGCGCCGACGAGGGGGGCCGGCAGGAGCCAGAACAGCAGCACCACGGCGCTCGCAAGCGCGAGCACGACCTTGAGGCCCGGCGCCATGGGCTCGAACGCCCCTTGCGGCTCGTCGAAGTACATGACCTTGACGACGCGCAGATAATAGTAGGCGCCGACGACGCTCGTCACGACGCCGATGACGGCGAGCGTCACGAGGCGGGCGTTGATGGCGGCGGTGAAGACGTAGAACTTGGCGAAGAAGCCGGCAAGCGGCGGGATGCCGGCGAGCGAGAACATCATCATGGCAAGGCAGAACGCCAGCACCGGATGCGTGCGCGCGGCGCCGGACAGCCCCTCGATGTCCTCGATCATGTCCGGCCCCCGGCGCATCGCGAGGATGCAGGCGAAGGCGCCGAGGGTCATGGCCAAGTAAATCGCCATGTAGACGATGACGCCCTGGACGCCTTCCGGCGTCCCGGGCGCGAGCCCGATGAGGGCGTAGCCGACGTTGCCGATCGAGGAATACGCCATCAGCCGCTTGATGTTGCGCTGCCCGATCGCCGCGAAGGAGCCGAGCGTCATCGAGATGATGCTGATGAAGACGATGATCTGCTGCCACTGGCTCAGGATTCCCGGGAAGGCGCCGACGAAGACGCGCACGGCGAGCGCCATCGCGGCCATCTTGGGGGCCGAGGCGAAGAAGGCCGTCACCGGCGTCGGCGCGCCCTCGTAGACGTCGGGCGTCCACATGTGGAAGGGGGCGGCCGAGATCTTGAAGGCGATGCCGGCGGCGAGGAACACGATGCCGAGGATGATGCCGAGGCCGGGCGTGCCGTGCAGCGCCGCCGAGATGCCCTCGAACGACACCGTGCCGGTGAAGCCGTAGATCAGCGAGGCGCCGTAAAGGAGCATGCCGGAGGAGAGCGCGCCGAGGACGAAGTACTTCAGGCCCGCCTCGGTCGAGCGCAGGTTGTCGCGGTGGAACGAGGCGATGACGTAGGCGGCGAGGCTCTGGAGCTCGAGGCCGAGGTAGAGGGCGATGAGGTCGTTCGCCGAGATCATCATCATCATGCCGATGGTCGACAGCACGATCAGGATGCCGAACTCGAAGCGGTCGATGCCCTCGCGGCGGAAGTAGTCGGCGGAGAGGACGATGGCGGCGGCGGAGCCGAGGAGGGTCAGGACTTTCATGAACTTGGCGAAGGCGTCGACCACGAAGGAGCCGTTGAAGGTCGTGACACGCCCGGCGGGGAGCATCAGCACGGCAACGAGCGCGAGGCCGAGGAGCCCAAGCGCCAGGAGGTTCACGGTGCGGGTCGAGCGCTCGCCCCGATAGGCGCCGACGAGCACGAGCACCAAGGCGCCGGCGGCGAGGAGAATCTCGGGCAGGGCCGGGCCGAAGGCCGGGACGGCGAGCGCGGCGTTCACGGGAATCACGGCAGGACGCTCCCGAGCCCGAGGGCGGCGGTCTTGGTTGCGGACAGCGCGGCCTGGTAGTTCCGGACGAGGTTCTCGGTCGAGGCCGCGAAGCTGTCGAGCACGGGGCCGGGTAGGACGCCGTACCAGATCACGAGGACGACGAGGGGGGCGAGGATCGCCACCTCGCGACGGTCGAGGTCGAGGATGCCCTTGAGGGCGGGCTTCTCCAGGGGGCCGTACATCACCCGGCTGTAGAGCCAGAGCATGTAGGGGGCCGAGAGGATCACGCCGAAGGTCGCAAAGAAGGCGACCCAGGGGTTCGCCCGGAACGCGCCCTGGAGGGACAGGAACTCGCCGACGAACCCCGAGGTGCCGGGGAGCCCGACGTTCGCGAGGGTGAAGACCATGAGGGCCACGGCGTAGAGCGGCATGCGGTTCACGAGGCCGCCGTAGGCCGCGATCTCGCGGGTGTGCATGCGGTCGTAGATCACGCCGACGCAGGCGAAGAGCGCGCCCGAGACGAGCCCGTGCGAGATCATCTGGAACATCGCCCCCTGCACGCCCTGCGGGGTCATGGTGAAGAGGCCCATGGTGACGAAGCCCATGTGCGCCACCGACGAGTAGGCGATGAGCTTCTTCATGTCCTCCTGCATCAGGGCGACGAGGGAGGTGTAGACGATGGCGACGATCGAGAGGGCGTAGACGAGGGGCGCGAAGTGCGCCGAGGCGTCCGGGAACATCGGCAGCGAGAAGCGGATGAAGCCGTAGCCGCCCATCTTGAGGAGGATCGCGGCCAGGATGATCGAGCCCGCGGTCGGCGCCTCGACGTGCGCGTCGGGAAGCCAGGTGTGGACCGGCCACATCGGCATCTTCACCGCGAATGAGGCGAAGAAGGCGAGCCACAGCCAGGTCTGGAGCCCCGTGCCGAAACGGTGCTGCGTGAGGAGCGTCGGGATGTCGGTCGTGCCGGCGTCCCAGAACATCGCCATGATGGCGAGCAGCATCAGGACTGAGCCGAGGAGCGTGTAGAGGAAGAACTTGAAGCTCGCATAGATGCGCCGCTTGCCGCCCCAGACCCCGATGATGAGGAACATCGGGATCAGCCCCGCCTCGAAGAACAGGTAGAACAGCACGAGGTCGAGGGCCGCGAAGACGCCGATCATGGTCGTCTCGAGCACCAGGAACGCGACGAAGTATTCCTTCGGCCGGTGCTCGATCGGCCACGAGGCCAGGATCGCGAAGGGCATCAGGAAGGTCGTGAGCAGCACGAACGGCATCGAGAAGCCGTCGACGCCGAGCTTGAAGCGGATCGACTCCGCGAGCCACGCGTGGCTCTCGACGAGCTGGAAGCCGGCGTTCGCGGTATCGAACCGGCTCCAGGCCCAGAGCGACAGGAGGAAGGTCGCGACGGTGGCGAACAGCGCCGCCCAGCGGGCGTTCGAGCGCACGCTCTCGGCGTCGCCGCGGAGCGTCAGGATGAAGGCCGCCCCGACGAGGGGCAGGATCAGGAGGCCGGAGAGGAGGCCGAGGCCGAGCATGTCAGGCCCTCCGGCCCATAGCGCGCTGAACTGTCATCCCCGGCCGGAGCCGCGCAGCGGCGGAGGGGAAGGGGATCCAGCGCAGTAAATAGTGTCGCGAAGCGACGCCGAATCTTGCCGCGGCAAGAGGGGTGTGGATCCCCTTCCCTCGCTCCGCCTTCGGCTCCGCTCGCCGGGGATGACAGTGGGGAAGCATCAGTGCCCTCCCCCGGTCCCGAAGCCCGGGCCGCCGATGGTGAGATAGTAGGTGATGAGGAGGGCGACGCCGATCAGCATGGCGAAGGCGTAGTGGTAGACGTAGCCGGTCTGGAGCCGGACCACCCCGCGGGTCACGTCGATGACCCGGGCCGCAATCCCGTCGGGGCCGAGGCCGTCGATGATGCGCCCGTCGCCGGTGCGCCACAGGAAGCGCCCGAGCCGCATGGCGGGCCGCACGAAGATCAGATCGTAGAGCTCGTCGAAGTACCACTTGTTGAGGAGGAAGCGGTACAGGAGCGGGTGCTCGGCGGCGAGGCGCGCGGGGCGGGCCGGGTCGCGGATGTACATGAACCAGGCCAAC
>DASVPW010000121.1:0-4236 GCA_036389455.1 Beijerinckiaceae bacterium
CATCTCCGTGTCGATGACGAGGGGGGGAATGCGGCGCGGATGCTGGGCGATCACGACCTTGGCGCCGCGTGCGTCGAGGTCGGCGACGATGGCGTTGCTGTCGAACGCCTTGTCGGCGATCAGGGCCTCGAAGACGAGACCCTCGACGAGCGGCGGGAAGCCCACCGTGTCGAAGCGTTGCCCCGGCAGAAGCACGAAGCGGACGAGATTGCCCAGCGCGTCCGTCAGCGCGACGATTTTGGTCGTCATGCCGCCTTTGGACCGGCCGATGGCCTGGCCCGAAGTCCCCCTTTTGCCCCCTGTCCGTGGCGGTGGACTTTGACGATGGTGGCGTCGACCATGGCGCATTCCATGTCGGGATCGTCCGAGACGGCCTCGAACAACCGCCTCCAGACATCCGCCTTCGCCCAATCGCGGAAGCGTGTGTACACGCTGTTCCAGTTCCCGAACGAGGGCGGCAGGTCGCGCCAGGGACTGCCCGTGCGGACAATCCACAGCACCGCCTCGACAAACAGCCGGTTGTCCTGGCCGCTGCGTCCGGGATCGCTCGGCTTGCCCAGACACAGCGGTTCCATCTTCGCCCATTGGGCGTCAGTCAAAACGAATCGGTCCATCCACAGCTTGAATCACGAACCTCCGTAAATGAGAATCCCGAATCCCAACAGACCCTAGTTGGGCGCTTGGCGCTCCCCTGTTGCCTTGGCCTGTGGCGAATATGCATCATCGCTTACTTTTTGGCATTCTAGCGGGTTGACATGTTTTTTTGCGAACTTTGTTGTACTAACGTCTCGTTCATGAGTGTGGCACGTGTGGCGTTGGGCCATCGCTTTCGCCAGTATACAAACGTGGCTTTTGGAGGCGGACATGGGAGAGCCTGTCGCGAGAGATCAACTGAACCAGCGGTCAGAGCAGGTGAGTGTGGAGCCGCAGGTGGCGGACGGAATCGAGAAGATTATCTCGCTCATGCGTCCCTCCGGGGAGAGGGCGGATCAGGCGCGCCAGCCCGAACAGCCCAGTAAACCTGAGTGGGCCACCTCGCTCGCCTTGGTTCATCAAGCGGCCGAAGCGATGCGAGCAGGCGCGGACCGATGGCATGAGGTGGAAACCCGCGCTCAGGCGCTTTTGGCGCGCGCCACCAAGGAATTAGACGCTGCCCAGCGGCGCATCGCGGAACTGGAGGCCCGGCTGCGTGCTTCCGAGGCGGTCCAAAAGAAAACCGAGACCCGAGCGAAAGAGGCCGAAGATTGGCTTCGGCGCATCCACGAAGCCATCGTAGGAGAACTCCCGGCCGGACTGAACCTGCTGTCCGAACTCACAGGCCCGACCCGAACGGAACCGAGCCATAGCGTGGCTGCAGAATAGCCGGAGCCGGACTCTCGCCGATTGCGTCGCCACAGCCAAGTGTAGACGCTGAACGCGTGATTGGGCTCGTTTACCGAGGGCTGAACGATCTTTACGATTTACGATCGTCCCAATTCGGGACATCGAATGGGGGGCAACAAATGCAGAACGCCCGACAGCTCTCATCTCAGCCCGGCCCATCATGGGCTCTTCTCCCTGCTCCGATCAGTACGGCCCCCAACGGCCAGAGCAAGGGGGAGCCAAGCCAAGTTCTGCCCCTGGTCGGAACAGCATCGCCTCCAACATCGGACCAAGAGGAAGAGCCGCTCTCAGCGGAAGCCTGGGCAGCCACCCTCGACTTGGTGCGCCAGAGCGCCGCCAGGATCAGGCAAGCCGAGGAAAGCGCTAAGCAGATCGCTGATCGCGCGCGGGAGTATATGGCTCTAGCCAACCAGAAGGCGCATACTGCGGAGCAGCGGGCCGAACTGGCTGAGGCTCGAGCGGCTAAGGCTGAGGCCGAGGCCAAGATCACGGCGGAGCGGCTTCGGGCGGCTGAGGCGCGGGCGGAGGCCGCGGAGGCTCAGGCGAAATGGGGCAAACGCCTTCAGGCTGAGATCAAGAGAACCTTCCAAGTCTCTGGGGACGACCACTCAGGATGAGCGTCAGGATGGCCTAGGTTCTGTGGACATTATCTCATCCAGACCATTGTACAGGCGAGGGTGATGAAGGCGAGGAAGTTGCGGGCTGTTTTCTCGTAGCGTGTGGCGATGCGGCGGAAGTTCTTGATCTTGTTGATGAAGCACTCGACCAGATGGCGTTCCTTGTAGAGATGCTTGTCATGGGCGGCGGCTTTGGAGCGGGACGGGTTGGACGGGATCACGGCGGCGCTCGCCCGATCGGCAAGCCGCGCCCTGAAGGTGTCCGAGTCGAACGCCGTGTCGCCGATGACGTGCTCGGCCGTGAAGCCCGCGATCAAGGCCTCGGCCTGGGTCATTGCGGGCCGGGTCATTTCGGGCCTCTGACCGGGCGTCAGCGTGACCCGCAGCGGGTTGCCGAGCGCGTCCACCGCGATGTGCAGTTTGGGGCTCAAGCCGCCGCGCGAGCGACCGATCGCTTGAGCTTGAGCCCCCCTTTTGCGCCAGCCGCGTGCTGGTGAGCGCGGACGATAGTGGCGTCAAGGATGACATCCTCGAAGTCCGGATCATCGGCGAGCGCGGCAAAGAGGCGGTCCCACACTCCGGTTTCCGCCCAGCGGTCGAAACGCCGCCAGGGGCTGTTCCAGTGGCCCAGCTCAGGCGGAAGGTCGCGCCAGGGCGATCCAGTCCGCGCCATCCACAGCACGGCATCGACGAACAGCCGGGTGTCCTGGGCGGTGACGCCCCTGTCGCCCGCCTTGCCCGGCCAGAGATCGGCGATCCGATTCCATTGGCCGTCGGTCAGCGTCCTGCGACTCAAGACTGCCTCCTTGCGAAAACCAGCCTTGAATCACTCCCACCACCAAAACGGAATCCTTATTGTCCACGAGACCTACCTAGATGTCAGCCGCAACACTTCGGCAAGACGGCCTCGATACTGCTCCGCCATGGCGAGGGTTGCGCTCGCCACATCGACTCCGTTCACTCGAGGTGCTTGATCTCGTCCAGCGTCCGCCCTGATCGCTCCCGGTAGCGCGGCAGGGACCAGCCCCGCCACAACGCCATCCCGCGCACAACCAGCCCGGCCTGAAGACCCGCGCCGAGCGCGCTCTCGCGGGCCAAGCCGAAAGCCGCGAGCACGACGAACACGCTCGCCCCAACCAGCGCCGCCGTGACGTAGACTTCGCGAGAGAGCACCACAGGGCTCTCGTTGCCCAGCACGTCGCGGATGACGCCGCCGAAGGTGGCTGTGATCACCCCCATGGCGACCGCTGCCGCCGGTCCCGATCCGGCCAGCAACGCGCGCTCGGCGCCTGTGACGGCGAAGAGCGCAAGTCCCACCGCATCGAACCATAAGAGCATGCGGTAGCGGCTCTGCGGGATGTGGGCCGTGACGAACACCGCGCCTGATACGATGACACACACGATGAGGTAGGCGGGCTCGCGCACCCAGAACACGGGTCCTTGGCCCAAGAGCAGGTCGCGCAGCGTGCCGCCGCCGATGCCGGTCGCGGCGCCGAGCAGGATAAAGCCAACCACGTCCATCTGCTTGCGCGAGGCAACCAGCGCGCCCGAGAGGGCGAAGACGATCACGCCCAACCAGTCGAGGGCGGCGGCAGCGGTGTCGAAGAGCATGGGAGAACCACCACCGCCTCCCTCCAGAAGGCAGCCTTGAATCGAACCGCGTAGCGGCTGGCCGGCGCTCCGTCAACACGGCCTAGCTTCGCTCGCGCCCTCGCCCCATGTCGGCTTTCTCGGTGGGCTCTAGCCCGCCGCCATATCGGCTAGGCCGCGCTCAGCGATCTCGCTCACATAGGCACGCAGGCATTCGGTGAAGACCCGTCCCGCGGGCGGATCCATGGCCACTTAATATGACAAGAGACCTCGTTAAATCGTAACAAACTTGTAAGTCGGCAATGCAACATCGTGGCGGCTTAATTTGAGAAAAGCCACCCTATCGGCAGCGATGATCCATCACTACCTACCTCATAGATTTTTGAGCTCTGATGTTGTTCTCAGGCGACTTGATTAAGGCGCTCTGCCGGCTATTATGGCTCAAATTGGGCCAACGTGCGCCCATCTGCCATCGGCGGCATCGTGGGCCAGCCGATGTTCGCCACAAGGCGATGCACGAGAGCAGGATCGCGGCCGAGACCGCGGCGGGCATTCCGCTGCGGCGGGTCCAGGGAGGAGCGCCGAATGAACCTCAACGACACTCTCGCGCTGTGGGCGCCGCGCGTGCTGAGCATCCTGCGCATTG
>DASVPW010000122.1:0-3200 GCA_036389455.1 Beijerinckiaceae bacterium
GATCATGTGGTTCTTGGCGCCGCCGAAGCACTGCGCGCGCTTGCCCGTCGCGGCCGCGCGCGAATAGACGTACTCGGCGATCGAGGACGAGCCGACGAAGCCGACGGCGCGGATGTCCGGGTCGTCGAGGATCGCGTCGACCGCCTCCTTGTCGCCGTTGACGACGTTGAGGATGCCGGGGGGCAGCCCGGCCTCGATCATGATCTCGGCAAGCCGCATCGGCACGCCCGGGTCCCGTTCGGAAGGCTTGAGGATGAAGGCGTTGCCGCAGGCGATCGCGGGCGCGAACTTCCACATCGGGATCATGGCCGGGAAGTTGAACGGGGTGATGCCGGCCACGACCCCGAGGGGCTGGCGCATGGAGTAGATGTCGATGCCGGGCCCGGCGCCTTCCGTGTACTCGCCCTTCATGAGGTGCGGGATGCCGCAGGCGAACTCCGCCACCTCGACGCCGCGCTGGATGTCGCCCTTGGCGTCCGGGATCGTCTTGCCGTGCTCGCGGGCGAGGAGGTCGGCGAGTGGGTCCATCTCCTTGGCGATGAGCTCGAGGAACTTCATCATGACGCGGGCGCGGCGCTGCGGGTTCGTCGCCGCCCAGGCGGGCTGCGCCGCAGCGGCGTTCTCGACCGCGGCGCGAAGCTCGGCCTTCGAGGCGAGCGCGACCTTGGCGATCACCTCGCCGGTCATGGGCTGGTAGACGTCGGCGGTGCGCCCGGACGTGCCCGCGATCTCCTTGCCGCCGATGAAATGCCCGATGTTGCGCATGGCGTCCGCTCCTCAACAGCCGTCTTTGCGGCACGACTACCATCGCGGCCGGGGCGCCGCTATAGGGTTCGAAAGGGAGGCGGCCCGATGTCGAAGCTCGACCAGTTGCGGGGCATGACCGTGATCGTCGCCGACACCGGCGACATCGAGGCGGTGCGGCGCTTGAAGCCGCAGGACTGCACCACGAACCCGACCCTCCTCCTCAAGGCCGTCGAGATGCCGGCCTACGCGGGCTTCCTGGACGAGGCGATGGCCTGGGCGCGCCGGCAGGGCGGCGCGCGGGAGGCCGTGGTCGAGGCGGCGTGCGACCGGCTCGCGGTGGCGTTCGGGGCGGAGCTTGCCCGGATCGTGCCGGGCCGGGTCTCGACCGAGGTCGACGCCGACCTCTCGTTCGACACCAAGGCCACGGTCGACAAGGCGCGCGCCATCATCCGGGCTTACGAAGCGCGCGGCATCGGGCGCGAACGCATCTTGATAAAAATCGCCTCGACCTGGGAGGGCATCCGGGCCGCGGAGGTGCTCCAGCGCGAGGGCATCGACTGCAACCTCACGCTCCTGTTCTCCCTCGTCCAGGCGGCGGCCGCGGCGGACGCCGGCGCGTTCCTGATCTCGCCCTTCGTCGGGCGCATCCTCGACTGGCACGTGAAGGCCGGCGGCGGCCCCTACACGGGCGAGACCGACCCGGGCGTCCAGTCGGTCCGCGGCATCTACGCCTACTACAAGGCGCACGGCCTCGGGACGGTGGTGATGGGCGCCTCCTTCCGCAACGCCCAGGAGATCGAGGCGCTTGCCGGCTGCGACCGCCTCACCATCTCGCCGGCGCTGCTCGACGAGTTGGCAAGGGCTGAGGGCGACCTGCCGCGAAAACTCTCGCCCGAGAGCGCGGCCGGCGCCCCCGCGCGCCTCGCCCTCGACGAGCCCCGCTTCCGCTTCCTCCTCAACGAGGACGCCATGGCGACCGAGAAGCTCGCCGAGGGCATCCGCGCCTTCGCCAAGGACCTGCGGGCGCTGCGCGGGCTCGTGGCGCGGCGGATGGAGGAGCGGGAGGCGGCGTGAGAGACGCAGGCGTATTAAACAGAGACTGTGACAAACAGCCCTGAGCCGATCGACTCCTCATTAATTTGGGCACTCGATCCCCTCACTGGTTCTTCGTCATCATCTTCGTTACCATCAGAAGAGGGGTATTTAGCATTATATTCTTCTTGAAGGGCGTATAGCTCTTCTAGCTCATCCCGATGATGCTCATTGAGCGCCTCCTCAAGCCAATCATGCAACTTAAGAACTTTCTCTTCATATTTGACAGCGATCTCTCGAAGATTGAGGTTCTCACCTTGTTTTTCAAGGAAACCCTTACTTGGAACTGTCCAACCGTCCCAATTCTTAAGATTTTCTACTTTATAGACGACGCCAGTGTTAATCATCCCGCCGTCCTCTGTTTTGGTATAAGAGACAAACATCTCGGAATTAGGCAACTCGCGGTGTAGCATATAGTTTCTAAAATCTTGAACAAATTTGCACAACTCATCGTTGCGGATTTCTTTATCGATTTTAGCTTGGTACATCGTGGCAAGCGGCGTGTTGCTGTACTCTCGTCGGATGAATATCCTCGTATGCTCTACAAGAGTCATTGCGGACGCCACAAAATTGTGGACGTACCGATTAACTTCCCGGTGCGCCTGATGACCCGCGTCGCGGTTATTTTCTGCCATTAAAGCAAGTCCAATTTTTGGATTCTCCAACAATTCTAACATATCCTTGAGTTCTTTCGCATTCATTTTAAAAATATTTACAGAGAAACTGCGGGCCTTTTGTCGGCCCAAGTAGGCCATTCCCTTAGAATCGTGAATACGTCTATGAAGATTATAGCCGTTGTCTGGAACGTCGACCGTCGCGTCAGAACTAAAAGTGGCGTCGTTATCATCGGTGTGAATAGACATTGTCACACGTCCAATTACTAGTCATCTGCGCCCCGCCAGCGCCTTCTCCCTGAGCGCCGTGATCGTCGTCGTCGGCGTGATCGCCTCGGGATCGACGAGGCAGTGGAGGATCGCGGGCTTGCGGCTCGCGAGCGCCCGGGCGAAGGCGGGGGCGAAGTCCTCGGTCGCCTCGACGCGCTCGCCGTGGCCGCCGAAGGCCGCGGCGTAGGCCGAAAAGTCCGGGTTCCTCAGCATCGTCGCCGAGATCCGGCCGGGATATTCGCGCTCCTGGTGCATGCGGATCGTGCCGTACATGCCGTTGTCGAGGAGGATGACGACGATCGGCAGGTCGTACTGCACCGCGGTCGCGAACTCCTGGCCGTTCATCAGGAAATCGCCGTCGCCGGCGAGGCAGACGACGGTGCGGTCCGGGAACATCCGCTTCGCCCCGACGGCGGCCGGCACGCCGTAGCCCATGGAGCCCGAGGTCGGGGCGAGCTGGGTGCCGTAGTGGCGGAA
>DASVPW010000123.1:0-9079 GCA_036389455.1 Beijerinckiaceae bacterium
CTCCTACGCGGTGGTGCGCGGCTGCGACCGCGTCGTGCCGGTCGACATCTACGTGCCGGGCTGCCCGCCGACCGCCGAGGCCCTCCTCTACGGCGTCCTCCTCCTCCAGAGGAAGATCCGCCGCACCGGCACGATCGAGCGGTGAGGTCGGGGATGGCGCATCTCGCTCTATCCCTCCTCATGCTGAGGTGCTCGGCCGCAGGCCGAGCCTCGAAGCACGCGCGGCGTTCCCGCGAGCATCCTTCGAGGCCCGCTTCGCGGGCACCTCAGGATGAGGTTGGAGTTTGTCGATGAGCGCGGCGGAAGACGCATCGGCCCTCCGCGAACAGGTCGCCGCCGCCCTCGGCGACGCGGTGCGCGACAGCGTGATCGCCTATGACGAGCTGACGGTGCTGGTCGAGGGCGCGCGGATCGTCGAGGTCGTGCGCAAGCTGCGCGACGACCCGGCGCTCCGGTTCGTGAGCTTCATCGATCTTTGCGGCGCCGACTACCCCGGCCGCGAGCGCCGCTTCGACGTCGTCTACCACCTGCTCTCGCCCTACCGGAACCGCCGCATCCGCATCAAGGTCGAGGCCGACGAGACGACGCCCGTGCCCTCGATCATCGAGGTCTTCCCGGCCGCCAACTGGTTCGAGCGTGAGGCCTACGACCTCTACGGCATCCTCTTCTCGGGCCATCCCGATCTCCGCCGCATCCTCACCGACTACGGCTTCGAGGGGCACCCTCTGCGCAAGGACTTCCCGCTCACTGGGTTCGTGGAGGTCCGCTATGACGACGAGCAGGGGAGGGTGATCTACGAGCCGGTCAAGCTGCAGCAGGAGTTCAGGAACTTCGATTTTCTCTCACCTTGGGAAGGGACGGACTACGTCCTGCCCGGGGACGAGAAAGCGAAGGCGCCATGAGGGCGGGGCGGGCTCTGGCCGGCGCAGCGTGCGCCGCAGCGGGTTTCGCGTTCCCGCAGGCGGGTGTCTCCGCCCAGCCGCTTGTTCCGGGCGAGACTCCGGGAATCCGGCAGATGGGGCTCGCCGTCAGCGCCGAGACGACCGTTCGCCGCTGCCCGACGACGTTCCAGATCAAGCCGCAGGTCGCGCAGCGGCAGGCATCCCTGGTCGAGCTCGCGCGGACGAGATATCCGCGCTCGTACGAGGAGTTCATGGCCAAGGCGGACCAGCAGGCCGGCGCCGCCCAGGGGAACTGCGTCAGGGCGGCCGTGAACTTCTTCTGCAACGTCCGGCGGCACGAGTTCCTCGAGCTCACCGGGCCGGCGAGAAAGAAGCTCAACGAGGCCATCTCCAGCCTGCGGTTCGACGAGACCACCTTTCCCAAGACGTGCAGAGATCAGTCGCCGTTATGAGCGAGCATCAGCTCCGAAACTTCACCATCAACTTCGGGCCCCAGCACCCCGCGGCCCACGGCGTGCTGCGACTCGTGCTGGAGCTCGACGGCGAGGTGGTGGAGCGCGTCGACCCGCACATCGGCCTCCTGCACCGCGGCACCGAGAAGCTGATCGAGTACAAGACCTACTTCCAGGCGATCCCCTATTTCGATCGGCTCGACTACGTCGCGCCGATGAACCAGGAGCACGCCTTCTGCCTCGCGATCGAGAAGCTCCTCGGGATCGCGGTGCCGCGGCGCGCCCAGCTCATCCGGGTGCTCTATTCCGAGATCGGTCGGCTCCTCTCGCACCTCCTCAACATCACGACGCAGGCCATGGACGTCGGGGCGCTGACGCCCCCCTTGTGGGGCTTCGAGGAGCGCGAGAAGCTGATGGTGTTCTACGAGCGCGCCTCCGGCTCGCGCATGCACGCCAACTACTTCCGCCCGGGCGGCGTGCACCAGGACCTGCCCGAGAAGCTCATCGACGACATCGAGGCCTTCTGCGACCCGTTCCTCAAGGTCTGCGACGACCTCGACGAGCTCGTCATCGGCAACCGCATCTTCAAGCAGCGCAACGTCGACATCGCCGTCGTCTCCCTCGAGGACGCCTGGAAGTGGGGCTTCTCCGGCGTGATGGTGCGCGGCTCCGGCGCCGCGTGGGACCTGCGCAAGGCGCAGCCCTACGAGTGCTACGAGGAGATGGAGTTCGACATCCCCGTGGGCCGGAACGGCGACAACTACGACCGCCAGGTCATCCGCATGGAGGAGATGCGCCAATCGGTTCGCATCATGCGGCAGTGCCTCGCGAAGCTGCGCGAGCCCTCAGGCCAAGGCCCGGTCGCGACCGTCGACCACAAGATCGTGCCGCCGAAGCGCGCCGAGATGAAGCGCTCCATGGAGGCGCTGATCCACCACTTCAAGCTCTACACGGAAGGCTTCCACGTGCCGGCGGGCGAGGTCTACGCGGCCGTCGAGGCGCCGAAGGGCGAGTTCGGCGTCTATCTCGTCTCCGACGGCACCAACAAGCCCTACCGCTGCAAGGTCCGCGCGCCCGGCTTCGCCCACCTCCAGGCCATGGACTTCCTCTGCCGCGGCCACATGCTGGCCGACGTCTCGGCGGTGCTCGGCTCCCTCGACATCGTGTTCGGGGAGGTGGACCGGTGAGGACGCGCGTGACGATTGTCGCGATGATTCTGGGCGGCTCGGCCGCGCAGGGTCAGGGCACGGAGTGCAGGAGCCCGGATCCCGCTGTGCAGCCCTGCTTCAGCCAGGTCGTGAACGACGGCTGGGAGCCCGATTTGCGCCGCGGCGTCCAAGGGCTCGGCTACGTCCTTGCCCGGCGAGACGGGATAACGCTCGAGTGCATCCGTCTTCGGGACGACCTCACGGGTAAAATCGTCGAGAAGCCTTGCACGATCGCGCAGGCTGTCATCGGGCCGCAAACTCAACCCTCGAAGTAACCATGTCGAACCGCCGCCTCGCCCCCGCCGACGCGCAGCCCCAGGAATTCGCCTTCACGGCGGACTACGAGAACTGGGCCGCGCGGGAGATCGAGAAGTATCCGCCCGGGCGGCAGGCCTCGGCCGTGATCCCGCTGTTGTGGCGGGCGCAGGAGCAGGCCGGGGGGTGGCTGCCGCAGAAGGCGATCGAGGCGGTCGCCCAGCGCCTCGGCATGCCCTACATCCGGGTGCTGGAGGTCGCGACCTTCTACACCATGTTCGCGCTCGAGCCCGTGGGGCGCCATTTCGTCCAGCTCTGCGGCACGGTGCCGTGCCACAACAAGGGGGCGCTGGAGCTGAAGGAGGTGCTGCGAAGGCGGGTCGGCGAGCAGGGCCACGTCACCTCGGGCGGGCAGTTCTCCTGGCTCGAGGTCGAGTGCCTCGGCGCCTGCTGCAACGCCCCCATGGTTCAGATCAACAAGGACTACTACGAGGATCTCACCCCCGAGATCCTCGAGAAGATCCTCGACGACCTCGCGGCTGGGCGCGACGTGAAGCCCGGGCCGCAGCAGGGCCGGGTCTCGTCCGAGCCCGCCGGCGACGTGAAGACGCTTGTCGACCCGGCCCTCTTCGACGGCTCCCTCGTCGGCGCCTGGCGCAAACGCTTCGAGGACGAGGCGATCAAGGTGACCGGAGCGAGCGCGGAAGCCGCAGCGGCGACGGCGTCGGCCCCCTCGCAGCCGAAGCCCGCGAAGCCCGAAGCCGGGCGCGCGATCGAGAGCGAGGCCGCCGACACGCCGGCCAAGAAAGCCAAGGAAGGCGAGGCGCCGGTCCGGTCCGACGACCCGAAGGGCGCCGCCGACCCCTCGAAGGCGACGGTCGCGCCGAACGACGAGCGCCCGGAAGCCCGCCCGGCGCCGCAGAGCGACAAGTCCTACACGGCGACCCCGTCGAAGCCCGAGGAGGGCCGCACCGCCGCCGACGCGAAGGGCACGACCCCGGTCTCCGGCACGCCCCCGTCCGACGGCGGCGAGCGCCGCGACGGCAGCGACGTGAAGCCCGTCGGGCCGAAGACCTCGGACGAGGCCGAGAGATGACATGCTGATCGACCGCGACCGCATCTTCACCAACCTCTACGGCTTCCACTCGCCGGGGCTCGAGGCCGCGCGGCGGCGCGGGGCCTGGGACGGCACGCGGTTCCTCATCGACAAGGGCCGCGACTGGATCGTCAACGAGATGAAGGCGTCGGGCCTGCGCGGGCGCGGCGGCGCCGGCTTCCCGACCGGCCTCAAGTGGTCGTTTATGCCGAAGCAGTCTGACGGGCGCCCGCACTACCTCGTCGTCAACGCCGACGAGTCCGAGCCCGGCACCTGCAAGGACCGGGAGATCATGCGGCACGACCCGCATCTCCTCGTCGAGGGCTGCCTGATCGCCTCCTTCGCCATGGGGGCGAACGCGGCCTACGTCTACATCCGCGGCGAGTACATCCGGGAGCGCGAGGCGCTGCAGCGGGCCGTCGACGAGGCCTACGAGGCGCGGCTCATCGGCCAGGACAACGTCCACGGCTTCCCCTTCGACCTCTACGTCCACCACGGCGCCGGGGCCTACATCTGCGGCGAGGAGACGGCGCTTCTCGAGAGCCTCGAGGGCAAGAAGGGCATGCCGCGCCTCAAGCCCCCGTTCCCGGCCAACATGGGCCTCTACGGCTGCCCGACGACGGTGAACAACGTTGAATCGATCGCGGTCGCGCCGACCATCCTGCGCCGCGGCGGGGCCTGGTTCGCAGGGCTCGGCAAGCCCAACAACACGGGAACGAAGCTCTTCTGCGTCTCGGGGCACGTGAACAAGCCCTGCAACGTCGAGGAGGAGATGGGCATCACCTTCCGCGAGCTCATCGACCGGCATTGCGGCGGCATGCGCGGCGGCTGGGACAACCTGTTGTGCTCGATCCCTGGCGGCTCGTCGGTGCCGCTGGTTCCGGCGGAACAGATCATCGACGCGCCGATGGACTTCGATACGCTCCGCAACCTCAAGAGCGGCCTCGGCACCGCGGCCGTGATCGTGCTGGACAAGTCGACCGACATCGTGCGGGCGATCGCCCGCATCTCCTACTTCTACAAGCACGAGTCGTGCGGCCAGTGCACGCCCTGCCGCGAGGGCACGGGCTGGATGTGGCGCGTCCTCTCCCGCATGGCGGAAGGGCGCGCCCAGAAGCGCGAGATCGACATGCTCCTCGAGGTCACGACGCAGATCGAGGGCCACACCATCTGCGCGCTCGGCGACGCCGCCGCCTGGCCGATCCAGGGCCTGATCCGCCACTTCCGCGGCGAGATCGAGCGCCGCATCGACGACTACGCGGCGAACCCGCATTCCGAGCCGGCGCTGATGGCGGCGGAGTAGGCAATGATCAACTATCTCGTCATCGGCGTGGCTGTCATTGCTCTGGCGCTTCTGGCGATCTGGGCAACCGGCGGCGTCGCATTCTTCTTGATCGTGCCGCTCACGAGGCTGTTGCCGGTAGCTGCCGCGATCCTCGCGACGGTCGCTGTTTCAATGATCGCGCAGCGTTTCGGGGCAGGCATGCTGCCGGTTGTAGTGTTCGCGATACCCGTGTTGCTTCTCGCGTTCCTGCCAATTGCGCCATATGTGCTCGCTCTTCGCGGTGTGCGCTACTTCGATTGGGTGGGAATTGGCGCTCCCGTCTTGCCAATCTTTCCGGCGTTGGCGCTCTGGCATCTGGCCAAGAACGCCGGCCGGCGGATTTAGGGTCACAAGGGAATGACCAAGCTCATCGTCGACGGCATCGAGGTCGAGGTCCCGCCGGAGTACACGCTGCTCCAGGCCTGCGAGGCGGCCGGCGCCGAGATCCCGCGCTTCTGCTTCCACGAGCGGCTATCGATTGCCGGCAACTGCCGCATGTGCCTCGTCGAGCTCAAAGGCGCGCCGAAGCCCGTCGCCTCCTGCGCCTGGGGCGTGCGCGACTGCCGCCCGGGCCCGAACGGCGAGCCGCCGACGGTCTTCACCAAGACACCGACGGTCAGGAAGGCCCGCGAGGGGGTGATGGAGTTCCTCCTCATCAACCATCCCCTCGACTGCCCGATCTGCGACCAGGGCGGCGAGTGCGACCTGCAGGACCAGGCCATGGCCTACGGGATCGACACGACGCGCTACCACGAGAACAAGCGCGCGGTGCCGGATAAGTACATCGGCCCCCTCGTCGCGACCAAGATGAACCGGTGCATCCACTGCACCCGCTGCATCCGCTTCGCGACCGAGGTCGCGGGCGTGCCCGACCTCGGCGCCATCGGGCGCGGCGAGGACATGGAGATCACGACCTATCTCGAGACCGCGATGCGCTCCGAGCTCCAGGGCAACGTCGCCGACCTCTGCCCCGTCGGCGCCCTCGTCCACAAGCCGCAGAACTACAACATGCGGCCCTGGGAGCTGTCGAAGACCGAGTCGGTCGACGTCATGGACGCGGTCGGCTCCGCGATCCGGGTCGACGCCCGCGGGCGCGAGGTCATGCGCATCGAGCCGCGCGTCAACGAGGCCATCAACGAGGAGTGGATCTCGGACAAGACCCGGCAGGTCGTCGACGGCCTGCGCCTGCAGCGCCTCGACCAGCCCTACATCCGCGAGGGCGGCCGGCTTCGCCCGGCGACGTGGCCCAAGGCCTTCGCGGCCATCGCGGCGCGGGTTGCCGGGGCCGCCCCGAACCGCATCGGCGCGATTGCCGGCGACCTCGCGGCGGTGGAAGAAATGTTCGCGCTGAAGCTCCTGATGCAGGCGCTGGGCTCGCAAAACCTCGACAGCCGGCAGGACGGCACGGTCCTTCACCCGCGCTTCGGGCGCGCCTCCTACCTCTTTAACCCGACCATCGCCGGCGTCGAGGACGCCGACGCGATCCTCATCGTCGGGGCGAACCCCCGCGTCGAGGCGTCCCTCGTCAACGTGCGCATCCGCAAGCGCTGGCGCCTCGCGCCATTGCCCATCGGTCTCGTCGGCGAGCCCGCCGACCTGACCTACGACCACGACTACCTCGGCGCCGGCCCCGAGACCCTGTCCGACGTGATCGCCGGCCGGCACGGCTTTTCGGAGAAACTGCGGGCGGCGCAGCGCCCGCTCGTCATCGTGGGGCAGGGGGCGCTCGCCCGCCCCGACGGCGCCGCGATCCTGGCGCTCGCCGCGCAAGCCGCCCAAAGCTTCGGGGCCGCGACGGCGGAGTGGAACGGCTTCGCCGTGCTCCACACCGCCGCGGCGCGCGTCGGGGCGCTCGACCTCGCCTTCGTGCCGGGGGAGGGGGGCCTCGACGCCCGCGCCATGACGCAAGGCGGCGCCCTCGACGTGCTGTTCAACCTCGGCGCCGACGAGATCGAGGTCGCGAGCGGCGCCTTCGTGGTCTACCAGGGCACCCACGGCGACCGCGGCGCGCACCGGGCCGACGTGATCCTGCCCGGCGCTGCCTACACCGAGAAATCGGGCACCTACGTCAACACGGAAGGGCGGGTGCAGATGGGAAACCGCGCCACCTTCCCACCGGGCGACGCCCGCGAGGACTGGGCGATCCTGCGCGCCCTCTCCGACGTGCTCGGCCGCCGCCTGCCCTTCGATTCGCTCGCGCAGCTGCGCCAAAGGCTCTACGCCGCGCACCCGCACTTCGCGGCCGTCGGCGAGATTTCTCGGGGCGACGGCCCCGCCGCCGTGCAGGCGCTGGCGGCCTTAAGCGGCACGCCGTCGCGCGAGCCCTTCCAAAGTCCGATCCTCGACTTCTACCTCACGAACCCGATCGCCCGCGCCTCCCGCGTCATGGCCGAGTGCTCGGGGCTTGCCCGCGAGCGCCGGCTCGAGGCGGCGGAGTAGGACCATGACCTTCTGGGACGCCCTCCTCACGGTCGCGATCGTCGTCGGCCAGAGCCTGCTGCTGCTGGTCTCGCTCCTGATCTACATCGCCTACGCCCTCTACGCCGACCGTAAGATCTGGGCGGCGGTGCAGCTCCGCCGCGGCCCGAACGTCGTCGGCCCCTGGGGGCTGCTGCAATCCTTCGCCGACCTCCTCAAGTTCGTCCTGAAGGAGCCGGTGATCCCGTCGGGCTCGAACAAGGGCCTGTTCCTGCTCGCGCCTCTCATGACGGCCGTCCTCGCCTTCGCCTCCTGGGCCGTGATTCCGCTCGCCGAGGGCTGGGTCATCGCCGACATCAACGTCGGCGTGCTCTACATCTTCGCGATCTCCTCGCTCGGCGTGTACGGCATCATCATCGGCGGCTGGGCCTCGAACTCGAAGTATCCCTTCCTCGGGGCGCTGCGCTCGGCCGCCCAGATGGTTTCTTATGAGGTCTCGATCGGCTTCGTCATCATCACCGTCTTGATGTGCGCGGGCTCGCTGAACCTCACCGACATCGTGCGCTCGCAGGACACCCGGATCGGGCTGCTGGGCTGGTATTGGCTGTGGCTGTTCCCGATGTTCGTGATCTTCTTCATCTCGGCCATGGCCGAGACGAACCGCCCGCCCTTCGACCTGCCGGAAGCGGAATCCGAGCTCGTCGCCGGCTTCGGCGTCGAGTACTCCTCGACGCCCTACCTCCTGTTCATGCTCGGCGAGTACGTGGCCATCATGACCATGTGCGCGCTGGGGACTATCCTGTTCCTCGGCGGCTGGCTCTCGCCGATCCCGTTCCCGCCTTTCACCTGGGTGCCGGGGATCGTCTGGTTCGTCATCAAGGCGAGCTTCCTGTTCTTCATGATCGCCATGATGAAGGCGATCGTGCCGCGCTACCGCTACGACCAGCTCATGCGGCTCGGCTGGAAGGTCTTCCTGCCGATCTCGCTCGGCGCCGTGGTGCTCGTGGCCTTCGTCCTGAAGGTCCTGAACCTGACCCCGGCGCCGCCGGTCTGAACAACAAGGAGTCCGGGCCATGAAGCTCGACCAGGCCGCCCGCTCGCTTTTCTTACGGGAGTTCGTCTCCGCCTTCTGGCTCGCGATGAAGTACTTCTTCGCCCCGAAGGCGACGATCAACTATCCCTTCGAGTCGAACTACCGCTCGCCTCGCCTCAGAGGCGAGCACGCGCTGCGCCGCTATCCCAACGGCGAGGAGCGCTGCATCGCCTGCAAGCTGTGCGAGGCAATCTGCCCGGCCCAGGCCATCACCATCGAGGCGGGGCCGCGCCGCAACGACGGCACGCGCCGCACCACCCGCTACGACATCGACATGGTGAAGTGCATCTACTGCGGCTTCTGCCAGGAGGCCTGCCCGGTCGACGCCATC
>DASVPW010000124.1:0-16644 GCA_036389455.1 Beijerinckiaceae bacterium
GGTCGAGGCGGTCGGCGGTCCAGTTGAGGGAGGGGTCGAACTCGGCAATCACCTGGTAGCTGTCGGCGGTCTCGTAGATGGTCGAGACCTGGCGCGAGCCGAAGCCGGTGTAGAGGGTCGAGCGGAGCTGGTCGGCCGTGACGCCGAGCGCGCGCGCCTTGTCGCGATCGATCTTCACCGTCGCCTGCAGCGCCGTGTTCTGGAGGTCGGTCGTGACGCCGGTGAAGGTCCGCGTGTCGCGGCCCATGGCGTCGGCGAGGCGCACCGCCCAGCGGTCGAGCTCGGCCTTGTTCAGGCCCTGCACCACGAACTGGTACTGGGACTTCGAGGCGCGCCCCCCGAGGCGCAGGTTCTGCACCGGCGTGATGAACACCGAGAGCCCCGGCACCTGCGAGAGCTGGCGGCGCAAATCCGCCAGCACCTTCGGCAGCTCGCCGCGCTCGCCCTTCGGCTTCAGCTCCACGAAGAACGAGCCCGCGTTCATGGTGCCGGAGAAGCCGGTCGAGCCGACGCGGCTGACGACATGCGCGACGTGCGGCGACTGCTCGATGATCCGCTGGGCCTGGCGCTGCAATTCCACCATCGCCGGAAAGGACACGTCCTGGCGCGCCTCGGTCGAGACCGAGAGCTGGCCGATGTCCTCGGTCGGGAAGAAGCCCTTCGGGATCGCCGCGAACATGAACACCGTCGCCCCGACCGAGGCGAGGAAGATCAGGAACACGGTGAAACGGAACCTGAGCGCGAGATCGAGGAGCACGCGGTAGCCCGCCTGCACCCGGTCGAAACCGCGCTCGAAGAGATTCTTCTTCGGCGCGTGCCCGTCCTCGTGGCTCGCTGGCAGGCGCGCCGCGAGCATCGGCGTCAGCGTCAGCGAGATCAGCGCCGAGGCCGCGATGGCGATCGTCACCACGACCGCGAACTCGTTGAAGATGCGCCCGACGACCCCGCCCATCAGCAGCACCGGGATGAACACCGCGACGAGCGAGACGGTGATCGAGAGGATCGTGAAGCCGATCTCGCCCGAGCCCTTCAGCGCCGCCTCGAACGGCGTCATGCCCTCCTCGACATGGCGCACGATGTTCTCGAGCATGACGATGGCGTCGTCGACGACGAGGCCGACCGCGAGCGTCAGGCCGAGGAGGGAGATGTTGTCGATCGAGTAGCCGAACAGGTACATCGCCCCGAAGGTCGCGATGATCGAGATCGGCACCGCGACGCCCGGGATGAGGGTCGCGGTCAGGCGCCCGAGGAAGAGGTAGATCACCAGGATCACGAGCACGATGGTGAGCCCCAGCGTGAGCTGCACGTCGTGCACGGCCTCGCGGATCGAAGCCGAGCGGTCGAGCATGACGTGGATCTGCGCGTTGGGGCCGAGCTCCTCCTGGAACTTCGGCAGCATCTCCTTGACCTTGTCGACGACCTCGACGGTGTTGGCGCCGGGCTGGCGCTGCACCGCGAGCACGAGGGCGCGCTTGCCGTCGTACCAGCTCGCGATCTCGGTGTTCTCGACGGAATCGATCACCGTCGCGACCTCGCCGAGGCGCACCGGGTTGCCGTTCCTCACCGCCACGATGATGTCGCGGAAGGCGTCGGCGTTGCGCAGCTGCGTGTTCGCCTGGATGGTCAGGTTCTGGGCGTTGCCCTCGACGGTGCCGACCGGCGTGTTGACGTTCGCGGCGGCGATCGCGGTCTGGATCTCGTCGATGCCGATGCCGCGGGCGGCGAGCGTGTTCGGATTGAGCTGGACCCGCACGGCGTATTTCTGGCTGCCGTAGATCAGCACCTGGCCGACGCCGGCGATGGTCGAGAGGTTCGGCGAGATCGCCGTCTGGGCGAAGGCGTCGAGCTTCGACAGCGGCTCGGTGTCGCTCTGGAGCGCGAGGAGCAGCACCGGCGCGTCGGCCGGGTTGAGCTTGCGGTAGCTCGGCGGCGTCGTCATCTCGGCCGGGAGGCGCCGCTGGGTGCGCGCGATCGCGGCCTGCACGTCGGCGGCGGCCTGGTCGATGTTGCGGTTGAGCTCGAACTCGATGGTGATCGAGGTGAAGCCCTGGTAGTTCGTGGCGCTGATCGTCTGGATCGCCGGGATCGTCGAGAACTCCTTGATCAGCGGCGTGGCGATGGACGTCGCCATGGTCTCGGGCGCGGCGCCCGGGAGCTGCGCCGAGACCGAGACCGTCGGGAAGTCGACGGTCGGCAGCGCCGCCACCGGCAGGAAGCGGTAGGCGAAGAGGCCGCCGAGCGTCAGCGCGATCGAGAGCAGGATGGTGGCGACGGGGCGCCGGATGAAGAGCTCGGAGATGTTCATGGCGGCGCCCCCTTACTGCGCCTGCGCGGTGCGGTCGGTGCCGCCGGGTGCGCCGGGGGCCGGCTTCTCGATCACGGGCGAGCCGTCGCGGAGCCGCGCCTGGCCCTCGACCACGACCTTCTCGCCGGGCTTGATGCCGGATGCCACGACGGCGATCTCGTTGCGGGTGTCGGCGATCTCGATCTTGCGGCGCTCGACCGTGCCGTCGCCCTTCACGACGAAGGCGAATGAGCCGCCCTGCCCGGGCGACACCGCGACGAGGGGCACCGTCGTGACGTTCGGGCGAGCCCCGAGGTCGACCTCGATGCGCACGTACTGCCCGGGCCAGAGCTGGTCGTCCTCGTTGTCGAACATCGCCTTCGCGGTCACGGTGCCGGAGAGCGCGTCGACGGCGGAATCGACGAAGAACAGTTTTCCGGTCGCGATCGCCTGGGTCGAGCCCGAGGAATAGGCCCGCACCGGCGCCTGCCCCTTGCGGGCAAGCGCCGTGCGCACGAGGTCGAGCTCGCGCTCGGGAAGCGAGAACGAGACTCGTAAAGGCTTGAGCTGCGTGATGGTGAGGAGGCCGTCGCCGGTGTCGTTCGCGCGCACGAGGTTGCCCGGCGTGACCCGCACGACGCCGACGCGCCCGGCGATCGGGGCCTTGATGACCGTGTAGTCGAGCTTGATCCGGTCGGCCTGGAGGGTCGCCTGGTCGGCCGCGACGTTCGCGGCCGCGACCTTCGACTCGGCATTGACGACGTCGAACTGCTGCTGCGAGGCCGAGCCCCTGGACAGGAGCTCCTGCACCCGGCGCACGTCGGCCTGGGACTTGGCCAGCGTCGCCTGGTCCCTGGCGAGCATCGCCTCGTCGCGGGCGATCTGGGCCTGGATCTCGCGGTCGTCGAGGCGGAACAGCACGTCGCCGGCCTTGACGATCTCGCCGTCCCGGACCTTCTGCTCGATCACCTGCCCGTCGATGCGGGCCCTGACCGTGACGCTCGCGTCGGGCTCGACCCAGCCGACGCTCGTCCGGGTGACCGGCATGTCGACGCTCTGCGCGACGGCGGTCACGACGGCGGTGCGGGGCGCCTCGCCCTGGCCGCGCCCGCGTCCGCGTCCGCCCGGCGCCGGGTCCTGGCCCTTCGCGATGGCGGCGGGGTCCGCGGCCGGCTGCGGCGCGCCGCCGGCGAGGCCCTTCACGGTCGCGACCGCCTCGGACCAGGCGGCGTAGAGGTTGCCGCTGTGGTGGGTATGGACCCACCAGCCGAGAGCGGCGAGGGCCGCGACGAACAGGACGAGGGCGATCAGGCGCTTCATGCGAAGGCTCCGGCAGCGATAAGGGCGGAACGGGGGGACGGGGCATCCTGGTTCCGCAATCCGTTGAGGAAGAGGTCGGCCATGGCGTCGGGCAGCTCGTGCGCCCCGACCTGGGCGTGGGCCGCCGTGCGCACGCCCCCCAGAATGACGAGGGCCGCAAGATCGGGATCGACGGGGCCGAAGGCCCCCTCCCCCGCGCCTTCCGCGACCACGCCGCCGATGGCCTCGCGGAGATTGCGGAAGCCCTGGCGCAGGACCCGGCGGCTGTCGGCGGCGCTCTCGCGGCTTTCGCTCTCCGAGGCTTGGATCGCGGGCGCGAGCCGGCCGACGCGGGACAGCACGAGAGCGATCATCCGGCGAAGCCGCGCCTCGGCGCTGCCGGCACCGGCCCGGACGGCCTCGAGCTCGGCCTTGAGGCCCGAGAGCGTCGCGTCGAGAGCCTCGACGAAGAGGCGCTCCTTCGTCGGGAAGTAGCGGTAGAGCGTCGGCTTCGCGACCGCGGCCGCCGCCGCGATCGCGTCCATGTGGACCTCGGCGTAAGGCGCCTCGGCGAACAGCCGCGCCGCCGCCTCCACGATGCGCCGACGGCGCGCCGCGAAGGCGGGCCCGAGCTCCGGGCCCGGGCTTCGGCTTTCTTCCTGGCTGATGGGGGCGGACATGAATTGAACTCGCGAGTTCAATTGGGGATGCCGGCGCCCCAAGTCAAGCACGACGCGCGCTTTCGACATCGTCGGACATCTTTCGACATGATCGGTGTTTTTCCCCGACATCGTCGGCCTTTCCGCGCGACATTGTCGGGAAACGACACGCGCCCCGACGCGTTGGCGCAAGGTCTCGGCGGCGGTCCGCAGCAGCCCGCCGGCGGCCCGCCAGGACAACAAGGCACCCCATGGACCGTTCCACCCCCGAGGCCCTCCGTGAGGGAAAGCCGGCGGCCCCGCCGGACCCAAGTCCCCTCAGCCACAGGGAAATCCGCTCGATCATCGCCGGGATCATCGTCGCGATGCTGCTCGCGGCGCTCGACCAGACGATCGTCGCGACGGCGCTGCCGACCATCGGCCGCGAGCTCGGCGACGTCGAGCACATGCCCTGGGTCGTGACCGCCTACCTCCTCGCCGCGACGACGGTGACGCCGCTCTACGGCAAGTTCAGCGACACCCACGGGCGCCGCATCACCCTCCTCATCGGCATCGTCACCTTCGTGGCGGGCTCGATCGCCTGCGCCGCCGCCCCGACCATGGTGGTGCTGATCCTCGCCCGCCTCCTCCAGGGCCTCGGCGGCGGCGGGCTGATCTCCTTGGCCCAGACCATCATCGCGGACGTCGTCGCCCCCCGGGAGCGCGGCCGCTACCAGGTTCATATCGCGAGCGTTTTCGTCGCCTCGAGCCTCCTCGGGCCGGTGCTCGGCGGCTTCTTCGCCGAGCACCTGCACTGGTCGGTGATCTTCTGGATCAACCTGCCGCTCGGCGCGCTCGCGGTCTGGATGAGCAACGCCGCGCTCAAGCGCCTGCCCCGGCACGACCGCCGCCACCGCCTCGACGTCCTCGGCGCCGTCCTCCTCATGGGCACGACCGTCACCCTCCTGCTTGCCCTCAACTGGGGCGGGCTGCGCTACCCCTGGATCTCGCTCCCGATCCTCGGCCTCGTCGTGGCCTCGATGGTGCTGGCGGTGGCGCTGGCGCTTCGCCTGCGCACCGCCCGCGAGCCCCTGATCCCCCTCGAAGTGTTGCGCAACCCGGTGGTGCGGACCGGGACGCTTGCGGCCTGCTTCGGCATGGGCACCTACATCGGCCTCACGATCTACGTGCCGGTCTATTTCGAGACCGTGATGGGGCTGTCGGCGTCGAACTCGGGGCTGGCGCTCATCCCGCTCATGGTCGGCACCGTCATCGGCGCGACCCTCTCGGGCCGCGCGATGGCGCACGTGACCCACTACAAGCGCCTGCCGATGGCGGGGCTCGTCATGGCGATGGCCGCGACGGGCGTCCTGATCGCCTTCGCCGGCCGGCTGTCCCTCCCGTGGACGGAAGCCGTTCTCGCCGCGATCAGCCTCGGCCTCGGCACGCTCCTGCCGGTCGCGACGGTGTCGATCCAGAACGCCGTCGTCCCGCACCAGCTCGGCACGGCGACCGCGGTCGCGAACTTCTTCCGCCAGCTCGGCGGCGCCCTGATCGTCGCGGTCTTCGGGACGATCGTGCTCGGCGGAGCCGGCGCCGCCGGCAAGGGCGTGAGCTTCGAGATGCTCGCGAACGCGGTCGGCGGGGCGGACCTCACCGGCATCTTCCGCTGGGTCTTCGCCGCCGCCCTCGCCGGCTTCGCGCTCGCCTTCGTCTTCCTCGCCCTGATGGCGGAGAAGCCCCTGCGGGCGAGCGCCGCCCGGGCCGCGGAATCGGCCGTGGCGGATTGAGCGCTACGAGCGCGCGAGCTGCGCCGCGATGTAGGCGTAGAACCCGTCCAGGTCCTGGAAGCTCAGGTACAGGTCCTGGATGCTTTCCGGGCCGCTCTTCGCCATCGAGCGCCTGAGCCAGCCCTGCTCGAAGCCCCAGAGCTCGACCTCGAGCGGCGTGGCCTGCGGGGCCGCGTAGAGGTCCGGGCGGTCGAGCCAGCACGCGGCGGCCACGTCCCACAGGCGGTAGAACGGCTCGCCCGTGACGAGGCTGTAGGCCTCGTAGGCGAGCTGCGAGAAGGTGCAGCTCGGCGCCTGCTCCTCGAGCTGCGCCAGCAGCCCCTCCGACACCTTCGCGGGGTCGCTGATGTCGAGCGGGAAGACCTTGATCCGGCCAAGGTTCCTGAGGGCGAAGTCGACGGCGAACGGGTCCCAGAAGACGTTCCATTCGGCGTGCTTGTTCGCGACGACCGGATTGACCGTGCCCGGATCGAGGTTGCCCGGGACGTCGATCGCGCCGCCCATCCAGACGACCTGCCCGACCCCCTCGATCAGGTCGGGCCGTCCGGAGAGGACGTCGGTGAGCGGCGTGAAGCCGGTGGTGAGCAGGACCGTGAGCGGCGTTGCGCACGCGATCGCCTCCTCGAGAAGGCGCTCGAGGAGCTCATCCCCGTCGGGCGGCGGCGTCGGCACCGTCGACCGGAAAGGCTTGAGGCTCGGGATCTCGCCGAAGGTGACGCAGTCGCCGCGGTAGGGCCAGGGGAACGGGTTCCAGCCTCGCGCGCTGCTGAGCGCGAGCGGGATGTCGGTGCGGCCGAGGAACTGCTGCAGCTTCGAGGCGGCGTCCATCCCCGGCCCGGGGATGCAGTCGGCGTTGGCGATCACGATGCCCTTGAGGTCGACCGACGGCATCGCGACGAGGAGGAGCGTCGCGACGAAATCGTCGATCGCCGCGTCGTGGATGAAGACCACCGGCTTTGGATCGGCCGGGGAGCGCCTGGGGGTCGAACCGGCTCCAGAGACTGCCATGAGTGCCCCCGAAAGCGCGGCCGGACTGCCGCGCGTCGATGCAACCAATGAGTGAAATAACCGATGAACTATCGTTGTGGTCCATAGGACTGTCAAGTTGAGGAGACGGAAGGCAAAGCGGCGGATTCAAGCGGGCGGAACACAATTTCCCTGTGGATCGCCCCGTCCGGCCGGAACAAAGCGCCGGCTCCGCCGTACCCTGAACCGACGTCGAGGGTTCGCATGCCGAGGCTGACGGGACATTTCGAGGCGGTGGTGCGCGGCGAGCCGCGCTGCGTCTCCTTCGTCTTCGACTGCGACGACGAAGAGCCTTGCTACGAGTGCGTGGAGGTCGAGGTCCACGGGCTCGCCCTCGACCGCCGGGAACGCAAGCGCCTCGTCTCCAAGGCCTGCGACATCGCCCTTCACCGCTCCTGGCGGGAGGGAACGCGGACGAGCTAAGCGGGTGGCCTTGACCATTTGAGGTTCAACACGGACAGGATCGGCTCCGCTGCCGCGAGCACGGGCATGGAAGTCCGGTCTGTTGCTTGGGGCATCGTTGCGGTCCTGCCTTGAAGGCCGGCCAGCTCTCGAGCCTGATTGCCCGGCTATCGGTGCCTGCGCATCGCTGAGCTCGAAATCACGCTCCAGGATCCGGGCGTCGTCACATCGCCTCGAAATGCCGGAGCATCCGCGCGGCGTCCGGCTCCCGCCCGGTGAACAGCCGGAAGGCGTCCACCGCCTGGAACACGGCCATCCCGCCGCCCGCCATGGTGCGGCACCCGCGCGCCCGGGCCTCGCGGAGGAGCTCGGTCTCCAGGGGGAAGTAGACGATCTCCGCGACCCATAGATGCGGGCCGAGAAGCTCCGCAGGGAGTGCCATGCCCGGGTACTTCGCCATGCCCAGCGGCGTCGCGTTGACGATTCCGTCCGCGGCCGCGACCGCCTCGGGCACGTCCGGCCTTGCCGATGCCCGCCCGGCGCCGAAGCGCGCGCAGAGGTTCGCGGCAAGGTTTTCCGCGCGCTCCCGATCCGAATCGACGATGGTGAGCGCTCCGGCGCCGAGGGTGAGAAGCGCGTGGGCCACCGCCGCCCCCGCGCCTCCTGCGCCGAACTGCACGACGCGTTCGCGGGGGACATCCGGCAGCTCGCGGCGGAAGCTCTCGGCGAACCCCGACCAGTCCGTGTTGTGGCCGACGCGCCGTCCGTCTCTCAGGACGACCGTGTTGACGGCGCCGAGCGCCCGGGCATCGGGGCTGAGCTCGTCGAGCACTCCGATCACGGCCTGCTTGCAGGGATGCGTGATGTTGAGCCCGGCGAAGCCCAGGCGCTCGGCGGCCGTGATGAGCTCCGGGAGAGCCTCGACGCCGAGCCGAAGCGCCTCGAGGTCGATCAGCCTGTACATGTAGCGCAGGCCCTGGGCATCGCCCTCCCGCTCGTGAAGCCGGGGCGTCCTGGAGGCCTGGATGCCCGCCCCGATGAGGCCGACGAGGAACGAGGGTGCGCCGGCGGCGGCGCCTGCCGTCCCGCGCATGCCGCTCGAGCTCCTGACGTCCGCGCCCGGCACGTCAGCCATGCTACGCGATCAGATCGCGCATCGCCCGCACCGCGATCGGATAGCCCGCCGTGCCGAGGCCGGCGATCACCGCCGTCGCCACCGGCGAGATGTAGGAGCGGTGGTAGATCGGCTCGCGGCGATGGATGTTCGAGATGTGCAGCTCGATGATCGGGCCGGGGAACATCTTCAGGCTGTCCATGATCGCCATGGACGTGAAGGTGAACGCCGCGGGGTTGATGATGATGCCCGCCCCCTTGTCGATCGCCTCGTGCACCCACTCGATGATCTCGTGCTCCCGATTGGACTGGCGGAACTCGATCGGCTGGCCGGGGACGGCCTCGCGGCACATGGCCTCGACCTCGGAAAGCGTGGTGCGGCCGTAAATCTCGGGCTCGCGCGTACCGAGGCGATTGAGGTTCGGTCCGTTGAGCACATAGATCGGCTTTGCCATCAGGTTTTTCTCTCGTGTGAACGGCCGATCGCTCAGCCCTTGTAGCCCATCAGCTTGGGCAGCCAGAGCACGGTCTCCGGGAAGTAGGTGATGATAAACAGGGCGACGACCATCGAATAAACGAAAGGCATCATGTCACGGATAATGTGACGCAGCGGCGCGCCCGAGATCGCCTGGGCGATGAACAGCAGCAGGCCGTGCGGCGGCAGGATGAGGCCGATCATGATATTGAACACCGTGACGACGCCGAAATGCACGAGATCGATGCCGAGCGCCTTCGCCGTCGGGATAAAGATCGGCAGGATCACTAGAATGATCGTGGTGCCTTCAAGCATGCAGCCGAGCACCAGCAGGATGATGTTGACCCAGAACAGAAACCAGTTGGGAGACATTTCGTGGCCGGCCAGCAGTGCTTTCACGACTTCCGGAATCTGCTCGACGGTCACGACATAGTTGAAGGCCAGCGCGCTCGCGATCAACATGCCGATCGATGCGGTCGCCCGGGCGCTGTTGATCACGGCGCCGTAGGTGTCGCGCATGCCGAAGTTGCGGTACCAAAGAATTCCGACGATGAACGCATAAGCCGCCGCGACCGCGGCCGCCTCCGTCGGAGTCATCACGCCGCCGTAGATGCCCCACAGCAGAACGACCGGCATCATCAGGGCGGGAAAAGCACGCCAGGTGATGGCAGGCCATTCGCGGATCGGGATGGGCTTTTCGACCGGAAAGTCGTGTTTGTGCGCCATGTAACTGTTCACGGCCATTTGCCCGGCGGCCATGAGCAATCCCGGAATGACGCCGCCCAGGAAGAGATATCCGACCGAAGTGTCGGAGATCAGCGCAAAGATAACCATCGGGATCGACGGCGGGATAATCGGCCCGATCACCGCGGTCGCCGCGGTAATGGCCGCCGCGTAGCTCACCGGATAACGATTGTTCTTTGTCATCATGTCGATCTGGACCTTGCCAGTCCCGGCAAGGTCGGCGATCGCCGAGCCCGACATGCCCGAGAAGATGATGCTCTGCACGACGTTGATGTGCCCGAGCCCGCCCCGCAGGCGCCCGACCAGCATGTCGCAGAATTCGAGCAGATGGTCCGTCATCTTGCTCAGGTTCATCAGCTCGGCCGAAAACAGAAACAGCGGCACCGCGAGCAGCACGTAGCTGTTCAACATGCCGTTCATGATCTGCTCGGCGGCGGTGGCGAGATCCAATCCCATCAACAGGAGATAGAGGATCGTGGCCACGATCATCGAGTAGCCGATAGGCAACCCGAACAGCGCCAACGCAACGATGGCGTAGATCGACAGCGAGAACGGACTGAGGAAGTTCACAGCGTCGATCCCCCGCCAACCTGGATGTCGGGAGGAGTGCCGCGCAGCGCCCTATAGACGACCATCGAATAGCGCGCGATCGCGGCGACAACAAAGATCACGTAGATCGAATAAAGATAGTCGAGACGGATCGGCATATAGGCCGCCTTTTCGACTTTCAGAAACCGGACGTACGAGTAAGTGGCCGGCAGTGAAATCCCGAACAGCGCGATGCAGCAAATGCCAGTGATGACGGCGGCGCGCGCACGCGCCTTTTCGCTCAACGAGCTGTAGAAGATATCAAAGCGGATTTCGTTTCTTTCGCGAACGACGAAAGCCGCTCCCCACAACGTTCCCCAAACCCAAAAGAAAACGCTCGCTTCATCGGTCCAGCCGAACGGGTAGTTGAAGACGTAGCGGGAGATGATCTGCACCATGAAGCACAAAAACATGCAGACCAGCAGCAGCCCGCAGAATGCTTCCGCTGCGTGCCGCAGCGAGCGGATGGTATGAGCGAGACGGTCTTTTCCTGGCATCACAGGCGCTTGCCTACGGCACCAAAACGGGCCGGTTGCGATGCTCCGCAACCGGCCAGTCAAGGAGGGAGAGGAGCACGAAGCGCCGCTCCCTTATCAAGGGGACTACTGGACGGCGTTGATCTTCTCGAGCGCGCCCTTCGGCCACTCGTTGCCGTATTTGTCGACGTACTTCTTCTGCGCGAAGGTGCGGAACGCCGCGACGTCCGGCTGATAGACCTTCTTGCCTTCCTTCTTGAAGAACTCTAGGGCCTCGGTTTCCTGCGCGTCGAAGCGCTTGATGTTCTCCGCCGCCATCTTGTCCGCTTCGGCCTGGAATTTGGCCTGCTGCGCCGGCTTCAGGGCGTCCCAGATCTTGGAACGCATCACCATCACGTCATAGGCGATGACATGCTTGGTGAGGATGAACTGGCTGGTCACTTCATGGAATTTCATCAGCCGGCTCGCGACTACCGGATTGTCCTGGCCGTCGACGGTGCCGCTCTGCAGCGCCGTGTAGAGCTCGGCATAGGCGACCGGCGTCGGGTTGGCGCCGAGCGACTCGCCGAGGAATTGCCAGAACTCGCCGCCCGGCATGCGCAGCTTGATGCCCGCCATGTCGGCCGGCCCGTTGATCTGCTTGTCGACTCGCAGATTGAGGCTGCGCGAGCCGAAATAGACCGGTGTGATGACCTGGATGCCGAGTTGGTCCTTGGCCATCTTGATGAAGTCTTTGCCGACATCGCTTTTGAACGTTTTGACCATATGGTCGGCGTCGCGGAACAGGAACGCCGAGGTCAGTAACGACCAGGCCGGGATCTGCTTCGAGATATCGGCCGGCGCGAGGTTGCAGAGGTCGAGATTGTCACGCTGGAGTGCGACCAGCTCGGTGCCCTGCTTGAACAGGGTGTTGCCCCAATAGGGCTCGAAATCGAAGTCGTCCTTGATCGCGGCCGCGAAGTTCTTGTAGGCCTCGGCTCGCAGATCCTGCTCGGTGAAAGCAGCGCTGAACCTCAGCTTCGGCTTGGTTTGCGCGGCGACTCCGCTCCCGGCGAGCGCGACGGCGGAGGCACCGAGCAGGGCAGCGCGGCGAGTGGTTTTGTGAAACATCCTTTTCCTCCCTGAGACTGGCATCTTTATGGGTCCGCATCATGCCGAAATCGCACCGGGACGCAACGGCAAATGCGAGAACGTAGGAGATTCTGTGATCTATCCGGCGATCGCCATGTCGCCTCCGAGACGGCCGCTCGCCAGCGCGTGCTCCACGCCTCCGGTGACATGGACGGACAGCACGTCGCGGGCTTTTTCCGCGTTCCGGCGCAAGGCGGCTTCGAGCAGGAGCTTGTGCTCGCGCGCCGCGATCCCGCTGCGGAAGCCGAGCGCCACGATCTGATAGCGGAGATATTTGTCGAAGACCGCCGCGTGGGTCTCCATCAAGAGGCGCGACCCGCAGGCGGAGGTGAGCGCCTGGTGGAACTGCCAATCGTACTGCTTCCAAAGCTCGGACGCGTCCCGGTCGCCGGCCTCCATCCGCTCTTCCATCAGGGCGAGCTTGTGGTGCGCGGCGACGACGCGGCCCTCCCATTCGAGGTCGCCATGCTGGAACGACTGCTCGAGAGCGTCGCCTTCGAGCAGTTGGCGAAGGGCCGCGATCTCCTTCAGGTTCCTGGCGGAGACCGGCGCCACTTCGAACCCGCGCTGGCCCTCGGCGACGACGAGCTTCTCGGAGGAGAGCCGGCTCAGGATCTCGCGCAGGGTGCTGACGCTCGCGGCGTAATCGTTCCGCAGGCGGTCGAGCTTCAGCTTGCCCCCGGGCGGAAGCCGGCCGAAGAGGATGTCGGCGCGGATCCGGCGATAGGCTAGCTCGCCGGGGGTCGACGGTTCGGCGACGGTGCGCATCTCAGCCCCTTCCCGCCTTTTGCTTCGCAACGCGACGAGAAGCAGGCCGGCGGCGCGGCCCCCCGGCTTTCGCCTCCTTCCGTGGCCTCGGTATGCGGGCCCGAGGGCGTCCGGGCGGCTTGAGCCAGTTCAACTCACCCTTGGCGAGGGCCGTCTCGACGCAATCCTGGACATGGCGCGCGAGGATCTCTCGTGCGCCGGCGAAATCGCGACGCATGGCGCAGCGCAACAGGTCGCGGTGTTCCCGCGCCGCCGTCTCTCCCCGGTAGATATCGCCGACCATTTGATAGCGGAGATACTTGTCGTAGATGGACGCGTGGATCTCGAGCAGAACCTCGGAACCGCAGGCCGAGACGAGCGCCGTGTGGAATTCGCGGTCATAGCGCTTCCACAGCTCGGCGGCCGTGCGGTCGCCCCGCGCCATGCGGGCTTCGAGCGCCGAGAGCTTGTGGTGGGCGGCGACGACGCGACCCTCCCATTCAAGATCGCCGTGCTCGATCGCCGCCCCAAGCGCGTGGCACTCGAGCAGGAGCCGCATCCCCGCCACCTCCCGAAAGCCGTCCGCCGACACGGGCTCCACCTCGAATCCGCGCTGGCCCTCGGCCACGACGAACCCTTCCGAGCAAAGCCGGTTCAGGATTTCACGCAGCGTGCTCACGCTGACGCCGTAGCCCGCCCGGAGCGTCTCGAGCTTCAGCTTCTGTCCCGGGGCCAGCCGGCCGAAAACGATGTCGCGCCGGATCGCGTCGTACGCGCGTTCGCCTACGGTCTCGCCGGCCATTCGTCCCTCTCGGTCGCTCATCCCGTCAACGTGCCATGGTCCAGGGCCGTCGTGAAGGGCGCGCCCATGCGCATGACGCTCCGCATCATACAGATTTGATTTCGTATGTTGAGTGGAGCACTCTCCGGCTGTGCGGCGCTTGGCCCTTGCATCAGCCGTGGCGCGGGCGGCGGCGCGCGAGCTCTCCGCCTCCAAGCATACGTCCGGCAACCGGGGAGCCTTGGAATGACCTCAGATCCTGGTTTCCTGGCGATCTGGAGCGACGTCGACGCCCGGGAGGAGACGGACTACCTCCATTGGCTCACCCGGGAGCACGCGGCGGAGCGCGTGAGCGTGCCCGGCTTCCTCGGTGTGCGGGTCTTCCGCGCACGGCTCCCGGAGCATTGCCGCTACTTCATCCTGTATCGTCTGGCGGATGCCGGCGTCGTCGGCAGCGAGCCGTATCTCGCACGGCTCAACGCGCCTTCCGAATGGTCGCGCCGCATCATGCCGATCCTTCGGAACTTCGTTCGCGGCGGCGGGCGGGTGGTCGCGGAAGCCGGCCGGGGAGAGGGTTCGATCGCCGTTCCGATCATCTGCGAGCCGTCCGAAGTGGCTGCGGCGCGCGCAGCGCTCGGCCCGCTCGCCGCACTCGACCGTGTCGTTTCGGCGCGGCTCTTCGAGGTCGAGCGGAAGGAAACCGAGATCGCGACGAGCGAGAAGTCGCTGCGCGCGACCGACCAAACCTTTCCCGCGCTCCTTCTCGTCGAAGCGCTCAGCGATCCTGCTCTCGACACGGCGTTGGACGCACTTCGGAACACGATCCGGATGAGGGCGCCGCTCGTACGATACGATCAGGCATTTGCCCTTGGCCGGGACGAAGTCGTCAGGGCACGGGCGCTCTGACATGCGAAGGCCTGGAAGGTTGAGGCCGAAGCCCGCCTCCGCACAGCTCTCGTGCCGATCCGGCCACGCCGCGCCGATCGCGTGTTCCAAGCCGACGTTGGCCAGCAGGCTTGCGTCGCCGCTAGAGCAACGTCGCGAGCGCCTTGATTTTGCTGGCGCTCCCTAGGGGACTCGAACCCCTGTTTTCGCCGTGAGAGGGCGACGTCCTGGACCGCTAGACGAAGGGAGCTTTCGCGGAAGGCTTGGCGTATACCGGCCTCTCCTCGAGCCTTCAAGCCTGGACGTAAGCCCGCCTCCGGCGAAATGCAATTCCCGATGGCCGAACCCGAGAGCGAGACCCGCACCCTCGCGGTCCCGGACGACGCCGCGGCGGAGCGGCTCGACCGGGCGCTGGCGCGCGGCTTTTCCGACCTGTCGCGCAGCCGCCTGCAGGCGCTCGTCCGGGACGGCCGCGTCCGGGTCGGCGGGGCGGTCGTGCGCGATCCCTCGGCCAAGGTCCTTCCCGGCGCCCGCGTCGCCCTCGAGGTGCCGCCGCCCGAGCCGGCCGGGCCGCGAGGCGAGGCCATCGCGCTTCACGTCGTGCACGAGGACGACGACCTCATCGTGATCGACAAGCCGGCCGGGCTCGTCGTGCATCCGGCGGCCGGGCACGAGGGCGGCACCCTCGTCAACGCGCTCATCGCCCACTGCGGGGAAAGCCTCTCGGGGATCGGCGGGGTGAGGCGCCCGGGCATCGTGCACCGCCTCGACAAGGACACGAGCGGGCTCCTCGTCGTGGCGAAGACCGACCGCGCCCACCAGGGGCTCGCGGCGCAGTTCGCCGACCACGGGCGCTCGGGACCGCTCGAGCGGGCCTACCTCGCCCTCGTCTGGGGCCTCCCTGAGCCGGCGCGCGGCACGATCGACCGGGCGATCGCCCGGAGCACCCAGAATCGCGAGAAGATGGCCGTGGTCCGGGAGGGCCAGGGCCGCCACGCCCGCACGCACTACGCCGTCGAGGAGGCATTCGGCCCAGCCAAGGCGCCCGTCGCGAGCCTCCTCCGCTGCACCCTCGAGACCGGGCGAACGCACCAGATCCGAGTCCACATGGCCGAGATCGGCCATCCCCTCCTCGGCGACGCGGCCTACGGGGCCGGCTTCAAGACCAAGGCGGCGCGGCTTTCGCCCGCGGCCCGCGACGCGCTCGCGGCGCTGAACCGGCAGGCCCTGCATGCCGCCGTGCTCGGCTTCGAGCACCCGGTCACGGGCAAGAAGCTGCGTTTCACGAGCGATCCGCCGGAAGACCTCGCCCGCCTCGTCGCGGCGCTCCGCGGCGAGGGGCGCGCCTGAGCGGCGCGACGATCCGCCGCCCGAATCTTTCGTGCGCCGGCGCACAACCAATACGAGGCGAGGGCGTTGACTAGGGCTGTCCGCCCCGGTCCGCCTCTATTCGGCCAAGCTCGCCTCGCATATATGGGCGGGTCGGCGGCCGGCCAAGAGGCGGCCGCCAGGGGGCCCGCCTCTGGAAGGGGGCCGAAGGAGGAGAAAGATGGCATCGTCAGCGCTGCCGGTGCTCGCCAACGAAGGGGGCCTGTCCCGGTATCTCGACGAGATCCGCAAGTTCCCGATGCTCGAGCCGAGCGAGGAGTACATGCTCGCCAAGCGCTGGCGCGAGCACGGCGACTCGGCCGCGGCCCACAAGCTCGTGACCTCGCACCTGCGCCTCGTCGCCAAGATCGCCATGGGCTACCGCGGCTACGGCCTGCCGATCGCCGAGGTGGTGTCGGAGGGCAACGTCGGCCTGATGCAGGCCGTCAAGCGCTTCGACCCCGAAAAGGGCTTTCGGCTCGCCACCTACGCCATGTGGTGGATCAAGGCCGCCATCCAGGAATACATCCTGCGCTCCTGGTCGCTCGTGAAGATGGGCACCACCGCGAACCAGAAGAAGCTGTTCTTCAACCTGCGCAAGGCCAAGGGCCGCATCTCGGCCCTCGACGAGGGCGATCTGCGCCCCGACCAGGTCAAGCAGATCGCGACCCGCCTCGGCGTCACCGAGCAGGACGTCGTCGACATGAACCGGCGCCTCGGCGGCGACGTGTCCCTCAACACGCCGTTGCGCGAGGAGGGCGAGGGCGAGTGGCAGGACTGGCTCGTCGACGACAGCGCCAGCCAGGAGCAGACGCTGGCCGCCGCCGAGGAAGGCACGAACCGCCTCGCGGCCTTGCGCGATGCCTTGGATGTCCTGAACCCGCGCGAGCGGCGCAT
>DASVPW010000125.1:0-4067 GCA_036389455.1 Beijerinckiaceae bacterium
GTCGACGGCGCCGTCGAGGCGATCCGCAAGGCGGCCCAGACCGGCCGCATCGGCGATGGCAAGATTTTTGTATCGAGCGTCGAGGAAGCGATCCGCATCCGCACCGGCGAGACCGGATCCGACGCGATCTGACAGCAGATCCAACCGCTTGAGACGGCCGTCCGGCCGCTGAACTTCCACGGGCAGAAGAGGACCGACCTAAAATGCAGAACGCGAAAGACGTGCTCAAGGCGATCAAGGACAACGACGTCCGTTACGTCGACTTCCGCTTCACCGATCCCCGGGGCAAGTGGCAGCACGTCACCTTCGACGTGTCGATCATCGACGAGGACACCTTCGCCGAGGGCGTCATGTTCGACGGCTCGTCGATCGCCGGCTGGAAGGCGATCAACGAGTCCGACATGACCCTGATGCCGGACCCGGTGACGGCCGTGATGGACCCGTTCTTCTCGGCCCCGACGATGTCGATCGTCTGCGACATCCTCGAGCCCGCGACCGGCGAGCCCTACGGGCGCGACCCGCGCGGCATGGCGAAGAAAGCCGAGGCTTACCTGAAGTCGACCGGCGTCGGCGACACCGTCTACGTCGGCCCCGAGGCCGAGTTCTTCGTCTTCGACGACGTGAAGTTCATGGCCGACCCCTACAACACCGGGTTCCAGCTCGACTCGTCCGAGCTGCCGACCAACGGCGACACCGACTACGAGGGCGGCAACCTCGGCCACCGAGTCCAGACCAAGGCCGGCTACTTCCCGGTGCCGCCGCAGGACTCGGCGCAGGACATGCGCGGCGAGATGCTGGCCGCGATGGCCGCGATGGGCGTCAAGGTCGAGAAGCACCACCACGAGGTGGCCTCGGCCCAGCACGAGCTCGGCATGAAGTTCGACACGCTGACGCTCATGGCCGACCACCTGCAGATCTACAAGTACTGCATCCACAACGTCGCGCAGTCCTACGGCAAGACGGCGACGTTCATGCCGAAGCCGGTCTACGGCGACAACGGCTCGGGGATGCACGTCCACCAGTCGATCTGGAACGGCGGCAAGCCGGTGTTCGCCGGCAACAAGTACTCGGACCTGAGCCAAGAGTGCCTGTGGTACATCGGCGGCATCATCAAGCACGCGAAGGCGCTCAACGCCTTCACCAACCCGTCGACGAACTCCTACAAGCGGCTCGTGCCGGGCTACGAGGCGCCGGTGCTCCTCGCCTACTCGGCCCGCAACCGCTCGGCCTCGTGCCGCATCCCGTGGACCACGAACCCGAAGGCGAAGCGCGTCGAGGTGCGCTTCCCCGACCCGACCGCGAACCCCTACCTCGCCTTCGCGGCGATGCTGATGGCCGGCCTCGACGGCATCACCAACAAGATCGACCCCGGCCAGGCCATGGACAAGGACCTCTACGACCTGCCGCCGCGCGAATTGAAGAAGATCCCGACGGTCTGCGGCTCGCTCCGCGAGGCCCTCGAGAACCTGCGCCGCGACAACGCCTTCCTCAAGGCCGGCGGCGTGTTCAACGACGACTTCATCGATAGCTACATCGAGCTCAAGATGGGCGAGGTCCAGCGCTTCGAGATGACCCCGCACCCGCTCGAGTTCGTGATGTATTACTCGGCCTGACGCACCGAGATTCCTCCCGGCCGCGGACTGCGGCCCGTCTTCCAAGCCGGGGCAGAAACGCTCCGGCTTTTTCCGACGGTTTTCCCGGGCTGCGTTCCGAGCTCGCGCCCGCAAGCGGGTCACCTTCTCGAGCCCCGCCGAGTTCCGCTGGCGCAACATCTTCACCGAGGAGCGCCCGTTGCGCCGGGCGCGGTCGGATGAGGCGCTGCGGGCGATCCTGCCGGAGTGAGGCGGCCGTCCCCGGGCTGGCATTCGGGCCGGGCGGAACCCATCTAAGCCCTTGCAGCTTCCCGTCTTATGCCCGACTGCCGCCGTGCGGCCGTAATCAGAGGCCTCCGGAAGCTCCCGAACGAGCGAATGCCCAGAAAATCCAAATCCCCCCGGAAAGCCGAGCCCCGCCTCCCCTCCCGCGAGGAGCTCGTCGCCTACATCTCCAACGCCACCGAGAAGGTCGGCAAGCGCGAGATCGCGCGCGCCTTCAACATCCAGGGCGGCGACCGCATCTGGCTGAAGCAGATGCTGAAGGACCTGGAAAACGAGGGCGTCGTCGACCGGCGCCGCAGGTCCGTCCAGAAGGCCGGGCAGCTGCCGCCCGTCATCGTCGCCGACGTGACCGGGCGCGACCGGGACGGCGAGCTTCTCGCCGCCCCCGAGGAGTGGGACGAGGCGCAGGGGCCTGCGCCGAAGATCGTCGTCACGACGCCCCGCAAGCCCCGGCCGGGCCAGGCCGTGCCGGGCGTCGGCGACCGGGTGTTGCTGCGCCTGGAGCGCCTGAGCGAGGACGGCAAGCACCGCTACGCCGGACGCGTCATCAAGGTCATCGGCAAGCAGAAGAGCCAAGTCCTCGGCATCTTCCGGGCGAACCCGGCCGGCGGGGGGCGGCTCGTGCCCGTGGACAAGAAGGCCCGCGGCGCCGAGATCCAGATTCCCCCCGGCGCCGAGGGCGGCGCGCGCGACGGCGATCTCGTCGCCGCGACGACCGCGAAGTCCGCCCGCTACGGCCTGCCGCAGGGCACGGTGCGCGAGCGCCTGGGCTCGCTCTCGTCCGAGAAGGCGGTGAGCCTCATCGCGATCCATGCCCACGCCATCCCGCACGTGTTCCCGGCCGATGTCGAGAAGGAGGCCGCGGCCGCGAAACCCGTCGGCTTGAGCGGCCGCGAGGACTGGCGGGCGCTGCCCCTCGTCACCATCGACCCGCCCGACGCCAAGGACCACGACGACGCCGTCCACGCCGTCCCCGACGACGACCCGGACAATGCCGGCGGCCACGTGATCACGGTCGCGATCGCCGACGTCGCGGCCTACGTCCGTCCCGGCTCCGCCATGGACCGCGAGGCGCTCGAGCGCGGCAACTCGGTCTACTTCCCGGACCGGGTCGTCCCCATGCTGCCGGAGCGCATCTCGAACGACCTCTGCTCGCTTCGCCCGCAAGAGGACCGCCCGGCCCTCGCCGTCCGCATGGTCGTCGGCGCCGACGGGCGCAAGAGGCGCCACACGTTCCACCGCGTCATGATGCGCTCGGCCGCGAAGCTCTCCTACAGCCAAGCCCAAGCCGCCATCGACGGCCGCCCGGACGACACCACTGGCTCCGTCCTCGCCCCCGTCCTGCGTCCCCTCTGGGCCGCCTACGAGACGGTGAAGAAGGCGCGCGCCGTCCGCGCCCCCCTCGACCTCGACCTCCCCGAGCGCAAGATCCTGCTCAAGCCCGACGGCACCGTCGACCGCGTGCTCGTGCCCGAGCGCCTCGACGCCCACCGCCTCATCGAGGAGTTCATGATCCTCGCCAACGTCGCGGCGGCCGAGACCCTGGAGCGGGCGGGCTCGCCCCTCATCTACCGCGCCCACGACGAGCCCTCGCTCGAGAAGATGCGGACGCTTGGCGAGGTGCTGGCCTCGATCGGCATCAAGCTGCCGAAGGAGGGGGCGCTGAAGCCCGCCCTGTTCAACCGCATCCTGTCGAGCGTCGAGGGCACGGAGCACCAGGCCTTCATCAACGAGGTGGTGCTGCGCTCGCAGGCCCAGGCCGAGTACGCGGCCGAGAACTACGGCCACTTCGGCCTCAACCTTCGCCGCTACGCCCACTTCACCTCGCCGATCCGCCGCTACGCCGACCTCGTCGTGCACCGCGCCCTCATCCGCGCCCTGAAGCTCGGCCCGGACGGACTGCCTGCCGATACGAGCCTGGAAGCGCTCGCCGAGATCGGCGCCCGCATCTCGGTCGCGGAGCGGCGCGCCATGGCGGCCGAGCGCGAGACCGTCGACCGGCTCATCGCCCACCACCTCGCCGACCGGATCGGCGCGACCTTCCAGGGGCGCATCTCCGGCGTCACCCGCGCGGGGCTGTTCATCAAGCTCGCCGACACCGGCGCCGACGGCTTCGTGCCGGCCGCGACCATCGGGGCCGACTACTACCGCTTCGACGAGCGCCGCCACGCCATGGTCGGCGACCGCACC
>DASVPW010000126.1:0-8637 GCA_036389455.1 Beijerinckiaceae bacterium
GGCACGATGCCGGCCTCCTTCACGGCCGCGACCGCCTCGAGCCCCGCGAGCACGCCGAGCGCCCCGTCGTAGCGCCCGCCGGTCGCGACCGTGTCGATGTGGCTGCCGAGCATCACGGCAGGACCCTCGGTCTCGCCCGCCCTGATCCCCAGGATGTTGCCGACGCGGTCGATCCGGACCTCGAGGCCGAGCTCCTCCATCCAGGACACGAGGAGGTCGCGCCCCTGTCGGTCCTCGTCCGAGAGCGCGAGCCGCCGGCAGCCGCCGTCGCCGGTGTCGCCGATCTTCGCGAGGGTCGCGAGCCGCCACAGGAGACGGTCGCCGTCGATGCGCAGGTTCGTGGGAATCGCCATGGCGGCATCTTGGGCGAGGCCGGACGGCGAGGCTAGAGGCGGCTCGCTTTCCCTCCCCCTTGCGGGGAGGGGCAGGGGTGGGGGTCGCGGGGCCAAAGCGCGGCGTTCGCCGCTCGTGCTCCGCTGCCCATATGGCGCGCCGTTCCGTCCACGCCGGCGCTCCGGCCCTGCGGCCCTCACCCCGCTCGGCGTTGCGGCCGAGTCGACCCTCTCCGCAAGGGGAGAGAATGTGCACCGCGGGCGAAATCCCATGTGCACCGCCCGGGCCCGGGCCGTTGATTCGCCCCAATCCCGTGGCGATGCTCGGCGTGAAGAATCCCGGTTTTCCAAGGTCGTTTAGCCGATGACGAACGGGGGCGGCGGCCCGATGAAGCGCAAGATCGCGGCGATCCTCGCCGCGGACGTGGCCGGCTACTCGCGCCTCGTCGCGGAGGACGAGGAGGAGACGCTGACCCGGCTCGGCGCCTTCCGTCAGGTCTTCGACGAGTTCGTCGGCCGCTTCGGCGGGCGCATCTTCAACACCGCCGGCGACTCGGTGATGTGCGAGTTCGACTCGGCCGTGGAAGCCGTGCGCTGCGCGATCGACATCCAGGAATCGCTCCGCACCCGCAACCGCGACTATCCCTTGAGCCGTCGCCTGCAGTTCCGCATCGGCATCACCATCGGCGACGTGGTCGAGCGCGGCGGCGACCTCCTGGGCGACGGGGTCAACATCGCGGCGCGGCTCGAAAGCCTCGCCGAGCCCGGCGGCATCTGCGTCTCGCGCTCGGTCCACGAGGCGGTGGCGAACAAGATCTCGGTGCCGTTCCGCGACATCGGCGAGCGCGAGGTCAAGAACATCCCGAACCGGGTCCACGCCTTCGTGGTGGCGTGGCCGGGCCTGAGCCCGGAGCTCGGCCCCGCGGACCGGCGGGGCCGGACGCCGGCGCCCCGGCCGAGGGCCGGCCGGGGCATGGCCGTCGCGGCCGCCGCCGTGGTCGCGACCGCGGGCCTCGTGTTCCTCGTCATGCGGCCGGCTCCGCCGGTCCCGCCGCCGCCGTCGGGGACGGGGCAGGCCGAGGCCCCGGCGAAGCCGGAGGCCGCGAAGGAGACGGTGCAGGCCGATCCGGCGCCGCAGCCGCCGACCCAAACCCCGGCCGCGCCGGCCCAAACCCCGGCCGACCCGGCCGAGGCCTTCGCGAACCTCGCCCGCCAGGGCGGCATCGTGCCGGACGCCCGGACGGCACCGGAGCTCTACCACAACGCCCGCCTCTACGAGGCGCGGGGCGAGCCCGCCCAGGCGCGCCGCGCCTACCAGGCGCTCGCGCTCATGGGCCACGAGTTCATCGACCCGCACCTGCGCTACGCGGCGCTGCTGCGGGTCCAGGACGGGCGCGCCGGCGCCCGCGAGGTCTATTCCGGGCTCATGCGCGAGAAGCCGGCGCGCGCGGTCGCGCTCGCGCAGGCCTTGCAGTTCGAGGGCGCCGAGCGGCGCGCCAAGGTCGAGGCCTTCGCGGCCGAGAACCCGGACTACGGACCCGCCCAGGCGATCCTCGCCGCCGAATACTCCGAGGACCAGCTCGGAGCCCAGACGCTCACCCAGCGCCGGCTCGAGTTCGACGCCCTCGAGCGGTTCCTCGAGGCCGAGAAGGAAGGAAAGCTGACGCCCTTCTTCCTCGACCAGTCGCTGCTCGCGCAATGGCTCGACAACGCGCGACGGCGCAAGAGCGCGATCGAGGCGTTCTTCCAGGGCGCGCAGACGCAGCCGACCGCGTCGTTCTCGCGCTCGAGCACCGGCTGGATCGCCGCGATCCATCTGCCCGAGCCGGCGACCGCGCTTGCCGTGCGCGTCGGCGAGAGCGGCGAGTTCAAGGCGACCGGGTTCCTCCCCTCGGTCGACCAGCGCACCGGCAAGCCGATGCCGAACCCGTCGCTCGAGCTTGCCGCCGACCAGCCGCGGACGACCCTCTACCTGCGCTACGACGACGCCTCCGGGCGCACCGCCGGCCCGTTCCCGGTCGCCTTCGACCCGCAGGCCGCGCTCGCGGCCTCGCAGCGCGACGCGCTCGAGCGCTTCCCCGGCGCCTGGGTGGCGTTCCGCCAGGACCTGCCGAACGTCCTCTACTACACACACCTCATCTCGAACCGCTGCGCGATCGAGAAGGCCGAGATGGGTCTCGACGAGGGGCCGCTCGCGATCGACCTGCCGATCCCGCCCTGCGACGAGCGGAACCCCTACGCGATCCCGGCCGACATGAGGCCCTACGTGCCGCTGCCGAAGGGCACCCGGACGGTCTCGGTGCAGCTCACCTACGCCGACGGCACCCAGAGCGACGTCCGCACCTTCAGGCGATGACCGCGGCGCGGGCGCGCCCGCCGAGGTCCTTCGAAATCCTTTGGACGGTGAGGCCGGCCGCGGCGGCGAGCCGGCGCACGCCCTCCTCCTGGTCGTGGCCGATCTCGACGACGAGCCGCCCGCCGGGCGCGAGGAGCCGGCCGGCGTCCTGAAAAATGGCGCGGTGGGCGGCAAGCCCGTCCGGCCCGCCGTCGAGGGCCTTGAGGGGATCGTGGTCGCGGACCTCGGGGGCGAGCGCGGCGATGTCTTCGGTCGTGACATAGGGCGGATTGGACACGATCAGGTCGAACCGCCCGCCGAGCGCCGCGCCCCAGTCCGAGGCCGCGAAGCCGGCCCGCTCCGCGACCCCGTTGCGGCAGGCGTTCTCCCGCGCGGCCGCGAGCGCCGCGGGCGAGCGGTCGACGCCGACGCCGTGCGCCTCCGGCAGCTCGTGCAGGAGCGCGACCAGGAGGCATCCGGAGCCGGTGCCGAGGTCGAGGATTCTCCGAGCGTCCCGCCCGGCGACGGCGGCGAGCGCCGCCTCGACCACGGTCTCGCTGTCGGGGCGGGGCACGAGGGTCTCGGGCGAGAGCCGGAAGGGCAGGCCCCAGAACTCCTGGATGCCGAGGATGCGGGCGACCGGCTCGCGCGCGAGGCGGCGGGCGGCATCGTCCCGCAGCCGCTCCGCCGCCGCACCGAGCGGCTCGTCCGGACGCAGGACCAGCTCCGACGCGTCGACGCCGAGCGCTTCCGTCAAAAGAACGCGGGCGTCGAGGCCGGGCGTGTCGAGGCCGGCCTCCGCGAAGGCGCGGCGAAGGTGCGCGAGGGCCTCGGCCCGGGTCGTCCCTCCGGCGAGCCGCGCGAGGGGGCTCACGCCGCCTGGGCCGCGAGCTGCGCCGCCTGGTGCTCGGTGGTGAGCGCGTCGACGATCTCGTCAAGCGCCGTGCCGTCCATCACCGCCTCGATCTTGTAGAGGGTGAGATTGATGCGGTGGTCCGTCACCCGCCCCTGCGGGAAGTTGTAGGTGCGGATGCGCTCGGAGCGGTCGCCGGAGCCGACCTGGGCGCGGCGGTCGGCGGCGCGCTCGCGGTCCTTGCGGGTGCGCTCGGCGTCGTAGAGGCGGGCGCGCAGCACCGCGTAGGCCTTGGCCTTGTTCTTGTGCTGCGAGCGCTCCTCCTGCACCACCACGACGATGCCGCTCGGGATGTGGGTGAGGCGCACGGCGGATTCGGTCTTGTTGACGTGCTGGCCGCCGGCGCCGCCGGAGCGCATGGTGTCGGTCTTCACGTCGGCCTCGTTGATGGCGACGTCGACGTCCTCGGCTTCGGGCAGCACCGCGACCGTCGCGGCGGAGGTGTGGATGCGCCCCGACGCCTCGGTGTCCGGCACGCGCTGGACCCGGTGCACGCCGCTCTCGAACTTGAGCCGCGCGAAGACGCCGCGGCCCTTGATCTCGGCCACGATCTCCTTGAAGCCGCCGGCCGTGCCCTCGCTCTGGGACACGACCTCGACCTTCCAGCCCTTCAGCTCGGCGTAGCGGGCGTACATGCGGAAGAGGTCGCCGGCGAAGAGCGCCGCCTCGTCGCCGCCGGTGCCGGCCCTGACCTCCAGGATCGCGCTCTTCTCGTCCGCTTCGTCCTTCGGAAGCAGCAGGAGCTTGAGGGCTTGGGCCGCCTTCTCGACCGCCTCCTCGGCTAAGGGGCGCTCGTCCTCGGCGAGCGCCCGCATCTCGCGGTCGGTCGCCGGATCGTCGATGAGGCTGTCGAGCCCCGCAAGATTCTCGATGGCGGCTCGGTAAGCGCGGATCGCCTCGACCACCGGGTCGAGCTCGGCGAGCTCGCGGGAGAGCGCGACATAGGTCTCGGCGTCGGGGCCGCCCGCGAGGGTCGCGTTGACGATGGCGTGGCGGGCGACGATCGCGTCGAGGCGCTCGGGCGGCGGGGCGCTGGGCATCGGCGTCAGACCGGGATTCCGTGGTTCTCGGCGAGCTCTGCGAGGGCCGGCCTGAGCGACTCGACGCCCGGCCGCGACAGGTCCTCGGCGAGAAGGTCGGACACGCGGCCGACCTCGAGCCCGAGCACCATGGCCTTGACCGGGCCGACGGAGGCCGCGGACATCGACAGCGCGCGGAAGCCGAGCCCGATCAGGGCCATGGCCTCGAGGGGCTTGCCGCCGATCTCGCCGCAGACCGTGACCGGGCAGCCGGCGGCGTCCGCCCGTTCGACGACGTGCTTCAAGGCCCTGAGCAGGGGCGGGCTCAAGGGATCGAAGCGGTTCGCCACCATCCGGTTCTCGCGGTCGGCCGCGAAGAGGTACTGCATCAGGTCGTTCGAGCCGACGGACAGGAAGTCGGCTTCTCTCGCGATGTCGTCGATCTCGAACAGCAGCGAGGGCACCTCGACCATGGCGCCGAGCTCGACCGACTCCGGCAGGGCGTGCCCGTGGCGGGAAAGATAGGCCTGCTCGCGCCGCACCACCGCCTTGGCGCGGGCGAACTCATCACAGGTCGCGACCATCGGGAACATCACCTTGAGCCGGCGCCCGGCCGCGGCCTTGAGCAGTGCCCGGACCTGGCTGCGCAGGAGCTTGGGGCGGTCGAGAGAGATGCGGATCGCCCGCCAGCCGAGCGCCGGGTTCTCCTCGTCGAGCTTCTGCATGTAGGGCAGGATCTTGTCGCCGCCGATGTCGAGGGTGCGGAAGGTCACGGGCCTGTCGCCGACGGCGTCGAGGACGGACTGGTAGAACTTCTGCTGCTCGGCCCCCAGCGGCATGCGCTCGGCGATCATGAACTGCAGCTCGGTGCGGAACAGGCCGATGCCGTCGGCGCCGGTCTCCTCGAGGTGCGGCAGGTCGACGAGGAGCCCGGCGTTGAGGTTGATGCCGACCGCGATCCCGTCCTTCGTGACCGCGGGCACATCGCGGAGCTTGCGGTACTTCTCCTGGCGCCGCGCGCGCAGGCGGGCCTTCGCGGCGTAGGCCGCCTCGACGTCGGGGCGGGGACGGATCTGGACGTCGCCCATGGCGCCGTCGACGATCACGGCGTCGCCGGGCTCGACCAGCGAGGTCGCGTTCTCGACCTCGCCGACCGCCGGGATGCCGAGCGCTCGCGCCACGATCGCGATGTGGCTCGTCGGCCCGCCCTCCTCGAGCACGAGCCCGCGCAGGCGCGAGCGGTCGTAGTCGAGGAGCGCCGCCGGCCCCATCGAGCGGGCGACCAGGATGGCGTTGTCCGGAAGCGACGCCTCGGCCTTGACGAGCTCGCGCCCGACGAGGCGGTGGAGGAGACGGTTCGCGAGGTCGTCGAGGTCGTGCAGGCGGTCGCGGAGATAAGGATCGGGCTGGCGCTGCATGCGGGCGCGGTTGTCGGACTGCACCCGCTCGACCGCGGCCTCGGCGGTGAGGCCCGAGACGACCGCCTCGCGCATGCGCCTGAGCCAGCCCTGGTCGTGGGCGAACATGCGGAAGGTCTCGAGCACCTCCCGGTGCTCGCCGTGGTGAGCGACGTCGCCGCGCTCGATCAGCTCGTCGATCGAGGCCCTGACCTCGGCGATCGCGGCGTCGAGGCGGGCAAGCTCCGCCGGCACGTCCTCGGCGATGAGGTTCTTCACGACGACCCGGGGCTCGTGCAGCACCACGTGGCCGAGGCCGACCCCGTCGGCGAGGGGCGCGCCGCGCTGGTGCACCGGACGCCGGAGCGCCGTCGCCTCCTGCGTCGCGAGCGCCTGCAACTCGCCCGAGGCCAGCATCTCGGCGAGCACCATGGCGGTGGTCTGGAGCGCCTCGATCTCCTCCTCGGTGTAGACCCGATGGGTGCGGTTCTGGACGACGAGCACGCCGAGCGTGTTGCCGGCCCGCAGGAGCGGCACGCCGAGGAAGGCGTGGTAGATTTCTTCCCCCGTCTCCGGACGGTAGGAGAAGGCCGGGTGCGACTGGGCATCCGAGAGGGCGAGGGGCTCGGCCGTCTGGGCGATGAGGCCGACGAGGCCCTCGCCGGCCTTCATGGTGGTGAGGTGCACCGCCTCGCGGTTGAGGCCCTCGGTGGCGTAGAGCTCGAGCGCGCCGTCGGCCCGCATGACGTAGACCGAGCACACCTCGGCCACCATGTTGGCGGCGATCAGGATCACGATCCTGTCGAGGCGCGCCTGCGCGCCGACCGGCTCCGCCATGACCTCGCGGAGGCGGCGCAGAAGAACGCGCGGACCGCCGAGAGCGGTTGGCATGAGCGTGCGACCCCGTCCGGGCCGGCCCGTGAGCCGCCCCTCAAACCCGTTTATGTCCCTTGGATGGCCCCGCGGTCAAAGCCGCCGGACGGCGAAGCCGACGTTGCGTCACTTAGACCCGGTCGAGGCCGTATAGCGAGTGCAGCGTGCGCACCGCAAGCTCCGTGTAGGCGGCGTCGATGAGGACCGAGAACTTGATCTCCGAGGTGGTGATGGCACGGATGTTGATGCCCTTCTCGGCGAGCGCCCGGAACGCCTTCGCGGCGACGCCGGCGTGGCTGCGCATGCCGACGCCGATCGCCGAGACCTTCACGACGTCGGTCGCCCCCTGCAGGTTCGAGAAGCCGATCGCGGCGCGCTCGCCCTCCAGGATCGCCTTCGCCCGCTCGTACTCGGCCGCCGGCACCGTGAAGGTGAGGTCGGTCGTGGCGCCGTCGTCGGAGACGACCTGGATGATCATGTCGACGTTGATGTTGGCGTCGGCGAGGGGCATGAAGATCGCGGCCGCGACGCCCGGCTTGTCGGCGACCTTGCGCAGCGTGAGCTGGGCCTCGTCCTTGGAGTAGGCGATGCCCGTGACGACCTGCTGTTCCACGATGTCCTCCTCGTCGCAGATGAGGGTGCCTTCCTTCGGGTCCGCCGGGTCGTCGAAGCTCGAGCGCACGTAGGTCGGGACCCGGTGCAGCATGGCGAGTTCGACCGAGCGCACCTGCAGCACCTTGGCCCCGAGCGAGGCCATCTCGAGCATCTCCTCGAAGGCGATCCTGTCGAGGCGCCGCGCCTTTCCGACGATGCGCGGGTCGGTGGTGTAGACCCCGTCGACGTCGGTGTAGATGTCGCAGCGGTCGGCCGAAAGCGCCGCCGCGAGCGCGACCGCGCTCGTGTCCGAGCCGCCGCGGCCGAGCGTCGTGACGCGGCCCGTGTCCTTGTGGACCCCCTGGAAGCCCGACACTACGGCGACCTCCCGGCGGGCGAGGCCCTTCAGCATCGCGCCCGCGTCGATCTCGGCGATCCGGGCCGCGCCGTGGGCGTCCGAGGTCAGGATCGGGATCTGCCAGCCCTGCCACGAGCGCGCCGACAAGCCCATCTCCTGGAGCACGATGGCGAGGAGCCCGGAGGTCACCTGCTCGCCCGAGGCCACGACCACGTCGTACTCGCGCGGGTCGAACAGGCTGGACGCCTCCTTGCACCAGCCGACGAGCTCGTTCGTCTTGCCGGCCATGGCCGAGACCACGACCGCGACCTCGTACCCGGCCTCGACCTCGCGCTTGACGTGCCGCGCGACGTTGCGGATGCGCTCGACGGTCGCGACGGAGGTTCCGCCGAACTTCATCACCAGGCGGGGCATTCAAGGGCCTCGGGCGGGTTCTTCAGGCAGGGCTTTAAGGCCGCGGAGGCGGGCCCGGCTCCGCGCCGGGCGCGTATAGCGCATCCCCGGCGAGGGGCAAGCCGATGCGGTCAGTTCATCATGGCACGGCGTGCGGAGTCGTCCGTCGATCGCATGGAAGCCTCGTGTTTCGGCGGCAGGATCAAGTCAAGGACCTTCGGCCGCCGGAGGCGGCGGGCCTTCGGCCCGTCCTTGACTTGATCCTGCCGCCGAAACACGAAGCTTCCATGCGATCGACGGACGACTCCGCTCGCCCGTTCCACATGGATTGATCCGGGCATCGGCTTGCCCCTCGCCCGGGATGCGCTATACGCGCCCGCACAAAGCCGGCCCCATCCTCCGCGACTTAGCCAGTCCAAAAGA
>DASVPW010000127.1:0-24950 GCA_036389455.1 Beijerinckiaceae bacterium
GGCGAGAAGGTGTGGCGCATGCCGCTCGGGCCCGCCTACGACAAGCTGATCGACTCGAAGTTCGCCGACATGAAGAACACCGGGGGGCGCCACGGCGGCGCGGTCACGGCGGCGCAGTTCCTCCAGCGCTTCGTCAACGACGTCCCCTGGGCCCACCTCGACATCGCCGGCACCGGCATGAACGCCCCCCAGACCGAGACCAACAAGAGCTGGGGCTCGGGCTGGGGCGTGCGCCTCCTCGACCGCCTGGTGCGCGACCACTACGAGCGGTGAGGGTTGCCTCTCCGGCCGGAGAGGCGACGCGGAGGAGCCAATGACCGTCACGGTCGAGAAGAGCGGCCCCGTCACGACCGTGATCCATGCGCGGCCCGAGGCCCGCAACGCCATGGATCCGGAGAGCGCCGAGGCGCTCGTCGAGGCGTTTCTCGCCTTCGACCGCGACCCGGAGGCGGCGGTCGCGGTGTTCTGGGGCGCGGGCGGCGCCTTCTGCGCCGGCTGGGATCTCAAGTACGCCGGAAGCCTCCTCGGCCGCTCCGCGCCGCTGAAGGAGCTCGACTTCCCCGAAGACGGAGGCCCGGTGCCGCGCGGGCCGATGGGGCCGTCCCGCCTCGCGCTGTCGAAGCCCGTCATCGCGGCGGTCGCGGGGCCGGCGGTCGCCGGCGGCTTCGAGCTCGCGCTCTGGTGCGACCTTCGGGTCATGGAGGAGGACGCCTATTTCGGCGTCTACTGCCGGCGCTGGGGCATCCCGCTCATCGACGGCGGCACCGTGCGCCTGCCGCGGCTCGTGGGCGAGGGCCGCGCCCTCGACATCATCCTGACCGGCCGCAAGGTCGCGGCCGAGGAGGCCTTCCGGATCGGCCTTTGCGAGCGCATCGCCCCGAAGCACCGGTCCCGCGAGGTCGCGGAGGCGCTCGCGCATGAGATCGCCCGCTTCCCGCAGGCCTGCGTGCGCGCCGACCGCCGCTCCGTCTATCGCGCCCACGGCCTCTCCGTGGCGGAGGGCTTGCGCAGCGAATGGGAGACCTCGGTGCATGTGGTCGAGGAGGAGGGCGTCGCCGGCGCGCTGCGCTTCGCCTCCGGCAAGGGCCGCGGTGGCGACTTCGGGGCGATCTGAACCCGATGGCCGAGGTCCTCTTCTACCACCTCCAGCGCCAGCCCCTCGAGGCGGTGCTGCCGGCGCTGCTCCAGAAGACCCTGGAGCGGGGCTGGCGCGCGGTCGTGCAGGCGACGAGCGCCGAGCGGCTTTCCGCCCTCGACGACCACCTCTGGACCTTCTCGGACGAGAGCTTTCTGCCGCATGCGACCGACAAGGAGCCGGACGCGGCCGACGAGCCGGTCGTGCTGACGCTCGACGAGCGCAACCCGAACGCGGCGGCGGTGCGCTTCCTCGTCGAGGGCGCCCCGATCCCGGCGGAGGCCGGCGCCTATCAGCGCCTCGTCCTCCTCTTCGACGGCAACGACGAGGAGGCCCTTTCCGCCGCCCGCGCCCACTGGAAGGCCGTCAAGGCCGCCGGACACGAGGCGACCTACTGGCAGCAGGACGAGCGGGGGCGGTGGGAGAAGAAGGGTTAGCGTCGAACCAACAGAGGACCGCATCCAATCCTCCTCGTGTCCAACCCTCCTCATGCTGAGGTGCGAGCGCAGCGAGCCTCGAAGCACGCACCGGCGGTTTGGCGCCGTGTCGGCGGTGTGCGTCCTTCGAGGCTCGCGCTCCGCGCGAGCACCTCAGGATGAGGAGGGTTGGACCTCAGGATGAAGAGGGTTGGAAATGCCCGCCACGGAACCGTCGCGGTTGCCTCTTAAGGCTCGCGCCATGATCAAGGATTTCCGCATGAACCGCCTTGCCGCGCTCCTCGCCCTGGCGCTCCTCGTCGCCCCCTCGCCGCCGCCGATGGCGCAGGAGCCGTCCCATGCCGGCGTCGCCGGAGAGGCCCGTCCCGAGCAGGCTCGCCCCGAGCCGGGCGCGCGTCCGGAGGGGCAGGGCCAGCGCCGCCCGCCGGAGCGGGCGGAGCGCAAGCTGCCGCCCGATTCCGTCACCCAGCACGTCCTCGAGCTGCCGGGCCGGACGCTGCGCTTCGCCGCGACCGCGGGCTCGCTCCCCCTCGTCGACCCGAACGGCGCTCTCCAGGCCGAGATCGGCGTCACGTCCTACGTGCTCCACGGCGCGGATGCGGCGACGCGGCCCGTCACCTTCGCGCTGAACGGCGGGCCGGGCGCGGCCTCGGCCTACCTGCATCTCCTCGTGCTCGGGCCCTGGCGGCTGCCCCTCGACGGGCCGACGATCAGCCCCTCGGCGCCGACGAGCCTCGTGCCCAACGCCGAGACCTGGCTCGACTTCACCGACCTCGTGTTCGTCGACCCCGTCGACACGGGCTACAGCCGCGCCGTCGGCTCGGGCGAGGAGGTGCGCGACCGCTACTTCTCCATCGACGGCGACGTCGGCACGCTCTCCGCCGTCATGGCCCGCTGGCTGCGCCAGAACAACCGCCTCGCCTCGCCGAAATTCTTGGTCGGCGAGAGCTACGGCGGCTTCCGCGCGCCCCGCATCGCGCACGAGCTCCAGAGGGGCATCGGCGTCGGGCTGAACGGCATCGTCATGCTCTCGCCGGTCATCGACTTCGGCTGGTTCGGCCAGCCGCGCCATTCGCCCTGGGTGCATGTGCTGCGCCTGCCCTCTTATGTAGCCGCGGCCCAGGAGGCGAAAGGCACGGTCGGCCGCGGCACGCTCGCCGAAGCCGAGCGCTACGCCGCGAGCGACTACCTCGTCGATCTCGCCCGCGGGCTGCAGGACAAGGACGCCGTCGAGCGCGTCGTCGCCCGCGTGCAGGCCCTGACCGGCCTCGATGCGGAGGTGGTGCGCCGCCAGGCCGGACGGCTCGATATGGGCACGGTGCGGCGCGAGCTGACCCGCGCGCGCGGGCGCGTGGTCAGCGCCTACGACGCCGGCATCAGCGGCTTCGACCCCGACCCGACCGCGCCTTACTCCGAGCACGAGGATCCGGGCCTCACCGGCATGACGGCGCCGCTCACGAGCGCCATGGTCACGCATCTCTGGCAGACCCTGAACTGGAAGGTGCCTGACCAGCGCTACAACCTGCTCAACGGCTCCGTGAACGGCAACTGGCGCTGGGGCCGCGGCCGCGGCTCGGCGGAATCGTTCTCAGCGCTACGCCAGGCGCTCGCGCTTGACGGCAACCTCCAGGCCCTCGTGGCGCACGGCTTCACCGACCTCGTGACGCCGTACTTCGCGAGCGAGCTCCTCCTGCGGCAACTGCCGCCGAACCTCGCCGACCGGGCAAAGCTCTCGGTCTACCCCGGCGGCCACATGTTCTACACCCGCGACGGCTCCCGTGCCGCGTTCAGGGCCGATGCGCAGGCGATGTTCAGGGCGGCGCTGGAGGCGCGGCAGGGGGAGAAGGCGCCGTAGCGCCGTCAGCCCGGCCCCGGGAGCATCTACGCCTTCGGCGTGGAGTATCGTGGATGGCCGGGCCAAGCCCGGCCATGACGATGGGCAAGCGTCAGGACGCGGCGCTCTCCAGCTCGCCGCTGAGATCGAGCCACTCCTCCTCCGCCGCGGCGAGCGCCTCCGCCGCCTCGGCGCGCTTCCTGGCGATCTCGCCGGCCTTCGCCGGGTCGGTCCGGAAGGCGTTGCCGTCGGCAAGCGCCGCGTCGATCCTGGCGATGACGTCCGAGAGCCGGGCGATGCGGGCCTCGGCCGCCTCGACCCGCCTCCGCAAGGGCGCGAGTGCGGCCCGGCGCTCGGCGGCGGCGCGGCGGTCCTCGTTGCGGGAGCCGGACGGCGCCTCGGCGGCGCGTCCGCGGCGGGGCGCCTCCAGCTCTCCGCTGAGCACGAGGCGGCGGTAGTCGTCCATGTCGCCGTCGAACGGCTTCACGGTGCCGCCGGCCACGAGCCAGAGCCGGTCGGCGCAGGCCTCGATCAGGAAGCGGTCGTGGCTGACGAGGATCACGGCGCCCTCGTAGTCGTTGATCGCCTCCATCAGGGCCGCGCGGCTGTCGATGTCGAGGTGGTTCGTCGGCTCGTCGAGGATGAGGAGGTGCGGGCCGCCAAACGCCGCGAGCCCCATGAGGAGGCGCGCCTTCTCGCCCCCCGACAGCGCCGCGACCGGCGTGTCGGCCTTGGCGCCGGGAAAGCCGAGCCGTCCGCAGCGGGCCCGCACCTTCGCCTCGGGCGCGTCCGGCATGAGCGCGGCGACGTGGCGGTAGGGGGTTGCCGCCTCGGCGAGCTCGTCGAGCTGATGCTGGGCGAAATAGGCCGGCACGAGCTTGCCCGAGCGCCGGATCTCGCCTGCAAGCGGCGCGAGGCGCCCGCCGACGAGCTTGCAGAAGGTCGACTTGCCGTTGCCGTTGGCGCCTAAGAGGGCGATGCGGTCGTCCGGCAGGAGGGTGAGGTTGAGCCTCGCGAGCACGGCGCGGCCGTCGTAGCCCGCCGCAACCCCTTCCATGGCGACGAGCGGCGGACTCAGGGGCCGCTCCGGGCTCGGGAGGTCGAAGTTGAGCGTCGCGTCCTCGACCACCGCCGCGATCGGCTCGAGCCTGGCGAGGCGCTTGATCCGCGACTGCGCCTGGCGCGCCTTCGAGGCCTTGGCCCGGAAGCGGTCGACGAAGGCTTGCAGGTGGCGTCGCTCGGCCTCCTGCTTGACCCGCATCTTCGACTGCAGGGCCTGCTTCTCGGCAAGCTGGCGGGCGAAGTTGGTGTAGCCGCCCCGGTAGAGGGTCAGCCTGCCGCGGTCGAGGTGGAGGATGTGGTCGACCGCTGTGTCGAGGAGGTCGCGGTCGTGGCTGATGATCAGGACCGTATGCGGATAGCGGGCGAGGTAGTCGTAGAGCCAGAGCGTCCCCTCGAGGTCGAGGTAGTTCGTCGGCTCGTCGAGGAGGAGGAGGTCGGGCTCGGTGAACAGCACGCTCGCGAGCGCGACGCGCATCCGCCACCCGCCCGAGAAGGACCCGCAGGGGCGCTCCTGCGCGTCGGCGTCGAAGCCGAGGCCGTGCAGGATCGCGGCGGCGCGGGCCGGCGCCGAATGGGCGCCGATGTCGACGAGGCGGGTCTCGATCTCGGCCCGGCGCAGTCCGTCGGCGTCCTCGGCCTCCGCCATGAGGGCGGTGCGCTCTTGGTCTGCGGCGAGCACCACGTCGATCAGCCGCTCCGGCCCGCCCGGCGCCTCCTGCGCGACCGCGCCGATGCGCACGCCCCGGGGGAGCGCCACGCTGCCGCCCTCGGGGGCGATCTCGCCCTGGAGGATGCGGAACAGGGTCGTCTTGCCCGAGCCGTTGCGCCCGACGATCCCGACCCGCGCCCCGTCCGGCACGGCGAAGGAGGCGCCGTCGAGGAGGAGGCGGTCGCCGATGCGGTAGGTCAGCTCGTTGACGTGGAGCATGGCGCCTTTTGCGGCTTGAGGCCCGCCCGATGCAACCCCGCCGTCCCCATGCTTGTCGGGTGCATGAGCTTGACCGTGCCCCGGGTTGCGGCAACCATCGGGCCCGACACGGTTTTTCAGGGGCGCCGCATGGCCCGTCTCGACCAGATCGCCTTCCTCAAGGACGCCGGCATCGACCTTTCGCCGTTTGAGACGCGCTGCCGCTGGCGCCGCTTCGACACCGACGAGATCCTGGTCGACTTCGACGACGTCTCGACCGACGTCTACCTCATCCTGTCCGGCGACGTCCGCATCCTGATCCGCACCCAGTCCGGCAAGGAGGTGATCCTCGGCGAGATGCGCGGCGGGCAGATGTTCGGCGAGCTCGCCGCGATCGACGGGGTCAGCCGTTCCGCGAACGTCACGGCGCTGACCCGCGGCGAGGCCTGCGTGATGCCGGCGACCGTGTTCCGCGAGATCGTGTTCGCGGCGCCGGCGATCGCCGACCGGCTCCTGCGGCTCCTGACGAAACGGGTGCGCGAGCTGAACGCGCGGCTCATGGAGCACGCCGTCCTCGATCTCCGCCACAGGCTTTATTCCGAGCTCCTGCGCCTCTCCGTGCCGCGCGCCGGCTCTGGCGCCGGGACCGCGAACGAGCGCGTCGTCACGCCGCCGCCCTACCACCACGTGCTCGCCGCCCGCATCGGCTGCCGGCGCGAGCAGGTGACGCGCGAGTTCACGACGATGTCCCAGGAAGGCCTCGTCGAGCGCACCCGCGGCGCCCTCGTCCTCAAGCGCCCCGACGTGTTCGAGAAGCGCATCGCCGAGGCCATGCGGGAGGAGGGGGGTTGAGGCCTGGGGATGAGCGTCATCCACAACGAACGGGTGAAGCTCACCGCCACGTGGCTTAACACCCTGGCGAGCGCGACCGCCACGGTCGGCGTGTTGGCGCCACTGGCTTCGATCGTTTACGGGCTGGGTCCATCACAGCCAAGCTTGATTGCCCTCGTGCCCGCGATGGCGATTTGGTTTTTCGCTGCGCTCGCCTTACATTTAGGGGCAAGGCGCATGCTTCGCGGGCTCAGACAATGACGACCGAGCTATTCTTCGCTCTTTACATTGCGCCCCTCCTTCTAGCGGCATTCGGCTGGGGCGTTGCCCTCTGGTTCGGCCGGGTGCCGAAGGAGGAGAGGCGCCCGCCGGCGGAGTGATTGCGCCCTCGCACCGCGCCACTTAGGGTCCGCGCGACCTTACATCCTCCGAACCGCATCGAATTGAACGCCCCCGTCAAGCCTGCCCGTTCCCCGATCGGGGCGGTCCGCCGCTCGTTTGCGCCGTGGGCCGATCCCGCGGCCGTGCCGCTGATCCGCTTCGAGGGCGCGACGAAGCGCTTCGGCCAGACGGTCGCGGTCGACGACGTGACGCTCGACGTCTTCGAGCGCGAGTTCTTCTGCCTTCTAGGCCCCTCGGGCTGCGGCAAGACCACGCTGATGCGGCTCCTCGCCGGCTTCGAGCAGCCGAGCGCCGGCCGGGTGATCCTCGCGGGTCAGGACCTTGCGGGCGTGCCGCCCTACCGGCGTCCGGTCAACATGATGTTCCAGTCGTACGCTCTCTTCCCGCACATGAGCGTCGCGAAGAACGTCGCCTACGGCCTGAAGCAGGAGGGCCTGCCGAGGCGTGAGATCGCGGAGCGGGTCGACAGGATGCTGCAGCTCGTGCAGCTCGAGGGCCTTGCCGACCGGCGGCCCGACCGGCTCTCCGGCGGCCAGCGCCAGCGGGTCGCGCTCGCCCGGGCGCTCGCCAAGGAGCCGAAGGTGCTCCTCCTCGACGAGCCGCTCGCGGCCCTCGACAAGAAGCTGCGCGAGGAGACCCAGTTCGAGCTCATGGACATCCAGGTCCGGCTCGGCACCACGTTCCTCGTCGTCACCCACGACCAGGAGGAGGCGATGACCATGGCGGACCGCATCGCCGTCATGGATCGGGGCCGCCTCGTCCAGGTCGCGCCGCCCGGCACGCTCTACGAGGAGCCGGCGACGCGCTTCGTCGCCGGGTTCGTCGGCGACATCAACATCCTGGAAGGACAGGTCGCGGCGGGCGAGGACGGCGGCTGGCAGATCGCAAGCCCGCTCTGCGCGGCGCCGCTCCTGGTGCGCCGGCCGGGAGCGGCGCTCGCGGCGGGCCAGACGGTCGCGGTCGCGGTGCGGCCCGAGAAGATGGCGCTGTCCCGGGAGAAGCCGCCGCCCGGCACCCCGAACGTCCTCGAGGGCGAGGTCTGGGACATCGGCTACCTCGGGGGCGTCACCGTCTACAGGGTGCGCCTTCCCGACGGCACAACCTTGCGCGCCTCGCGCGCTAACGTGATGCGCTCCGTCGAGCGCCCGATCGGCTGGGAGGAGCGCGTCCACCTCTCCTTCGCGCCGGACGCGGCCGTGATCCTGACGGGTTGAGCGACCGTGCTCCGACGCATCGTTCCATGCTCCGAAGCATCGTCACGATGATCCGACGCATCATGATTCCCCTCGAGCGCCACGGCCGGCCCCTCGTCATCGGCCTGCCGTACCTGTGGCTCGCGGTCTTCTTCCTCGCGCCCTTCGCGATCGTCGTGAAGATCAGCATGTCGGACCCGGCGACGGCGCAGCCGCCCTACACGCCGGTGCTGAACTGGCGCGGCACCTTCGCGGAGTGGCAGGACTTCCTGCTCGCCCTCGACTTCGAGAACTTCGAGACGCTGTGGGCCGACGACCTCTACTGGCAGGCCGGCCTCGCCTCCCTGCGCATCGCCGCCGTCTCGACCGTGCTGCTCCTCGTCGCCGGCTACCCGCTCGCCTACGCCATGTCGCGCGCGTCCCGCGGCGTGCGCCCGCTCCTCGTCGCGCTCGTGATCCTGCCGTTCTGGACGAGCTTCCTGATCCGCGTCTACGCCTGGATCGGCATTCTCAAGCCCGAGGGCCTCCTCAATCAGCTCCTCATCGGCCTCGGGCTGATCGCCGAGCCCTTGGTCGTCCTCAACACCCCGACGGCGGTCTACGTCGGCATCGTCTACGCTTACCTTCCCTTCATGGTGCTGCCGCTCTATTCCGCCCTCGAGCGCCAGGACCCGGCGCTCCTCGAGGCGGCGCAGGACCTCGGCGCCCGGCCCGCGAAGGCGTTCTGGACCGTCACCGTGCCGCTGTCGCTGCCGGGCGTCGTCGCCGGCGCGCTCCTGTGCTTCATCCCGATCGTCGGCGAGTTCGTCATCCCGGACCTCCTCGGCGGCTCCGACACCCTGATGATCGGGCGCACGCTGTGGAGCGAGTTCTTCGGCAACCGCGACTGGCCGCTCGCGTCCGCGGTCGCGGTCGCGATGCTCCTCGTCATCGTGATCCCGATCGTCATCTACCGCGAGCTCGAGGCGCAGCGCTGGGAGGCGACCCGATGAGGCGCCTCTCCTTCACGAACGTTACCGCGCTGACGCTCGGCTTCGCGTTCCTGTACCTGCCGATCCTCATCCTCGTCGTTTATTCCTTCAACGCATCCCAGCTCGTGACCGTATGGGGCGGCTTCTCGACCAAGTGGTACGCGGCGCTGATGCGCAACGAGGCGCTTCGCGACGCCGCCTGGGTGACGGTCCGCATCGCGTTCCTGTCCGCGACCGTCGCGACCGTGCTCGGCACGCTGGCCGCAATCGCGCTAACCCGCTATCGCCGTTTCCGCGGCCGCGCCCTGTTCACCGGAATGGTCTACGCCCCGATGGTGATGCCGGAGGTGATCACCGGGCTGTCGCTGCTGCTGCTGTTCGTGGCGGTCGGGATGGACCGGGGCTTCTGGACGGTGACGCTCGCCCACACGACCTTCACGATGTGCTTCGTGACGGTGGTCGTGCAGTCGCGCCTTTCGACTTTCGACCGCTCGCTCGAGGAGGCGGCGCTCGACCTCGGCGCGACGCCGCTCAAGGCGTTCCTCACGGTCACCCTGCCGCTGATCGCGCCGGCGGTCGCCGCGGGATTCCTCCTCGCCTTCACGCTGTCCCTCGACGATCTCGTCATCGCGAGCTTCACGTCGGGACCGGGGGCGACGACGCTGCCCATGCGCATCTACAGCCAGGTACGTCTCGGCGTGACCCCGGAGATCAACGCGGCCTCGACGATCATGATCGGGGTGGTGGCGCTCGGCGTCGTTGCGGCGGCGCTCCTGGCCAGACGCCCGGCCTGACGCAAGGACGATTCGATTACTGGGCCCGCGGCGCCGCTTCCTCGCCGCGCGGCTCGGCCCCGAGGAGCTGGCGCGCCGCGCCCGAGCGTTGGATGAGGGTGCGCGCATCCGGCACGATCGAGACGTCGCTCCACGCGCCGTAGATGTCGAAGACGAGGGATGGACCGGGGTTCGGATTGGGGCTCGGGCTCGGGCTCGCCGGGGCGAGTCCCTCGACGGTGGCCTTGAGCGCGAGCGACTTGTCGGGCAGCGAGACGAGGCCCTGCAGCGCCGCCCGGGCCGCCGTGCCGACGAGCTGTGCGTCGACCACGTCGGCGATCCCGCCGTGCACGTTGAGCACGGCCTGGGCCTGCTCGAAGGGCGTGCGCCCGCCCTTCCACTCGAGCGGCGCCGAGAGGGGGCGGCGCTCGCTCCGCCGCAGCGCGTCCGCGAAGGCGACCCCCCACAGGTCGCCCTGGCGCACGGTGATCGCGCCGCGCCCGTTCGAGCGGCGGACGAGGTCGGCGGCGGATTCGCCCGCGGCTTCGAGGTTGACCTGTCCCTGCGCCGTCCCGGAGATCCAGCGGGTGTGGCCGAGGTCGGCGAGGAGCGCGCCGATGTCGATCCGGTCGAAGGAGCCGAGGAGCTTCAGGTCATGCGCCGTCTGGCCGGCCGCGAAGGCGAGCCGTCCCTTGACGGTGCCGCGGTTCAGCGTCGCGCGTCCGAGCGAGATCTCGACCCGCCCGCGCCTCACGAGGAGGTTCGCGGCAAGATCGTCGAGGCGTAGCGGCCCGAGCCGTGCGGCGGCAGCGGAGATGCGCAGGTCGAGGTCCGCGCCGGCGGTCTCCCTCAGGTCCAGGGGCTCGTACGACCAGGCGCCGCCCGACCCCTGCAGCGGTCCGAAGGGCGCCGGCGTCTCGGCGAGGTTGAGGCGGTCGGCGGCAAGGGTTCCGGTCAGCGACAGGCGCCCGCCGTCGAGCCGGCCCGAGAGGGCGCCGTCGAGCTTGTCGGATCCGAGCGTGAGCTGCACGGCGGGGAACGACACCGCGCCGTTCTCCACCGTGAAGTCGCCGGAGAGCGCGGCGCCTTGGACGAGCCCACCGAAGGGTATTTGAACGTCGGTCCAGTGCAGCAGGTCCCTCAGCGACTTCGTCGAGAAGACGGTGCGGCCCGTGGCCCTGAGACCTTCGGCAAGCGACGCCTCCGCCTCGATGCTGAGGCGCGTCGAGGCGGTGGACGCCTCGACCGCGAAGCGGTCCTTGGCTCCGCTCGCGAGCGCCGCCGGCTGAAGGCCGGCCATCGACAGCTGCACGGCTTCGCCGCGCCAACGCGCGGCGGTCGTCACGTCGACGCTGCCGTCGGCCGCCGGCCAGTTCATGACCAGGCTGAGGACGTCGAGCCGCGCATCGTCGCCCCCATCCTTGCCGGAGAGCGCCACGGTCGAGTTCGTCACGATCAGACGGCGGATGTGGCGGTTCGCGGGCCTGCGGCCTTCGATGCGATCGCGCTGGCGTGCCCACACCGGCGACCAGAGGCTCGCCCCGTCCGCGCCGTCGAGGCGGACCTTGGCCTCGTTCAGCGCCAGCTCGGCAAGCTCGACTTGCCCGATCAGGAGCGGCCAGAGGCGGAAGTCGCCGCGCAATTGCGCCGCCTCGACGAGGGGCGGCGAGCCCGGCATGCCGAGGGAGATGTCCTCGAACTTCAGCCGCGGCACGGGCAGGAACGCGACCGTGGCGCGGCCATTCACGGTCAGGTCGAGGCCGTAGACGCTGCGGAGCTGGCGCGCGACGGCGGCGGTGAGGCGCCCGGTCGATACGGTCCAGGGCGCGACCGCAAGCGCCAGCGCCGCGAGCGCGACGAGCGCGAGGCCAAGGATGCGGCGGCGTGACATCAGCCTAAAAAGAATCTCATTCTTGTTGCGCGGCGGAACCCGCCTCGAAGTGTCTTCATGTCCCGTGGGAAGCGCTTGGTCCAACCCGGACGAATCCTTAACGCCTCTTCGCCCGCTTGTCTAAGCTTCGCCGCGGACGCAAGCCCGCGCGGCCTTGTCGACTCTCGCCGTCGTGGGCCTGAAACGCGGCGCGTTTGGGGCGAGCGCTACGCGTCCAACGTCCGCGCCGCGGCGGCCGGCTGCATCCTGTCGGTGCCGCGGGTCAGCCGCATCACGGGGAAGACTCCGACGAGCACGATTACGAGGGCCGCAAGCGCTCCGTCCTCGAACGAGCCGCGGGTCGCATGCCCGTAGACCAGGGTCGCGAGGGTCTCGGTGTTGAGGGGTCGCAGAAGCAGCGTCGCCGGCAGCTCCTTCAGGCAATCGACGAAGACCAGGAGGGCGGCGCTCGCGAGCGCGGGGCGGATGAGCGGGAGCTGGATGCGCAGCACGAGCTCGCGCGGCTTCGCGCCTAAGCTGCGTGCCGCCTCCTCGACGCTGCCCGACACCCGCGCGAGCCCGGCCGACAGCGACCCGGTCGCGATCGGCAGGAAGCGCACCGTGTAGGCGACGACGAGACCTAAGCCCGAGCCCATGAGGAGGAGGCCGAGGCGCTCACCCGTGAGGCCGCGCCAGAGGCGGTCGAGGAGGCCGTCGACGGCGACGAGGGGCGCGAGCAGGCCGAGCGCCAGCACGGTACCCGGCACGGCGTAGCCGAGGCCGACCACGAAGGTCATGGCATCGGTCGGCGCACGCTGCGCCAGCCGCGACGCCGTCATCACCACGATCCCGAGGAGAAGCGCCCCGAAGGTCGCCGCGACGGCGAGAGCGACCGTCGTCATGAGGTGGTCGGCGAAGGCCGCGTCGAGCTGCGTCACGAGCCCGCGCCGGACCGTCTCCTTCATCAGGAACCCGACCGGCAGGAGGAAGCCGAGAACCACCGGGATCGCGCAGGCGAAGGTCGCCACGATCCCCGCGCCCCGGGGCAGCGGCGTCGCCTGCGTGGTGCGCGGACGCCTCGTCGAGATCGTGTAGCGCTTGTCGCGCCGACCGCGCCGCTCGAGCCAAATCAGCGCGACCACGATGGCAAGCATGAAGCAGGCGATCTGCGCCGCGCCGGCGAGGCTGCCGCGGTTGAGCCACGTCGTGTAGATCGAGACCGTCAGGGTGCGGACGCCCAGGTACTCGGCGGCGCCGATGTCGTTGAGGGCTTCCAGGAGAGCAAGCGAGAGGCCGATCGCCAGCGCCGGGCGGGCGAGCGGCAGCGCCACGGTCCGGAACAGCTCGAGGCGTCCGGCGCCGAGGGTGCGCGCGACCTCGATCATGCTGGCGCTCTGGGTCGAGAACATCGCCCGCGCTGCGGCGTAGACGTAAGGGTAGAGCACGACCGACATCACGACGATGCAGCCGGGCAGCGAGCGGATCTCCGGAAACCAGTAGTCGGAGCGGGAGCGCCAGCCCATCGCGGCCCGCAACGCCCCTTGCACCGGGCCGGCGGCGTCGAAGACCTCCACGTACACGTAGGCTGTGATGTAGGTCGGCACGGCGAGCGGCAGCGGCAGAAGCCAGGCGAGCGCGTCGCGTCCGGGGAAGCGATGCGCGGTCACGAGCCAGGCGGTCGCGACTCCGATCGTGCCGCAGACCGCGGCAACGCCGGCGAGCAGGAGCGCGGTCTCGAGGAGCGCTACCGGGAGTACGTTCAAGGCGAGCCGTGGCCACAGGCCGGCGTCGCCCCCGAGGGCGATGACGAGGAGGGACAGGAGCGGCGCGAGCACCAGCGCCGCCGTCCCGGTCAAGACGACGACGGACCACCGCGGCGCGCTTCCGAACGCGCGCCGGGTCGGCACGATCCGGCCGAGGCGGGGGAGGGCGGTCGCAGGCACCGCGGTTTATTCTCTCCCCGCCTGCGGAGAGAGGAGGAGAAGCTTCCTCACCGGTCGAAGCCGACCTTGTCGACGAGCTCACTCGCCTTCGCTCGCGCCTTGGCGACCTCGGACAGCGGCATCGGGTCGGGCCTGAGCTCCCCGAACGAGGCGACGAGCGCGTTCACCGGGATGCCGGGCCGTACCGGGTATTCGTAGTTCACGTCGGCGAAGACACGCTGGGCCTCGTTCGAGGCCATGTACTCGACGAGCTTGACCGCGTTCTCCCGGTTCGGCGCATGCTTCGCCACGACCGCGCCCGAGACGTTGATGTGCGTGCCGCCGTCCCGGAAGGTCGGCAGGATGACCCGCACCGCCTCGGCCCACTTCCGCTGCTCGGGCGAGCCGTTCGCCATCAGGCCGATGTAGTACTGGTTGCCGAGGCCGATGTCGCAGACGCCGGCCGCGATGTCCTTCGCGACGTCGCGGTCGCCGCCGGAGGGCTTCTTGGCGAGGTTCGCCTTGACCCCGGAGAGCCACGCCTCCGTCTTCGCCTCGCCGTGCTTGACCAGGAAGGCCGCGACGAGGCCGATGTTGTATTGGTGCTGGAACGAGCGGGTGCAGAGCTTGCCCTTCCACTTCGGGTCCGCAAGGTCCTCGTAGGTCAGCGCCTTGTCGGTCACGCGCTCCTTGGAGGAATAGATCGTGCGGGCGCGGAGCGACAGGGCATGCCAGCGCCCCTCCGGATCGCGCAGGTTCGCCGGAATCTCGGCCGCGAGCGCCTCGGAGTGGACGGCCTGCGCGATGCCGAGGTCGAGGGCCTGCTGGAGGCGACCGATATCGACGGTGATGAGCACGTCGGCCGGGCTGTTCTCGCCCTCGGCCTTGATGCGCTCGGCCAGGCCCTGCTCCGAGAAGATGGCATTGACCTTGATCCCGGTCGCCTTGGTGAACTCGTCGAGGGTCGCGGAGTAGAGCCCCGGCTCACGGTTGGTATAGACGTTGACGACGCCCTGCGCGGTGGCAGGGAGCGCGGCGAGAGCGGCAGTGCTTGCGGCGAGCGCGCCGAGAGCGGCGCGCTTCCAATGGATGTGGGTCATAATGGTCCTCTTCGATCCGGCCGAGGGTCAAGGCCTCGCGGTCGCGGCGAGGAAGCACGCCGGAACTTCGCGCGTCAAGAAAAAACGCAACATATTCAATAGTTTATAGGTTTTCTAAAGTACGATTGGAGCCTCTAGCGTAAGCCGGAGACCTCGACGTTCGCAGTTCTCGCCCACTCCCGCGACACCAATCGCCAGGCTCGGCTTGAGCCCCGGCGGGGTCATCGAGACGACGCCCTTGAGCGCCCCAGGTGCCGGTTGACCATCACCGGCAGGCGTCCTATCTGACCCTCGCCGCCGCTCGGACCGTCGATCCCGGGCGAAACCTCAGTCGAAGGCGGGGCTGACCAGCGGCACGTTGGGGGATAGTTTAACGGTAGAACAGCGGACTCTGACTCCGTTAGTCTAGGTTCGAATCCTAGTCCCCCAGCCAATCGGATCCTGCCGGTCGACTTGGCGAGTCCCCTTCGGTTGGAATCGCCTTCGCGCATCACGGCCTTTAAGCTGACGAGCTTCATCAAGCTTTCGATTACCGGCATCGTTCGCCCGCCTGGATCGCATGCGGCAGCCTGTTGGCGGTCGGCGGCAGCGGGCAGGTCCAGCGGTCGGAGTAGGCGCAGGATGGGTTGTAGGCGAAGTTGAAGTCAAGCACGACCCGCTCGCCCGACCGGCCGAGGTCGGCCCCCTTGACCGTGTCCAGGAGATAACGGCCCCCGGCGTAGGTCTCGGTCCCGTTCGTAGCATCGGCGAACGGCAGGAACGCGCCCCCGCCATAGCCTTCGATCCAGTAGAAGGTGAGCTCGCCCCCGACCCGATCCTGCAGCCCTTCCGTGCGGGCGAAGGGCAGGAGCCTGACCCCGTCGCGCCCGCCGTCCAGCACCTCGCGCCGTGCGGTCCGGGTCGGGACGAGATCGACGTCGAAGCGCAGGGCCGGATCGTAGTCGAAGTACGGGAGCCCCGCGAAGCCGGCACGCTCCTTCGGGCTAAGGGGCGATTGCGGATGGTCGGAAAAGAGCCTGTCCCGCTGCCGGCGCCACAGCTCCCATCCAGGCCGCCCCGGGGCGGCGCGCACGCGCCCGTAGAGCTCGGCGACCTGCCGGCGCCAGTCCCAGAGGTCCGCGAAGTCGCGGGCGGCGCGCTCGCGATCCGCGGCGGTTCCGGCGTCGAGGGACGGCGTTCTCGAATCCACAGGCGCTCCTTCCGCGGCCCGGATGTGGCATGGGCCAGGCGGGTTGTGAAGCGGCGGCGCCGCGTCCATCGTGGCCGGCGCCGCCGCGAAGCTGCCCGGAGTATCCATGCCGCCTCTCTACCTAACCTACCTCAACGCCCTCGACGTCGAGGCGCTGGCGCTGACGGACGACGAGATCCTCGACGCCGTCGAGGCGGGCCTCGCGGCGCAGGGACGCCGGGAGACGGTGATCGAGCCCCGCGTCCACCTCGTGCCGGGCGGCGGGGCGAGCGGCCACTTCAACGTCCTGCGCGGCGCCTTCCGGGCGCCGCTGAATTTCGCGGGGGTGAAGGTCATCGGCGACTTCGTCGACAACTACAGCAAGGGGCTGCCGTCGGAGATGGGCCTGCTCCTTCTCATGGATCCGATGACCGGCGTCCCGAAGGCGATCGTCGACGGCAGCCGCCTCACCGACATGCGCACCGGCGCCGTGACCGCGATCGGGGCGAAATACCTCGCCCGCAAGGGCTCGAAGGTGCTGGGCCACGTCGGCGCGCGCGGCACCGCCTACTGGAACGTGCGCCTCCTCGACCGCCTGTTCGACTTCGACGAGATCCGGGTCTACTCCCGCCGGCCGGAGAGCCGCGAAGGCTTCGCCGAGCGCCTCTCCCGCGACCTCAGCAAGCCGGTGCGGGCGACGGACGACTGGCAAGCTTGCGTCGAGGGCGCCGACATCGTCGTCGAGGCCTCGCGGCTTTCCGCGCCCGAGCCGCTCCTCAAGACCGCCTGGATCAAGCCGGGCGCCTTCGTCGTCCCTTACGGCACCATGAGCGCGGTCGAGCTCTCGCTCACCGACATCATGGACAAGCTCGTCGTCGACGACTGGGGCCAGTGCAAGTCGGGGCCATTCGGGTCGCTCCGGGCGCACGTCGAGTCCGGCAAGCTCGCCGAGGCGACGCTCCACGCCGAGATGGGCGAGATCGTCGCCGGCTCGAAGGCCGGCCGCGAGCGCGACGGCGAGACGATCCTGTTCTGGCACCGGGGCCTGTCGCTCTCCGACATCGCGCTTGGGGCCGCGATGCTGGAGAAGGCGGCCCGGCTCGGCATCGGCCATCGCCTGCGCTACGCCTGATGGCGCCGCTCGTCGCCAACGCAAGGATGTACGCCGTGACGCCGGCGGCCCGCGACCTGTGGCAAAAACTTCTCGAATGGGCCGGAAAGGCGGCCGAAGTGCCGCTCGTTCACGTCGAGCACGCCGCTCCGGCCGCTTTGGAGGCGCTTTGGGCGCGGGACGACCTCGGCCTCGCCTTCATGTGCGGCTATCCCTTCGCGAGGACAACGCAAAGCATGCAGGCCGTGGCGGCGCCGGTGCCGGCGGACCCGCGCTGCGGCGGGCGCGCCGTGTACTGGACCGACCTCGTCGTCAAGGCGGAGGGGCCGTACCGCTCGCTCGAGGAGACCTTCGGCGGGCGCATCGGCTGGACGGTCGAGCACTCCCAGTCGGGGTTCAACGCGGTGCGCCACCACCTGCTGCGCCACCGCGCCGGGCGGCAAAAGCTGTTCCGGGAGAGCATCGGCCCGCTCGTGACGCCGCGGCGCGTCGTCGAGGCGGTGCTGGCCGGCGACATCGACGTCGGCCCGCTCGATTCCTACGTCCACGACCTCCTGCGCCGGTTCGAGCCGCAGACGGCGGCGCGCCTGCGCGTCGTCGCCTCGACTGACCCGACGCCGATGCCGCTCCTCGTCGCCTCGGCCGGGGTCGACCCCACCGCCGTCGAGCGCCTGCGGCGCTCGCTCGTCGCGGCCCGCGACGAGGCCGACATGGCGGGTGTCCTCGCCGCCCTCGGCCTTGCCGGCTTCGCGGCCCCGGACCCGCAGGCGTACCGCATCCTCCTCGACCAGGCCGCCGAGGCCGAGGCCGCAGGCTATCCCGTGCCGGCCTGACTCCCGGCACGGGCGCGATATCCCTCCGACTCGGCCAAAGGCCGAGCGGGGTCGACCTGGGCCCGCGACAAGGATCGGCCTAGCTTCCGGCTCACAGCTACTCGTCCAATTTCTCCTCGGCGCTCGGCTCCTCTCCGAGCTTGTAGCGGGGCCCCGCTGAAACGCAGGTGCTACGTCGAAGTGACCGCGATGCGACAGAATTTGTCGGCGTGCGCACTGAAAGATTACGGGCTAGCTTCGACCTCCTCGGCCGGGATCGGCCCCGCCGCCGTCGGGCATTGCGCGAGCGCTCGGCTGAGTGTCGAACGGTTGCTCTCGGCGCCGAAGTCGGGCAACTTGCACTGGGAGGTATTGTCATGGGCCGGCCGTGGATAGTTGCCCTTCTGAGCATGTTTGTGGGTCTTTGCGTTGCGGATGCTCCACGTGCACAAGCCGTCAACCCGGTCCGCACTTTGCTTACCTCCGGCCGTGTGGGAAGCGTCAACCAGCTGCCAATCTATTTCAGGTTATTTGGCGTCCACTTAAAAGCAGGGGAACGGATGTCCTATGATAGATCGGCCAGCATGCTTTACGCGCTCTCCGGTCGCGCGAACGTCGTAATCGACGGGACAGTCCAGCCCCTTGGTGAAGGAGAAGGCACTTTCGTTCCCGCTCATCACATAGCCGAGATCACCGCTAACGGATCAGCAGAACTGTTGCTGTTCGTCCTTTGGTCATCTGACGACCAGGAAAAAATCGAGTCCTCCGCAGTGCAAGAGATCTACCGCACACCAACGGCGCTGCCCGGCCTTAAGGCCGCGCCGCATGAGTTCAGTTTAACGCGGGTGACATTTCCAGCTGGTATGCCTACAAACCCGATCCACTACCGATCTGGGGCTGCGCTGTATTACGTCCTTTCCGGAACGGGGGCATTCAGCGCGGACGGGAAGACCGAGGCAAAGCCGCCCGGAACGGTGCATTTCGAGCCATACGGCTGGGTGCATCAATGGGGTAATCCAAGCAATGAGCCACTCCTGATTCTACAAGCTAATATCAGCCAGGAGGGGCTCCCTGCTGTGCTGCCCGGCGTGCCTCCGTCGAGATAAGATGAGTCTCTCACTCGACCACCAGATCGGCCCGCACAATTATCGATGATGGAAGGGTCAGGCTGAGTGCCCTTGCCGCATTTAGATTTACGGCAAAGCGAAACCGGGTCGGCTGCTCGACAGGAATGTCTCGCGGATCACTACCCCTGAGAATCTTCTCGACGATGTCGGCCGTACGGCGCTGTATTTCGGAAAAATCAGGGCCGTAGCTCATCAGACCGCCCGCTTCAACGAAGTTCACGTCAGGGAAGATCACCGGCAAAGCGTGGTGCTTGGCAATGGCGACCAGCGCCCTTACGTTATTCAAGACCATCAGGCCTTCAAGAACTTCGACTGCCTCGACTTTCGCCGCCGACATGGCGGACAGCGCGGTTCCGAACTCCTCGGGACTGCGCACCTCTAGAACGATAATATCGATGCCAAGCCGCCGGGCCGCGGCCCTAACGGACGTCACCGATGACGCGCTGGCCGAAGCTTCGCGGAGGACCCCCACGCGAGATAGTTCCGGGAAAGCCTCTTTGAGCAACTCCAAGCGTTTGGCGCTGAGCTCCGGAGCCAGCCATGAGCTTCCAGTGATATTGCCGCCCGGGTGGGCGAGGCTTGCCACGAAGCCCTGATCGACAGCATCGCCGACGGGCGCCATGACAATCGGAATCGTCTGTGTCGCCTGCTGCAGAAAACGAATGGCGGGCGCACTCGCGGTGACCAAGACATCGACTTTGAGCCGGACCAGTTCCTGCGCCAGCGTCGGCAACCGCTCGACGTTACCTTCAGCAGAGCGGTACTCGATCGTGATCTCCTGGCCATCGCGCAATCCGTGCTGGGCGAGACCTGCGCGCAGGTCCTGCAACAGGGAGCTTTCGGAAGTGAGGAACGGAGACAACACTCCGATGACCGGTCGTCGCGCCGAGTGCTGTTGGGAGAACGCCGCGCAGGAGGCAAGAGACACTGCGCAAAAGACGGCGAAGCCGAAATACAATCGCAGAAGAGAAGGGCACCTCATCCCGACACTCAGCTTCTGATGGTCGATCACGTTGCAGGTCTCAAAGAGGGTTGCGTCTCTGTTCGTATGTCTGATTTTGGACGGAGCGGCAATGAGGGCTGCTCACCCAAAACTCCGGCGGGAGGGCGTGAACTTCGAACGTCCGCTCTTGGGGCCGCCAGGATCCGGGCCAAGCGACGGCGATGGGCGCTACGCGGCCGCATCTGGCCGAGAGCAGAACGACCGCTTTGGAGCGCTGTCGGCGTCAAAGCAAACGTTATCGCCACGACGGGTCACGATCCCTTGCGGATTCGGCATGACCGCCTTGTGCCGCCATAGGCTTTGAGAAGTATCGGATGCGGATAGTCGGACGCACTCCCATCGCACTCCTTCTCGCGTCGCCCCTCAATCGGAGCGCCCCCAGCTACTCGCTCAATTTCTCCTCGGCGCTCGGCTTCTCTCCGGGCTTGTAGCGGGGCTTGGGCTGCGGCAGCAGGAAGAAGGCGACGCAAAGCAGCGCGATCGCCACTCCGGGGCGCGGCGCCACGACCACGAGCGGAACCGCAGCAATCTGGATCAGCGTCGCGATGCCGTAGCGGCGGGTCATCTGCCGGACGAAATCGGGCGCCAGTCGTTCGTCCATCACGCGCCGGCCCGACATCCCGTAGAACCACTTCGCCATCCAGGTGCAGGCTGTCAGGGCGAGGCCGACAACCAGGGTCACCGACCCGACCGGCTCGAAGTGCGAGCCGAGGTGAAAGCACCAGACGCGGATCGGATAGGGAATGACGACGATGGCCAGCAGGAATAGGAGGTTGATCGCGCTGAACCAGTGATCGCTCTTGGCGTAGATTCAGCCCGAATAGTGATGCTGCAGCCAGTAGGCGCCGATCACGACGTAGCAGAGAACCAGCGCGAGATGCTCGCGCCACTGCTCCGCCATGGCCCTCGCCAGGTCGCTGTAGTCACGCGGGCCCTCGGGAGATCCGGGGACCTTGATTTCGACGATCAGCAGGGTCAGCGCAATTGCGAAGACCGCATCGCTGAACCCCTCGAAGCGGTTGAGCCCGCGCTCGGCGCCATGGGTCTTCGCGTGGGTGCGTTGAGCCATCACGCTTGAACGATATGGGCTCGCGCAAGGTTCCTACCCCTAAGCGACTCCGGCCGCCGCCCCGCGCACCGCTAAGTTTGCTCAACGCTTCCTCTACGAAATAGAGCCTCGAATGCTTGAGCGTGGGAATAAGGCGAGTTACGGTCACTCGGGACGCGAGCAGGAGAGCGAGGATGGACACGCCCCTAAGGCCGCAGGGGACCGACACGGTAGCGAACCGGCTGAAGGTCGGGTTGAACATGGCATATCCTGGGCTTGGGGCTCTTGCTGTTGGAGCTTTCCCCACACCCGATTCCGCTGCTTTCATTCGGAAGGTGTATGCCTGGATGTGCGTGGGCCTCGTCATCAGTGCGGCGGTCGCTTTCTGGGCCGCGCACACGCCAACGGTCGCGCAATTCGTCATGAACCCGTTTGTGTTCTTCGGACTACTTTTGATTGAGTTGGCTGTTGGGCTTTTTCTAGGCAACCTGGTACATAGATTTTCCAGCAATACGTCCATCGTATTGTTTGTCATCTACTCTGGTTTGAACGGGCTTACCTTGTCTATTATATTTTTCTTATTTGAAATAGGCTCAATAGTACAGGTGTTTCTACTCACCGCAGGCCTGTTCGGAGCGATGAGCGTATACGGTCATGTCACTAAAAGGGATCTCACCACTGCCGGTCACTTTGCGTCAATGGCACTGTGGGGTTTAGTGTTCGCGACCGCAACCAACTTCATACTCAAAAGTGATCGTTCTAGTCTTATTCTTGCCTACTGCGGTGTCGCGGTCTTCGTTCTTTTGACTGCGTCCGACACTCAAAAGCTGAGATCAATGTATGAAATGGCACAAACAGAAGGGCCGGATGGCGAGAAGAAAGAAGCAATCAATGGTGCTCTCGCGCTTTATCTGGACTTCATAAATCTGTTCCTGAAGCTGCTCCGAATCTTAGGGAGGCGACGGTGAGGGATGGGAGGCTTCGCCGCTGACCGCAATTCCGTCGTGCGCGCCGTCAACGTCCCTCACACGAGCCATAGGCATCTGCGCGCAGGCGTTCTTGTGCTGCGTACAGCACTCTTTGCCACAATGACTTTTGCGAGTGTCGATCTTGCGTGTGGAAGCTCGCGCGCGGTACGAGTGCTTCCGGCGGTGCAGGACGGAAGCTCCGACTCGAAGTTTCAATGCAATCTGCTTAGTCCAACCCACGCCGGAATGCACGGAGAACAATAGGCTCGGCCGTCGGCATGGAGAGAATGGCAGGCGGATTTTGTCAGGATGACCGGCAACTCGCAACGGTATCGGCCGAAGAGCGGGTGCTTTGCGGCGGGCGCTCGGGATACATCGGGCAATTCCCAAACTGTTTGCTGACGATGCGGATTTGCCCGATCTTCATTGTCATGTTGGCGACGCTGCGCAAGGCGTTTTGGGCCTGCATTGTCATTCTCTGTTGCTTGGCTCCTCCTGCCAACGCCGCAGGTATCCAGCTTTTCAACCATGGCCCGGCCCTGTCGGGAGCGATCTGGTATCCCTGCCAGGCTGAGCCGAGACATGTGGACCTCGGCGATCAGGGGCCGGGCGTCGACTATGGCCTCGTCGGCGTGAAGGATTGTCCGATCAGGGGGGCAAAACTGCCGCTGGTCGTTTTTTCCCACGGCACGGGTGGATGGTTCGGCGGGCATCACGACACGGCAGCGGCATTGGCGGATGCAGGTTTTGTCGTTGCGGCCATCAATCATCCGGGCGACAACGGCAACGACCGCTCGAAAAGCGACGACTTGTCGGTCTTTGGGTCGCGCCCGGCGGACATGGTCCGTCTTATCGATTTCCTGCTGCAAGACTGGAAAGACAAGGCCGTCGTCGATTCGGCTAGGATCGGCCTGTTCGGTTTCTCCAACGGCGGCTATACCGGTCTGACACTGATCGGCGCCGCGCCCGATTTCGCGAGGGTTGCGCGCGGTTGCAAGGATGATCCGGTACGATTTTGTGAACAACTGCGGAGCGGCGAGACTGCGAATCCGCCGCAGGATGCGCGCGTCACGGCCGCCGTGATCGCAGATCCGCCAAGCGGGCCCTTCACCCGAGACAATCTGGCCGCCATCAGGATTCCAGTGCAGTTCTGGCGAGCGGAGGTCGGGATCGGAATTCTCGATCCAGCGGCCACGGCGCGCATCGGCCGCAGCCTTCCCGGGAAGCCCGAGATCCACTCCGTGCCGGCCGGCCACTTTGCTTTCCTCGCGCCGTGCTCGCCGCAACTCGCAGCCGCGATACCGCGAATCTGCACCGACGCGCCCGCGGGCTTCGACAGAGCAGCGTTCCACCACGAATTCAATGCGAGCGTGGTGCGGTTCTTCCGCGACCACCTTGTCCTTGACGGCCCGGCTCGTTGAGCCGCCGCTGGCGCGGTAGGCTCAGCGCCCGTCGCAGGCCTTGCTCACTCACGCGCTTGCACGTACGCGCGAATACGATCCTTCAGTCCTGGCTGCGCGGCGGACCGGACGAGCGCCGCCAAGTCGGCGTCCGGCGACTCGGCGCTCACGGCACCGTAAAGCGCCGCGCGGCTGCGATCGCCCAGAGTCTGTGCCGCGAGGGCAGCGTCTGCGACGATCTGCGGCCACTCTTCGATCTCGGCCACCGCTGCGAAGCCAATGGCCCGCGCCTCCTCGGCGTCGAACGTGCGGGCCGTCTCCAGAATCCCGGTTGCAGCCTCTCGGCCAACCAGACTTGCGAAGCGGCGCGTGCCGAGCACGATGCCGAACTTCAAGCCCGGCATGCGAAAGGTGGCCGCGCTTGTGCAATAGCGCCGCCGGCAGGCGCCGAACAGGTCCACGCCGGCCCCGAAGTTGCGGCCATGCGCAAGAGCAAGGGTCGCGCATGGGGATGTTGCGACCATCTGCAGAAGACTCTCCACCCGGACGAATCGCAGCAGCAGGTCGCCGTCGGACGACTCTTCGAGATTTCCGAAATCGAAGCCCGCGCTGAAGTTCTTGCCTTCGCCCTTGAACACGAGCAGGCGCGCGCCTCGGGCGTGTGCGTCCGCCACGGCGTCGATCAGCGCTTCCACGAGCTCGGAGGAAAGCGCATTCATCTTCTCCGGCCGGCTGAGCGCAAAGGTCCAGGTCGAGTCCGTCCGCTCGACGTGCAGTACAGCCGTCATCTCACCGCTTCCATCACGAGCTTCCGAATACCTCGTCATTGTGCTCGCCGAGGGCGGGCGGAGGGCGTGTTATGGGCACGCGCCTCCCGGAGAATTGCACGGGCGGGCCGAATGTCCGGGTGTCGTGTCCATTCGGCAGCGCGAGGGGTTGCACCCACCCCATGTGCTGCACCTGAGGGTCCGCAAGCACCTGCGAGTAGGTATTGATCGCGGCGCAGGGAACGCCGGCTGCGCGGAATCGGTCCAGCCAGGCGGCAGCATCGTCCGCAGCAAAGATGCTCTCCAGGATATCCCGGAGCGCGACTTGGTTTTCGGCCCGCTTCGATGTGCTCGCGAACCTCGGATCGGCGAGGAGGTCTTCGCGACCGACGGTGGCACATACATTTTTCCACAGCGCGTCGTTCCCGGCAGCCATTCCGAAATGGGTGTCCCGCGCCCGGAACGCCTGGTAGGGGGCATTTCGCGGATGGGCGGAGCCGAGCCGTTGCGGGTCCTTGCCGCTGCCGAAGAACTCCGACGTCTGCAGGGCCGCGATGGCGAGAGTCGCCCCGAGCATCGACACGTCGATATGGCTTCCGGCTCCGCCGTGCTCGACGCTTCGCAGAGCTGCCGCGATGGAAAAGGCGGCGTAGAGGCCCGATGCGAAATCGGCGACAGGAACGCCACACTTGACCGGCGCGCCGCCAGGCTCGCCCGTAACGCTCATGATGCCGGCCATGGCCTGCAGCGTGAGATCGAATCCGCCTTCTTGGGAGCGTGGTCCCGTCTGCCCGTACGCGGATATCGAGCAGTACACCAGCTTGGGGTTGTCTCGGCAGACTTCCTCGTAGCCGAGCCCGAGACGCGCCATCACGCCGGGCCGGTTGTTCTCGATGAGCACGTCGGCTGTGCGGATCAGATCGCGGGCGCGCCGGACATGGTTCGCGTTCTTGAGGTCGAGCGTCACTGATCGCTTGTTCCGGTTCAGGGAAGCGAAGTTCTCGCTGAACCCGTCGGTCAGCGGCGGCCAGCCCCGCATCGTGTCTCCCCCGTCCGGGTGCTCGACCTTGATGACGTTCGCTCCCATATCGGCGAGGAGCATCCCGCAG
>DASVPW010000128.1:0-15935 GCA_036389455.1 Beijerinckiaceae bacterium
AAATCATCGAGCTGAACGATCTGCAGCGGGCCGGCGTCAGCCACGACGGGCAAGACCGGCAAGGCCGCCAGACCGCGGAAGAGAGCGCTGCCGCCATAAGCGGGCCGGCCTACGACGACCGATGGGCGCAGGATCACCCAATCGAGGTCGCGCCGGCTAAGCGCCGCGTCGGCCTCGCCCTTCGTCGCCATGAAGGCCATCCCGGCGGAAAGCGAGGCGCCGACGGCCGAGACGTGGACGACGCGTCTCACGCCCTTCAGCTCGCAGGCCTCGTAGAGGGCGTCGGTGCCGCGGGCCTGCACGGCCCGCACGTCGTCGTAAAGGCCGTCCTGGAGCACGCCCGCGGCGTGGACGACGGCGTCGATGCCGTCGAGGCGGGCGGCCCAGGCCTCGACGCCGTCGCGGGAAAGGTCGCCGGCGATCCACGACGCCTCAGGCATCCGCCGGCGGGCCGCGGCGAGGTCGCGCCCGACGCCGACGACGGCGTGGCCGTCCTCGACGAGGCGGCGGACGATCGCGCTCCCGATGAAGCCGTAGCCGCCGACGACGAGGACGCGCACGGCTCAGAGGGTCTCGAGAAGCCGCGCCATGAGCCGCTGCCTCGGCACAATCGAGGAGACGAGGCCGTATTCGTGGAGCGTGTGGGCGCCGTCGCCGTCGATGCCGAGGCCGTCGAGGGTCGGGACGCCCTGCGCCGCCGTGAAGTTGCCGTCCGAGCCGCCGCCGGTGAGCGGCACCTCGCCGAGGTCGAAGCCGATCTCCTCCGCGAGTCTCCGCGCATGGGCGTAGAGCCGCTCCACGCCCTCCGACTTCTCGTACGGCGGCCGGTTCATGCCGCCCGTGACGGTCACGCGCACATCGGGGTCGTGGGCCTTGAGGCCAAGGATCGCGGCCGAGAAGGTCTCGCCGTCGGCGGCGTCGACGACGCGCAGGTCCGCCGAGAAGCGGCAGTGCTGGGGGATGACGTTCGCGGCCGTGCCGCCCGAGATCATGCCGACGGTCGTCGTCACCCCGCGCGGGTAGTCGGTCATGGCCTCGATCGAAAGGATCTGGCGCGCCGCCTCGCGGATCGCGCTGCGCCCGTCCGGATGGCGCGAGCCCGAATGGGCCGGCCGTCCCTCGACGTGGACCTCGAAGCGCCCGACCCCCTTGCGCCCGGTCACGGCCTTGCCGCCGTCGCGGGCCGGCTCGGTCACGAGGGCGAAGGCGGCTTTTCGGGCGAGGTCCTCGATGATCGGGCGCGTCGTCGGGCTGCCGATCTCCTCGTCCGGGGTCAGGAGGTGGATCATCGGCCGCCTGGCCCGGCCGGCGCGCGCGACCTCCTTGAAGGCCTCGAGGGCGAGGTACGCTCCCCCCTTCATGTCGTAGCAGCCGGGGCCGTAGAGCCGGTCGCCCTCGAGCCGCACCGGCAGGTCGTGCTCGACGGTGCCGAGCGGGTGCACCGTGTCGAGGTGGGACATGACGAGGATCGCCGGCTCGTCCGTCTGCGGACCGGCGCGCAGCACGAGCACGTCGCCGAGGCCGGCGCGCCCGGGGATGCGCTCGACCGCGACCGGGCTGTCCGCGACCTCCGCTGCGACGAGGTCCATCATCCGGTTCACGCCCTCGGGCGCGCGTGTCGGGCTCTCGGTACGAAGCCAGGCGGAAAGCCGCTCGATGGTGTCGCCGTTCGCGGTCATGTCGGATCTGCCCTCCGGTATCCGCGACCCTCTACACCGGGCGGGGTCGAAAAAGAAACGGCAGGCTGTCCGAGGACGACCTGCCGCATTGGGCCCGAGAGGCGGGAGGGTACGCTGGACCTGAACCGCTAGCCCGCCTTCGGCATGGCGATGGCGACGAAGCGCACGCCTTCGCGGCTCTTGACCCGCATCAGCACGGCCTTCTTCCCGGCCTTGTAGGCGGCCTCGAGGCCGGCCTTGACGTCCGCGGGCTTCGCGACCGGCTGGCCGCCGATCTCGAGGATCACATCGCCGTCCTTGATGCCCTTCTGGGCCGCCGGGCCGTCCGGATCGACGCCAGCCACGACCACGCCCTCCTCGCCGTCGCGGGCGGGCGCAAGCTCGAGGCCGAGCTTCGGCAGGCCGTCGTCGAAGCCGCGCGACGGCTCGAGGCTCGCCTGCTTCTCGCCGGGCTGCGGCGCGAGCTCGATGGTCGCGGTGCGCTCGCGGCCGTCGCGCAGATACGTGATCTCCGTCTTGGCGCCCGGCTTCATGGCGCCGATCCGGCGGGTGAGCTCGCGGGCGTCCGCGACCTTCTCGCCGTTGACGGCGACGATCACGTCGCCGGACTTCAGCCCGGCCTTGGCGGCGGGCGTGCCGTCCTGCGCATTCGCGACGAGGGCGCCCTTGTCGGCCTTGAGGCCGAGGCCCTCGGCGAGGTCCTTCGTCACCGGCTGGATCGACACGCCGAGGTAGCCGCGGCTGACCTTGCCGTCCTGCTTCAGTTGGTCGACCACCGCCGAGACGGTCGTCGCCGGAACCGCGAAGGCGAGGCCGACCGAGCCGCCGGACGGCGAGTAGATCGCCGTGTTCATGCCGACGACCTCGCCGTTGAGGTTGAAGGTCGGGCCGCCGGAGTTGCCCTTGTTGATCGGCGCGTCGATCTGCAGGAAGTCGTCGTAGGGGCCGGCGCCGATGTCGCGCCCGCGGGCCGAGACGATGCCGGCCGTGACGGTGCCGCCGAGGCCGAAGGGATTGCCGATGGCGACGACCCAGTCGCCGACGCGGGGGCTGCCCTTGGCGAGGCTGACGTACGGGAAGTTGCCGCCCTCCGTGACCTTGAGCAGCGCAACGTCGGTCTTCGGATCCGCGCCGATGACCTTGGCGTCGAGGGTGCGGCCGTCGTCGGTCGTGACCTGCACGGTCTTGGCGTGGTCGACGACGTGGTTGTTGGTCACGACGTAGCCGTCGGCCGAGATGAAGAAGCCGGAGCCGACGCCCTGCCGGACCTGCGGACGCTCGCCGCGCCGGCCCTGCTGGCCGTCCTGGCCGAAGCGGCGGAACAGCTCGCGCATCTGCGGCGGAAGGTTGTCGAGGGACAGGCCCTCGCCGTCGGCCATGGCGTTCTCGACCTTGACCCGCACCGACACCACGGCGGGCTTCACATGGTCGACGACGTCGGCGAAGGACGCGGGCGCCTGGGCGGTCGCCGTAATCGGGGCTTTCACGGCTTGGGCGAAGGCGGGGCCTTCGTAGAGGGCGGTGCCGAGCGCGCCCGACGCGGCGATCGCGACCGCGGCGACGGACGCCAGCGCACGGCTGCGGAAATCTCTTGTCATGGGGTTCCACTCCGTTGGGAAGAGCACCGCCGAAGCGGTTCGTCCGCCCAAACATCGTCACCGGCCATGAAGGCGTCCTGACCTGCCGATTACAATTTGTTCAGGTTGCCGCCTCTCCGGCGGGAGAGGTGGAAGGCGGCGCCGTCCCAGAGGCGGAACTCCCCTTGGATGCCGTTGCGGCGGATCGCGAAGGCCCCGCCGGTCAGGTCGGAAAGATCGCGGCGGTCGCGGTCGAGGTCGCCGCGGTAGGACAGATTGAGGATGACGAGGTCGCCGCCGGGCTGCAGGACCCGGGCGGCCTCCGCGACGTGCCGGGCGAGGAGCGCGGGGCCGGCCTGGACGAGATAGGGGAAGGAATCGACCGCGAGCACGAGATCGAAGCTTTCGTCGCGGAAGGCCGCGAGGTCGAGGCCGGAGGTCTGGACGAAAGCCGTGTTGGCGAGCCCGGCGCACCGCTCCCGCGCCGCCCGCAGCATTGCGGCAGAGACGTCGATCCCGGCCGCGAGGCGAAGCGTTGGCGCGAGCGCCTCCTCGAAACGCCCGATGCCGCAGCCGATCTCCAGCATCGTCCGTCCGGGGGCGACGACGCCCCAGCGCCTAAGCGCCGCGACGATCTCCTCGGTCGCGGCCTGCAGGAGTTCGGGGCTGCCGAGGGTGTAGAGGGCGACGCTCGCCTCCGGCGCGATCCGAGCCGCCTCGTCGAAGGCCGCCGCGAGCGCCCGGACGGTGCCGTCCTCCTCCGCGGGGACATCGTGGACGACGCGGGCGAGCACCGCCTTCACGGTCGCGAAGGCCTGCGGATGGGCGTCCAAGGATGCCAGGATCCTGTGGATCACAGGACCGCTCCCCTCCCCCGCCCGCGCGGCCTTGCCGAGGACCATCCGGGCCTCCGCCTCGTCCGCCGCCTCCATGAGGACGTGCATGAGCGCGACGTTCGCCGGCAGCCTTCCCCGCGCCGCGAGCCCGAGCGGACGACGGAACCGCTCCGGGACGGCGGCGAGCCAGGGCGCCTCCTCGCCGTCCGCGTCAGGCAACCGACTGCTCGGGCACGGCGCGGCGCAACGAGCGGCGGCGGTTCAGGCGGTCGACGGCGCCCCATTCGTATTTGTAGGCCTCGCGCCCGCGCAGGAAGTGGAACTCTTGCGCCCCCTCCGCGATCGCCTCCTCGACCGCGTGGGCGAGGAGCAGCGCACCCGGGCTCTCGAAGGCGAAGGCCGGGTCGAAGCCGGTGAGATAGGAGTAGCCGCGGCCACGGTGCGAGAAGCCGTAGAACGCGGCCGCGGCGGCGCCGTCGAGGCGCAGGATGTAGAGGCGCAGCACGCCGGCGGCATCGAGGCGGGGCAGCGCCTCGGCGTGGAAGGCCGGCACCCGCTCGTCGGCGAGGAGGCCGCCTTCGCCGCGAGCCTGCCAGCGCAGGGCATGGAGCCGCGCGAGCTCGGCGAAGGCTTCGGGGAGGTCCGCCCCCCCGGCGCGCGCGATCCGGAACCCGCCGCGCCGGGCGGCGCGGTTGCGCGCGAGGTTGAGCTTGCGCCGGGTCTGCCCCGGCAGGAAGCGCATGAGGTCGGGGCCCGGCAGCGCCAGGACCGGGCAGGCGGACTGGACCGAAAGGGTTTCGGCGCAGCCGGGCGGAACCGGCAGCCTGAGCACCGCCGCGCCGGGGGGCAGCTCCTCGCATTCCAGCGCGTCCCAGGAGCCGTCCGCGTCGAACGCCGCCATGAGGGCGGCCGCGGCCTCCTCGGCATCGGCTTCGTCGAGGAGCACGTCGTGGTAGTCGCTGAGCGAGATGCCGACCGGCAGGAGGCGGCGCCCGAAAGGCCCGTCCTCGCGGTAGAACGGGGCGAGGCCGACGAGCCGCCGGTCTTTCCAAGCCACCGCCGTCACGAGCTCGCCGGGGTGGAAGGCGCGCCACCAGGGGACGAGCCAAGCCGGCGACTGGAAGGGCGTCGCCGTCCGCGCCCGCCGCCACAGCTCCCACCAGGCGGGCTCGAGCGCCTCGAGCGCCGCGGCGGTGCGGACGATCGCGGCGGTCACGCTCATGCGGCGCCGGGCCTCCGCTCCGGAGTCCGCCCCGCCGCGAGCCGCTCGTACAGCGCGAAATAACCTTTGATCATGTGATCGAGGGAGAAGCGCTCGCGCGCCACGCGCCGGCACGCCTCCGGATCGAGGGCGGGCGCGCGCCGGATCGCCTCGGCCATCCCGTCCACGTCCGCGACCAGGAAACCGGTCACGCCCTCGTCGATGGTCTCCCTGAGCGCCCCGTTCGGAAAGGCGACGACCGGCGTGCCGCAGGCGAGCGCCTCGCGGGCGACGAGGGAGCTCGTCTCTGGGACGAGCGAGGGCACGAGGAGGCATCGCGCGGCGGTGAGGAGGCGGCGCTTCCTTACGAAGCCGGCCGGGCCGACGAAGCGGCGGGCATGGTCGAGGTTCGGCCGGACCGCCTCCTCGAAATAGCGTGTGTGCGCCTCGTAGCCGAACACCTCGCCGGCAATCAGGAGCGGCACGCCGGCCTGCTTCGCCGCCTCGATGGCGAGGTGGATCCCCTTCTCAGGCGCGACGCGCCCCAGGACGAAGGCGAAGCCGCGCTTCGCGTGCCGCGCAGCCAGCTCCTTGACCGGCACGCCGTTCGGGATCGGCGACAGGAGGTTCAGTCCGGGCGGGAACGATTCCGTCTGCGTCTGCGAGACGCCGTGCAGCCAAGTGTCCGGCCGGCCGGGACGAAGCGCCTCGGGCGCGTACCAGTCCGGCGGGACGTGGAGAGTCGCCAGCGCCGGCACGCCGGGCGCCGGCAGGTAGGCGTGGAAATCGTGGCCGTGCAGGTGGACGAGGTCGACCGGCCAGCGCTCGAGGGCGCCGGCGATGGCGGCGCGGTGGCGGGCCCAGGCGCGCGCGCGGACGGCCTCGTCGAGGGGCCCGGCCTCGCGCGGCACCTCGACGAGCCGCCCTCGCGTGACGGAGCCCTCGCAGGCGACGACGATCGAGCGGTGGCCGGCCTCGGCGAGGGCGCGGTCGAGATGGGCGAGCATCTGCTCGGCGCCGCCGACCGCGTCCGGGCCGACCGGCGCGAGCGGATAGGCGACGCTGAGGACGGTGAGAGTCATGGTCCGAGCCCGAGTTCCGCCGAGGCCGCGGCGGCGAGCTTGAGCCAGCGGCTCCCGGTCATGCCCCAGCCGTGGCGCTCGTAGAGCAGCCGGCCGCCGTTCGGCAGGGCCTTGAAGTCGTAGGCGGGCGCCGGGCGAAAACGCTCGGCGTCAAGGCCGAAGCGGCCAAGCGTCTCGCCCTGCGTGCGATGCGTGGCGAGCATCTCGAGCTTCACGGCCCGGTCACGCTCGTCGAGGACCAGCGCCGCCTCGGGCGCGCCGGACGCCGGGACGAAGCGCTGCACCGCCCATTCCTCCCCATCGAGATGATAGAACGGCATCTCGACCACGGCGATGTCCCGCCCCTCTCTCCGGCGCAGCTCGACGGCGGCGTGCACCGCGAAGGCGACGGCGTCGTGGTCGGGGTGCCCGCCCTCATAGGAATGGGTCAGCACGACCTCGGTGTCGCGCTCATGGAAGAGCCGCGCCAGCGCCCGCGCGAGGCGGGGCAGGTTCATGGCCGCCTCCTGGTCCGGCAGCCCGAGGCAGAAACGGTCGGCCACGGGCACGCCGGCGAGCATCATGACCCGCTCGAACTCGCAAGCACGGGCGAAGGCGTAAGCCGCGGCGCTCTCGAAGCCCAGCCGACCGGCGTCCCCGCCGTCCCGCGGCGCGCCGTCGGTCGCGAGGACCACCGTGACGCCGGACAGGCGCGGGAGGAGCGCGCCCGCCCCGATCGTCTCGTCGTCGGGGTGCGCCGTCACGAGGGCGACGGTCTTGGCGTGAAGGGGCCGGCCCGTCTCGAGCGCCCGCAGGAAGCGCGCCGCCCGCTCGGGCGCGGTGAGCGCTGTCTCCTTCGCGAGCGCCGTCATGCGCCCCCTCTATACCGCGGCCCGCAGCGGCTCCAGCTTCGGGGCGGCGGAGCGCGGCGCGTAGCGCCTGACCATCGCGGCGCAGAACTCGGCGAACTCCTCCTTGACCTGCGGCGGGCTCGTGTGATGGGGCGCGATGCCCCGGTGCTCGGGGGTGAAGCAGAAGGTCACGGTCACGTCGAAGTCCTGGAGCGCCTCCATCTGGCGGTCGAACCAGTCGAGCGCGTTCGGGCGGAAGCTGTCGGCCCAGGACAGGCCGGTGCGGAGATACGTGACGCCGAGACGCTTCATCCAGGCGACGGCGGCGTCGAGGCGGTGGTCCTCGAAGTGGAACCACTGGCAGAGGCCGAGCGCCGGCGTGTGGTTCGCGAACTCCTCGGCGGCGGGCTTCGGCGAGCCGTCCTCGCGCAGGATGCCCATGTAGAAGTGCCGGTAATAGGACGAGCCCTCCGCCTCCCGGTGGCGGGTCGTCGCCTCCCAGGCGCGGGGCAGGTCGTAGAGGCTGTACCAGTGGATGCGCGGCGTCTTGCCGACGAGGAGCTCGGCGGTGCGCTTGAGGCCCCAGACCTGCACTTCCTCCGCTCCGAAGGTCGAGATGCCGACCTCCGTGACCCAGATCGGAAGGTCGGTCACGGCGCGGATTTCATCAATCTTTGCAGGCCATTCGTGGATTTGCCAGAGATTCCAGTCGAGGGGGAAGCCGTGCACGGCGACGGCGTCGACGGCGTCGAGCACGCCCTTCGCTTCCATGTTGCGCACGAAGCCGGGGTCGATCGGCGACATGCCGCCGAGCACCCGCGGCAGGTCCGGGTTCTCGGCCCGGATCGCCCGGCCCGCCGCGATCGCGGTCTCGGCGAAGAGGCTCCAGCCTGGATCGATCTCCGGGTCCCAGTGGGACTTGTTGTTGGGCTCGTTCCAGATCATCGCCGCTTCGATCATTCGGTTCTTCCTTGTTCCATTGTCATCCCCGGCCGGAGCGAAGCGGAGGGGAAGGGGATCCAGAGCTCTAAGGTCCGTTGCGCCGCAAGAGTTCTGGTCCCCTTCCCTCGCCTACGCTGCGCTTCGGCTCGCCGGAGACGACAGTGAGTCACCCTCTCGCCGGATAGACCGCGCCCGCCCCTTCCGGCGCCTCGACCCGCCGGCAGACGTAGACCTCGTCCTCCGGGTGGGCGATGATCTCGAACCCGGCGCTACGCAGCATGGCTTCGGCGCAGGCGGCGTTCGGGACCCACCAGTTGGTCGGGTCGTCGGCGTAGCGATGCTCGACGAAGTGGAGCTTCGGGTAGCCGGGGCGGTCGAACATCTCGGTCTGCCAGAAATTGTAGTTCCCCTCGACCTCCTCGACCTCCTTCGACCCGCGCTGCATGGACTGGAACACCAGGAGGTCCCTGGCGACGTGCTCGTGGATGAGGTCGAGGGCCAAGAGCGGGTGGCGCAGGTGGTAGAGCACGCCCATGAACAGGACGATGTCGAACTTCTCCTTGAGCGCCCCCACGTCGTAGACCGAGAGCTTGCGGAACTCGATGTCGAGGCCGCTGACCTCCGCGGCGAAGCGGGCCTGGGCCAGGTAGTCGTCGTCGAAGTCGACGCCGAGCACGCGCTCCGCGCCGCGCCGCTTCATCTCGATCGCGTAGAAGCCGCCGTTGCAGCCGATGTCGAGCACGGTCCTGCCCGTGAGGTCGGCCGGGATCGCGTCCGAGAAGCCCTTCCACTTGACGGACGGATAGTCGCCCAGGAAGTGGTTCGGCGCCGTCGCGACGCCGTTCAGCACGATGTTGTGGAACCACGGCCCGAGCGCCTCGGCGCGGCGCCTGATCTCGTCCCGGGTGAGCGTCGCGGCGTTCATGCCCTACTCCCTGTTCGCGACATGCAGTCCGTCGAGCGCGCGGCCCGCCGGCCAGCCGAGGCCGACGCGGACGCCCGGCGCCTCCTCCCCGTGCGCGGCGTCGCCGAGGAGGGCGATGGCGGCCCGGTACCCGTGCAGGGTGCCGACGTCGACGTAGGACAGGCCGGCCTTAACCCCGCAGGCTTCGCCGCCGGCCGCGAGGTACGCATTGACGAGGGTGCCGATGTACTCGTCCCGGCACAGGCGCTCGCGCCATAGGCGCTCGAGGTCGTGGAGCATGCGGCCGGGCATCTTGAACGCGCCCCAGATCCAATGCGAGGCCGCGTCCTTCTGCTTGACCTGGATCTCCAGCACCCGGTTCTGGTGGTCGAGGACGACCGCGTCGAAGAACTCGGGCCGCTCCACCGGGAAGAGCAGGAACGACAGCTCGTCGTCGGGCAGCGCGGCGAGCGCATCCTCGGGGAACCAAACGGTGTCAGGCAAGCCTATGATCGCCGGCTCGTCCGGGGGGATCAGCGGCGTCGCCCTGAAGATCGCGTCGCACAGGCCGCTCGCCTGCGGCTGCACCACGTAGGCGACGCTCGCCTCGCCGTAGCCCGCGCCGTAGTACTCCATGATGTCGGACTTGCCCGGCGAGATCACGAAGCAGATCTTCTGGGCCCCGCCCCGGATCATACGCTCGACGAGGTACTCGCTCACCGCGCAGGGACGCTCCATCCCCTTGTCGAGGCGGCTGCCGACGGGCAAGAGCTCCTTCGAGAAGGCGAGCGGCTGGATGCGGCTGCCTTTGCCGGCCGCCGGCACGATTCCCCACATTCAGGCCTCCATGGGCTGCACGGGTGCGGAGCGCGCGCCTGCCGCCTCGATCTCGGCTTCGAGCGTGAGCGCGCGGCGCTCGGACGTGTGCTCCGAAAGCGTGCGCGCGCGCCCGGCCTCGGCGACGGCGCGCAGTTCGCGGTCGGACAGGCTCAAGGCCGCGATGGTGTCTTCGGCCGAGCCGGCGACAAGGACCTCGCGGCCGGGCTCGAAGAAGGCGTCGAGCCCATCCCAGGCGTCGGTCAGCATGGCGGCGCCGCAGGCGGCGGCCTCGAACAGGCGCCCCGACGGGCACCAGCCCATCCCGGCCATGACCTGCCGCGTGACGTTGAGGGTGAGCCGGCAGGACGAGAAGAACGCCGGGTGCTCGTCCGGCGGCAGGTGGCGGACGAAGTAGATGTTGTCCGTCCAGGGAAAGTCCTGCGGATACTGGGCGCCGCCGATGAGGAACCGCTGCAGGGGGAGGAGCCGCGCGGGTTCGATGAACAGCTCTTCCAGCGCCGCCTGCCGGTCCGCCGCATAGGTGCCGAGATAGGAGAGGTCCGCCGCGAAGTCGGGCCGCCGCGCCACCGGCCGGTGCACCTGCGGGTCGACGTGGCCGTAGAGCGGCGCGACCCGGCGAGCACCGAGGGTGCGCCGCAGCCGATCGAGGGCGGCTCCGCCGGTATAGCTGAGCACGAGGTCGAAGTCGCGCAGGCCCCTCGGGCCGACGTACGAAAGGCTCTCGCCGCGGTCGAGCCGCGACAGGGTCACGGGCGTGTCGAGGTCGTAGAAGATCTTCAGGGGGCGCCCGGCCGAGAGGACGAGGTCGGTGGCCTCCAATCCGTCCGGGCAGAACGACGTCACCATGGCGGCATCCGCTTCGGCGACGGCGCGCTCCGCCCTGCCCCGGACCTCGTCCCAATCGCGGTACAGCACGAGCTCGCCGCCGGGCAGCTCGGTAAGGTCGCGGGCATTGGCATAATAGGGCACGTCGCGCTCGAAGAACGCGACGTGGTGGCCGCGCCGCGCGAGCGCCCGGATCAGGCCGCGCCAGAGCGTCGCGTGGCCGTTGCCCCAGGACGACGAGACGGTGAGGCCGAAGACGACGGTCCTCATGCGCGCCTCATGCCGCGACGGCTTCGTTCAGGCCCAGCACCTTCCAGCCGTCGCCCCACATGACGAGGGTCGTGACCGAGGCGGGAGCGATCTCGAAGAGCCGGAAGTCGTCGAGAGACTGGCAGTTCAGGAAAGCGCAGAGCGCCGCCCGGATGAGATCGCCGTGCGTCACCGCGACCACCCCTGCGTCCGAGTGCTGCGCGGCGAGCCTCTTGAGGAAGGGCACGATCCGGCCTTGAGCCGCCCCAAAAGACTCGCCGCCGGGCGGACGGGTCGCCGAGCGGGCGCGGTTCCAGGTCTGCCACGCCACGTCATCGCGGAGGTCGTCGAAGCGCCGGCCGGTCCAGGCGCCGAAGTCGATTTCATTCAATGCTTCGGAGACTTGCACCGGAATGTTGAATTTTTGCGCGATCGGCGTCGCGGTCTCCCGCGCCCGCTCCAGCGGGCTCGACCAGACGGCCGCGATGCGCTCGCCCGAAAGCCGCTCAGCGACCCGGGCCGCCTGGCGGCGCCCCGCCTCTCCGAGGGTCACGCCGGGCATGCGCCCGCACAGGGTGTCGTGCACCCGGTCGTGGGCGGCGTGTCGGACGAGGGTGAGGGTCGCGGCCACCTCAATGGACCCCGTGGGACTCATCGTCCTCGCCGGCGATGAACCGGAGCGTGCGCTCGCGGGCCTCGTTGTCAGTGAACTGCCGCGGCGGCGACTTCATGAAGTAGCTCGACGGGCCGACGAGCGCCCCGCCGATGCCGCGGTCGCGGGCGAGCTTCGCGCAGCGCACGGCGTCGATGACGATGCCGGCGGAGTTCGGCGAGTCCCACACCTCGAGCTTCAGCTCGACGTTGAGCGGCACGCCGCCGAAGGTCGTGCCCTCCATGCGGATGTAGGCGAACTTGCGGTCGGTCAGCCACGGCACGTAGTCGCTCGGACCGACGTGCACGTCCTCGGGCGGAAGCGGCATGTCGAGTTGGCTCGTCACCGCCTGCGTCTTGGAGATCTTCTTGGACTCCAGCCGCTCGCGCTCGAGCATGTTCTGGAAGTCGGTGTTGCCGCCGAAGTTGAGCTGGTAGGTGCGGTCGAGGCGCACGCCGCGCTCGCGGAACAGGTTCGCGAGCACCCGGTGGACGATGGTCGCCCCGACCTGGCTCTTGATGTCGTCGCCGACGATCGGGACGCGACGCTCCTCGAACCGTCGGCGCCACTTCGGGTCGGAGGCGATGAAGACCGGAATGCAGTTCACGAAGGCGCAGCCGGCCTCGAGCGCCTGCTCGGCGTAGTACTCCGTCGCGGTTTGCGAGCCGACCGGCAGATACGAGACGAGCACGTCGGTGCGCGACAAATCGAGCACCTCGGCGACGTTCGCCTCCGGTTCGTCCGCTTCCGCGATTTCCTCGCGCAGGTACTTGCCGAGGCCATCGAGGGTCTTGCCGCGCCGCACCGTGACGCCGGTCCGCGGCACCGCCGAGAACCTCTGGGTGTTGTTCGGGCGCGCAAACACGGCCTCGGCCACGTCGAGGCCGACCTTGTCGCGGCTCACATCGAAGGCCGAGGCGATCTCGATGTCGCCGACGTGGTAGCCGCCGAGCTCGACGTTCATGAGGCCCGGCACCGGCTCGTTCGCCTTGGCCTCGGCGTAGTAGGACAGGCCCTGGACGAAGGACGAGGCGCAGTTGCCGACGCCGACGATCCCGACGCGAAGCTTTCTCTGGCTCAAGACGGTGGCTCCCCTGGAAGCCCGGCGGAAATACTCAAGCTTCGCAAGATGAACGCCCGCAGCCGAATGTAAGTTCCCGGTGCAAGGACCAGTAGAGACACGCTCCCGATGCATTAACATAAGTTGTAGTCTGTAATCCTAGAGTTTATGAAGATATTCATGAGGAACGAAGGATGCAGCTTTGGCGTTGGTAGCTCGCGTAAAGGTCAAGCTTCAACGGGGAGGGAAGCGATGAGCCAGGCGACCACCACCACGGACCACGACGAGATCCGCCGCTGGGCGGAAGAGCGCGGCGGCAGGCCCTCCGTCGTGCGCACCGGCCAGGGCGAGGGCGGCATCCTCCGCTTCGACTTCGGCGAGCAGGAGGAGAATCTGGAGGAAATCTCCTGGGAGGAGTTCTTCCGGATCTTCGACGACAACGACCTTGCCTTCCTGCACCAGGACGAGGCCGGCGGGGGCGGCACGAGCCGCTTCTTCAAGTTCATATCCGGCGAGTCCGAAGAAGGCGGCTCGGGCGGAGAAGACGGCTCGGAAGGCAGCGGCTCGATCGGCAGCGCCTCACGGCGCGGCAGCTCCAAGGGCGCCGGGCGCGGTTCCCGCTCGACGGCGCGGCGGAGCGCGTCGAAGGGCTCGAAACGCGGCGCTGCCAGAAGCGGCGCCCGCGGCGGTGCCGCCCGGGGCGGCGCGAAGAAGGCGGCGAAAGGCGGGTCGAAAGGCGGCTCCAGGTCCGGGTCGAAGGGCGGCTCCAAGGGCGCCGGCAAGCGCAGCTCCAAGGCATCCAAAGGCGGGTCGAAAGGCGCTGCGAAGAGCGGCGCCAAGGGAGCGGCGAAGCGCTCCGCCGGCTCGAAGTCCAGCGCCAAAGGCGGCGCGAAGGGGACCAGAGGCGGATCGAAGGGCGGCGCGGGCTCCAAGCGCGGCGCCGCGAAGGGCGGCAAGGCCGCCGCGAAGGGCGGCTCGAAGAGCGCCAGAGGCGGATCGAAGAAGGCCGCGAAGGGCGGGTCGAAGGGTGCGGCCAGAGGAGGCTCGAAGAGTTCCGGCAGAGGCGGATCGAAAGGCGGGTCGAAGAGCAGAAGCGGCGGAAAGAGAAGCGGCGGGTCGAAGCGCGGCGGAGGCGGCTCGCGGAAATAACTAACGGGAGAGCAGGGAGTTGGCCGAAAAAGTCCTCATCACCGGTGGAGCGGGCTTCATCGGTCGCCATGTGGCGCGCGCGCTTCTCGAGCGCGGGCACCGGGTGCGCGTGCTCGACAGCCTGATCGAGCAGGTGCACCAGGGCAGGAAGCGCCCGGACGGGCTGCCGCCCGAGGTCGAGTTCGTCGCCGGCGACATCCGCGACGAGACCGCCGTCCTCAAGAGCCTCAAGAGCGTTGACGCGGTCGTGCATCTTGCGGCCGAGGTCGGGGTCGGCCAGAGCATGTACGCCGTCGACCGCTACACCTCGGTCAACGACTACGGCACCGCGGTGCTGTTCCAGCAGCTCATCGACAATCCCGTGCGGCGGGTCGTCGTCGCCTCGTCCATGAGCATCTACGGCGAGGGCCTCTACCGCACGGCGGACGGCGAGGTCGTCCAGGACGCCGTGCGCGCGCCCCGCCTCGACCCGTCGGCGCCCTGGGATCCGGTGGACAGCCGCAGCCGCCCGCTCGTCCCCGTGCCGACGCCGGAGTGGAAGCGCCCGGCCCTCGCCTCGGTCTACGCCATCGGCAAGTACGTGCAGGAGCGGCTGACCCTGACGCTTGCTCCCGCCTACGGCATGGAGGGCGTGGCCCTTCGCCTGTGGAACGTCTACGGCCCGGGGCAGGCGCTCTCGAACCCCTATACGGGCGTGCTCGCGATCTTCTCGTCGCGCATCCACAACGGCAAGCCGCCGGTGATCTTCGAGGACGGCCACCAACGCCGCGACTTCGTCCACGTCGAGGACATCGCCGAGGCCTTCGCGCTCGCCCTTGAGCATCCGAAGGCGCCGGGCGGGGTCTACAACGTCGCAAGCGGCGAGGACCGCTCCGTGCGCGAGGTGGCGGCGCTCCTCGCGAAGGCCATGGGCCGCCCCGACATCGAGCCCGAGATCGCAGGGCAGGCCCGGGTCGGCGACATCCGTCACTGCATCGCGGACATCGCGAAGATCCGCGAGGAGCTGGGCTTCTCGCCGAAGCGCGACTTCGAGGCGGGGCTCGCCGAGCTCGCCGAGTGGGTCGCCCGCCAGGAGGCGGAGGACCGCGTCGCCGAGGCCCGCAAGGAGCTCGAGCTGAGGGGCCTCGTGGCATGACGGGCGAAATCCCCCGCCCCGCCCTCGTCGGACGCCGCCCCGTCCTCGTCACCGGCGGCGCGGGCTTCATCGGCTCGAATCTTTCGGACCGCCTCGCCCGCGAGGGTCACGACGTGCTCGTCTACGACGCCCTCGCCCGCCCCGGCGTCGAGTCGAACCTCGCGTGGCTGAAGGGCCGCCATTCCCAGAAGGTGTCGAGCGTCGTCGCCGACATCCGCGACGACGACGGCGTGGCAGACGCCGCGAAGGACGCCTCGGCGGTGTTCCACTTCGCGGCGCAGGTCGCGGTGACGACGAGCCTCGTCGAGCCCCGCGACGACTTCGCCGTCAACGTGCAGGGCACCCTCAACCTCCTCGAGGCCTTGAGGCGGCGCGACGAGCCCACGCCCCTCCTCTTCGCCTCGACCAACAAGGTCTACGGCGACCTCGCCGACGTTCCCCTCGACGAGACCAACGACGCCTACCTGCCCCGCGACCCTAAGGTGCGGGCGAGCGGCATCGGCGAGGATCGGCCCCTCGACTTCCATACGCCCTACGGCTGCTCCAAGGGGGCCGCCGACCAGTACGTCCTGGACTATGCCCGCAGCTTCGGCGTGCCGACGGCGGTGATGCGCATGAGCTGCATCTACGGCCCGCGCCAGATGGGCACCGAGGACCAGGGCTGGGTCGCCCACTTCCTGATCCGGGCGCTCGAGGGCCAGCCGATCTCGATCTACGGCGACGGGCGCCAAGTCCGCGACCTGCTCAACGTCGCCGACGCGGTCGAGGCCTACCTTTCGGCGTGGCGGCGGATCGAGGCCGTGCAGGGCCGCGCCTTCAATCTCGGCGGCGGCCCCGCGAACGCGGTCAGCCTGCGCCAGCTCCTCGCCTACGTGGAGGACTTTCTCGGGCGCCCGGTCGAGCTTTCCTTCTCGGACTGGCGCGCCGGCGACCAGCGCTACTACGTCTCCGACACCCGCCGGGCGGCGCGCGAG
>DASVPW010000129.1:0-3087 GCA_036389455.1 Beijerinckiaceae bacterium
GCCCGAAATCCACTGGAATCTCGGCTCTGGACGCCCTCCGCCCCTTCCGCTGGAAGATCGGCCTGACCTACGTCCTGACCCTCGTCGAGGACCTGCTCGAGCTGTCCTACCCCTGGGCGACCGGGATCGCCATCAACGGGCTCATCGATCACGACTACAAGCTCGCGATCCCGATCGTCGCGGCCTGGGCCATGCGCTCGGCCATCGGCCTGTTCCGGCAGATGTACGACACGCGGGTCTACACGGCGGTCTACAACACCATCGTCGAGGACACGATCCTGCGCCAGCGCCGGGGCGGGGTCAGCGCCACGAGCGTCGCGGCGCGCTCGGCCATGTCGCGGGACTTCGTCACCTTCTTCGAGAAGGACGTGCCGGTGGTCGTCGCCGCGATCATCGGCATCTTCGGCTCCGTCCTCATCCTGTTCTGGTACGACCTCGTCATCGGGGCCGTGACCTCGCTCCTGATCGTGCCGGTGCTGATCGTGAACCGCATCTACGTCCGCGTGACGCTGCGGCTCAACGAAGGCCTCAACAACCAGCTCGAGCAGGAGGTGCAGGCGATCGACAAGGCGGAGCCCGAGCCGATCCGCCACCACTTCGAGGAGGTGCGCTGCTGGCGCATCCGCCTCTCCGACGCCGAGGCCTACAACTGGACCTTCATCGAGGTGCTCTCGATCTTCGTCTTCGTCGCGGTCCTCGTGCGCGCCACGTATCTCCCGGACACCGACACCGGCGACATCTTCGCCATCCTCGTCTACGTCTGGCGCTTCATGGAGAACCTCGACCACGTGCCCCAGATCGTGCAGCAGCTCACCCGCCTGCACGACATCCGCAAGCGCATCGAGGCCGGCGCCTCCGTCGAGGACATCGGCGAGGAGATCGAGAAGACGGCCGAGGAGGCCGCCGAGGCGGGCCGCCTGTAGCCGGCGCAACACGACCGGCGGTGGTGCGATTTCCCGACGATGTTGCCGGATTTTCCCGCTGATGTTGCCGGATTTTCACGCTGGTGTTGGGACGTTGCCGACGATGACGGCGGTGTGCGCCGGGTCACGGACGGGCGCCGGCGAGCGGAGCACTCTCGCGCATCCGGCCGGCCTTTAGGCCGTCGACCCTTCAGGAGAGCCACCATGTCGAGGACCACGAAGGCCGCCATCCTCCTCGGGCTCGGCGTCTGCCTGGCGCTCAGCGCCGGAGCGGAAGCCCGCGGCGGGCGCGGCGGCGGCACCGGCGAGGGCGACTTCGCGTTGCGCGCCGAGCTCCAGAACCCGGGCTTCGCCGAGCCCGGCAGCCCCTACGGCTACGCCCGCTCCTATTCCCGCGGCCCGGCCTACCCCTACCCCTTCCCGCCCCGGGCGCACCGCTACTACCGCGGCTACGGCGAGGCGCCGTACCTGTACGACTACCAGGGCTGGTAAGGACCCCCTTCTCTTGGGCGGCGCCGATCGTCGCTCCGACCCCCTCCTCCGCGTTGCGTTCCGCCCGCGCGCATGGGAAAAGGGCTGCAGCGGACGCAAGCCGGGTGCGCTTGCGACGCGGGGCTTGCGCCTGAACGACGGCCGCCAAGGCAGCGCAAAGCCAGGGAGGGCGAAGCGTGACGACCGCGACGGCCGGGGACGACGACACGTTTCCGAAGCTCCTGGTGCGCAACGCCCGGGTGCGCCCGCACCGCACCGCGTTCCGCCACAAGGACCTCGGCATCTGGCAGTCCTCGACGTGGGCCGAGGTCCACGAGACCGTGCGCGCCTACGCCGTCGGCCTTCACGCGCTCGGGCTCGGGCGCGGCCAGAAGATCGCGATCGTCGGCTACAACCGCCCCCGCCTGTACTGGACCATGGCGGCCGCGCAGTGGCTCGGCGCCGTGCCGGTGCCGGTCTACGCCGATTCCGTCGCCGACGAGATGGCCTACGTGCTCGCCCACGCCGAGGTCACGCATGCCGTGGCGCAGGACCAGGAGCAGGTCGACAAGCTCCTCTCCGTCGCCGACCGGGTGCCGAGCCTCAATCACATCCTCTACGACGAGGAGCGGGGCCTTCGCGACTACGATCGCACGCGGCTCCATCCGATCGCGGAGGTGATCGACGAGGGCCGCAAGCGCCTCGACGCGGACCCGCAAGCCTCGGCGCTCCTCGAGCGCGAGCTGAACGCCACGAAGCCTTCCGACCTCGCCATCATCCTCTACACCTCGGGGACGACCGGGCGTCCGAAGGGCGTGATGCTGTCCTACGACAACGTCGTGAAGGCGTCCGAGATCGGCTGCGCCTTCGACGGCCTCACCGAAAGCGACGAGATCATCGCTTATCTGCCGATCGCCTGGGTCGGGGACCACATCTTTTCATACGCGCAGGCGATCCTGGCCGGCCTGTGCGTCAACTGCCCGGAGAGCCCGGACACGGTGGTCGAGGATCGGCGCGAGATCGGCACGACCTATGCTTTCGCCCCGCCGCGGGTGTTCGAGACCATGCTGACCTTGACCATGGTCCGCATGGAGGATGCTAGCGCGCTGAAGCGCCGGGCGTTCAGGTTCTTCATCGATCACGCCAACAAGGTCGGCGAGAAGATCCTGAACAAGGAGCCGGGCGTCGGCCTGTGGGACAGGCTCGTCTGGCATCTCGGCGACGCGCTCGTCTACGCGCCGCTCAAGAACCGGTTCGGCCTGACCAAGATCAAGATCGGCTATACGGCGGGCGAGGCGATCGGGCCGGAGATCTTCAAGTTCTACCGCGCGATCGGCGTCAACCTGAAGCAGCTCTACGGCCAGACCGAAGCGGCGGTCTACATCACCATGCAGCCCGACGGGGAGATCCGCGCCGACACGGTCGGGCGACCGGCGCCGCAGGTCGAGATCAGGATCGACGACAACGGCGAGGTCCTCTACCGCTCGCCCGGCGTCTTCCTCGGCTACTACAAGGACCCGGAGAAGACGGCGGAGACGAAGACCCCGGACGGCTTCGTGCGCTCCGGCGACGCCGGCTTCTTCGACCAGACCGGCCACCTCAAGATCATCGACCGGGCGAAGGACGTCGGGCGCATGCGCGACGGCTCCCTGTTCCCGCCGAAGTACGTCGAGAACAAGCTCAAGTTCTACCC
>DASVPW010000130.1:0-17599 GCA_036389455.1 Beijerinckiaceae bacterium
CCGACGCGCCGGTCGCGGTCGAGCGCATCCCCGGGCGCTCGGGGCTCGGCGACGCCCTCGTGCTGCGGGCGGGCCCGCGGACCGGCGAGAAGGCGGTGCTCGTCCTCTCCCACCTCGACACGGTACACCCGGTGGGCACCGCCGCGCGCGACCTGCCGGTGCGGCTCGATGGCGACCGGCTCTACGGCCCCGGCTGCTACGACATGAAGGGCGGCGCGTACCTTGCGCTTCAGGCCTTCAAGGAGGTCGCGCGGGCAGGCGCCGCGCGGCGCCCGGTCGTCTACCTCATGACCCCCGACGAGGAGATCGGCAGCCCGATGACGCGGCCGCTCATCGAGGACCTCGCCCGCAGCGCCGCCTTCGCCCTCGTGACCGAGCCCGCCCGCGACGGCGGCAAGGTCGTGACCGGGCGGAAAGGGGTCGGGCGCTTCGAGGTGCATGTCGAGGGCCGGCCGGCCCATTCGGGCGCGCGCCATGACGAGGGGCGCAGCGCCATCCGCGAGGCCGCGCGGCAGATCCTGAAGATCGAGGCGATGACCGACTACGGGCGGGGCGTGACGACGACCGTCGGCATGATCTCGGGCGGCACCGCCGCGAACGTCATTCCCCAGCACTGCCGCTTCGCCGTGGACCTGCGGGTCGTCAGCGCCGCCGACGGCGAGGCCTTCGCGGCCGCGATCCTCGGGCTCACACCCCACGACCCCGACGTGCGCGTGGCCGTCACGGGCGGCATGAACCGGCCTCCTTACGAGAAGTCGGAGGGCGTCGAGCGGCTCTACCGGCATGCGCGGGGCCTCGCCGAGGAGCTCGGCTTCGACCTCGGCGAGGTGCCGCTCACCGGCGGCGGCTCGGACGGCAACTTCACGGCGGCGCAAGGCGTCCCGACCCTCGACGGCCTCGGCATCGACGGCGACGGCGCCCACACGCTCCACGAATACGGCCTCGTCTCGTCGATCGAGCCGCGGCGGAAGCTGATGGCGCGGCTGCTCGAGACGCTTTAGCCCGCGCGCAGCAGCACCCGCACGCCGTCGATCACGAACTGCACGGCGAGCGCCGCCAGGACCACGCCGAGGAGGCGGGTCAGCACCACGCGCCCGGTGACGCCGAGAAGGCGGGCCATCGGCTCTGCCGCCGCGAATACCGCGAGGCAGGCGAACATCACGGCGGCAACGAGCGCGATCAGAAGAGCGAGCATCAGGGGCCGGCCATCGGCCCGGCCGGCGAGGAGGATCATGGCGGTGATCGCGCCGGGGCCGGCCATCAGCGGGATCGCGAGCGGGAAGGCGGCGACGTTGCGGATGTGATCCTGCGTGATCGCGACGTCGGCGGTCTGCTGCTTGCGGTCGGCGCGGCGCTCGAACACCATCTCGAAGGCGATCCAGAACAGCAGGAGCCCGCCGGCGATGCGGAAGGCCGGCAGGCCGACGCCGAGGAGCCTCAGCAGCACCTCTCCGCCGAGACCGAAGAAGGCGAGAATTCCGAAGGCGATGAGGGCGGCGCGAACGGCCACCCGCTGGCGCTCCCTGCCGGTCATGCCGCCGGTGATCGAGAGGAAGATCGGCGCGAGCCCGACCGGGTCGATGGTCACGAGCAGCGTGACGAGCGCGGAAACGAGATAGTCGGTGTCCATGGACGACTTATAGCGGAGTTTGCCGCCGCCAGAATGCTCCGCCGAATGTGCAGCGTTTCGAGCATGTTGAGGCGACGTTCGGATATGCCGTCTCAAGCTGGTCCAAGGCCGCCCATGGCCGTGGACGGCGGCCCGTCCCGGCTTGAAAACGGCCTCCAAAACGGCCATCTAAGAGCCTGATTCCGCTCAGATTCGCAGCCGCCCGCGGTCTCGCCGAACGGCCTCCGCCGGCGAGAGCCGCCGCAAGGCGGCGCAGCAAGAAGAAGTCCGACCTTGGCAGACCCGAAGGACCCCCGCACCGGCCCCGACATTCCCCCGCCGGCGAGCGACGTGAAGCCCGTCCAGATCACCGACGAGATGCGCCGCTCGTATCTCGACTACGCCATGAGCGTGATCGTCTCGCGCGCGCTCCCCGACGCCCGCGACGGCCTCAAGCCCGTGCACCGGCGCATCCTCCACTCGATGAACGAGAACGGCTACACGCCGGACAAGCGCTACGTGAAGTCGGCCCGCATCGTCGGCGACGTCATGGGCCAGTACCACCCGCACGGCGACCAGGCGATCTACGACGCCCTCGTGCGCATGGCCCAGGACTTCTCCATGCGGCTCATGCTCATCGACGGGCAGGGCAACTTCGGCTCGATCGACAACGACCCGCCGGCGGCGATGCGCTACACCGAGTCGCGGCTCGCCAAGCCCGCCATGGCGCTCCTCGAGGACATCGACAAGGACACGGTCGACTTCCGCCCGAACTACGACGAGTCGAAGGAGGAGCCGTCGGTCCTGCCGGCGCGCTTCCCGAACCTCCTCGTCAACGGGGCCGGCGGCATCGCGGTCGGCATGGCGACCAACATCCCGCCGCACAACCTCGGCGAGGTCATCGACGCCTGCACGGCCTACATCGACGACCCGGCGATCGGAATCGACGACCTCATCGAGATCGTCCCCGGGCCGGACTTCCCGACCGGCGCCCTGATCATGGGCCGCGCCGGCGCGCGCGCCGCCTATCACCAGGGGCGCGGCTCGATCATTATGCGGGCGAAATGGCACACCGAGGAGCTGCGCCGGGAGCGCGAGGCCCTCGTCTTCACCGAGATCCCGTACCAGGTGAACAAGGCGAACCTCGTCGAGAAGATCGGCGAGCTCGTGCGCGAGAAGAAGCTCGAAGGCATCGCGGAGCTGCGCGACGAATCCGACCGGGACGGCATCCGGGTCGTGGTCGAGCTCAAGCGCGAGGCCGTGGCCGAGGTGGTCCTGAACCAGCTCTACCGCTACACCGCGCTCCAGACGAGCTTCGGCGCCAACATGGTCGCCCTCAACGGCGGCCGGCCCGAGGTCATGAACCTCAAGGACCTGATCCGCGCCTTCGTCGACTTCCGCGAGGAGGTCGTCAGCCGCCGCACCAAGTTCCTTCTGGCCAAGGCCCGCGAGCGCGCCCACGTGCTGTGCGGGCTCGCGATCGCGGTCGCGAACATCGACGAGGTGATCCGCCTGATCCGCGCCGCGCCCGACCCGAACACGGCGCGGGAGGAGCTCATGGGCCGGGACTGGCCGGCCAGGGACATCGCGCCGCTCATCGCCCTCGTCGACGACCCCCGCCACCGGGTCGCCGAGGACGGCACCTACCGTCTCTCCGAGGCCCAGGCCCGGGCGATCCTCGACCTTCGCCTCCAGCGCCTGACCGCGCTCGGGCGCGAGGAGGTCGGAGGCGAGCTCGCGAAGCTCGCGGCCGAGATCACGGACTACCTCGACATCCTGCGCTCCCGCGCCCGCATCCTCGGCATCGTCAGGGACGAGCTCAAGGCGGTGCGCGACGCCTTCGCGACGGAGCGCAGGACGCAGATCGTCGAGTGGGATTCGGACGTCGAGGACGAGGACCTGATCCAGCGCGAGGACATGGTCGTGACCGTCTCGCACGCCGGCTACATCAAGCGCGTGCCGCTCTCGGCCTACCGGGCGCAGCGCCGCGGCGGCAAGGGCCGTTCCGGCATGCAGACCCGCGAGGAGGACTTCGTCACGCGGCTGTTCGTGGCGAACACCCATACGCCGGTGCTGTTCTTCTCGTCGAAGGGCCAGGTCTACAAGGAGAAGGTGTGGCGCCTGCCGCTCGCGGCGCCGAACGCCAAGGGCCGGTTCCTGCGCGGCATGCTGCCCCTCGACGAGGGCGAGCGCATCACCACCATCATGCCGCTGCCCGAGGACGAGGGCTCGTGGGAGCGGCTCGACGTGATGTTCGCGACGGCTTCGGGGAGCGTTCGCCGCAACAAGCTCTCCGACTTCGCCCAGGTCAACCGGGCCGGCAAGATCGCCATGAAGCTCGACGGGGGCGACGCGATCGTCGACGTGCAGATCTGCTCCGAGGCCGACGACGTGCTGCTCACGACCGCGAAGGGGCAGTGCATCCGCTTCCCGATCAACGAGGACACCGTGCGCGTGTTCGCGGGCAGGAGCTCGACCGGGGTCCGCGGCATCAGGCTCGAGGCGGGCGACCGCCTGATCTCGATGGCGATCCTGCGCCACGTCGACGCCGACGCGGAGGAGCGCGCGGGCTACCTCAAGATGCGCCGCGCCATCACGGGCGAGGGCGAGGCCCTCCCCGAGGCGAACGGGGATGCGGCCGGCGAGGCGGAGGAGGGCGTCGCCGCACCGGCGCTCTCGCCCGAGCGCTACGCGGCGATGAGCGCCGAGGAGCAGTTCATCCTGACCGTCTCCGAGAAGGGCTACGGCAAGCGCACCTCGTCCTACGAGTACAGGATCACGGGACGGGGCGGGAAGGGCATCACAGCCATGGCGGTGAACGAGCGGAACGGCGCGCTCGTCGCCTCCTTCCCGGTCGAGGATTCCGACGAGATCATGCTCATCACCAACGCCGGCCAGACCATCCGCGTCCCCGTCGACGGCATCCGCGTCGCCGGGCGCGCGACCCAAGGCGTCACCGTGTTCAAGACCGACGGCGCCCGCGTCGTCTCGGTCGAGCACATCGAGGGCGAGGACGGGGACGGCGAGAACGGGGGCGGGGAGGGGGCGTGAGCGCCTGCTGAATCCTCCTTTGACAAGCGCCGAAGGCAGCCGCGAGCGCACGGACGGTGTTGCGGCCCGCGCCCGCGGGTCGTATGGGGCGTCCATGCTCGATGACCTCAAGGCGAACAACCGGGCCTGGGCCCAGGCCAAGGTCGCGGCCGATCCCGGCTTCTTCGACCGGCTCGTCGGCCAGCAGGCGCCGGAGTACCTCTGGATCGGCTGCGCCGACAGCCGGGTGCCGGCGAACGACATCGTCGGCCTCGATCCCGGCGAGCTGTTCGTCCACCGCAACGTCGCGAACCTCGCGCCGCCGCAGGACGCCAACTACCTCTCGGTGCTGCAGTTCGCCGTCGACGTGCTGAAGGTGCGCCACATCCTCGTCGTCGGCCATTACGGCTGCGGCGGGATCGCGGCCGCGGTCGACGGCCGCCGGCGCGGCCTCGTCGACCACTGGCTGCACCCGATCCGCGAGATCCACCGCGAGCACCGGGCCGAGCTCGAGGCGATCGCCGACGAGCGCGCCCGCCTCGACCGGCTGTGCGAGCTCAACGTGATGCGGCAGGTGCGCAACGTCGCCTCCGACGTGTTCGTGCAGGAGGCCTGGGCGCGCGGGCAGCCGCTCTCGGTCCACGGCTGGGTCTATTCCCTGGCGAGCGGCCTCGTTAACGACCTCAACGTCACCGTCAGCCGGCCGGAGGAGATCGAGCGGGCAGGGTGAGGGGACGCGAGCGGCCCACATCCCGGCCGGTGCGATAAAGATCCGGCTACGAGCATAGATACGGCAAAAAGAGCCGATCATCCCGCAAGTTTGCGAGAAGTGAAGGTCCACGCGGTGGGGAATGGAGGCACGTCGACGGGGAATGGAAGCGCAGAAAAGCGCCGCCGGGCTTAGCAAATTAGCGAACAGCGGAGACGTGAAGGCATCCGGTGCAACGCCGCGGCGTGCAAGTGGGCAAATATTTCACCAGCCTTCCATTTCGAAGCGTGGCTTGACTCGGTCCGAAGCAGGTCTATGCTCAAGCTAATAACTAGAAAATAACTCGAAATTATTGCTGCTTCCGCAGCGTAGGGGAGCTGTCATGCGCCCGTCGATTGCAAAAGCCGCCCTGCTGGCGCTCGCCGCCACGCTCGGAAACGCCACCTTTACGGACCCGGGGCGCGCGCAAGGAGGAGGATCGTCCAGCGGCGCTCCTCCACAACCCTGGGCCTTCACCAAACAAGCTTTGGACGCGAATGGCGCACCGCTGACCGGACCGGTTTCGGTGGGTCAGACGATCCAGTACGTGCTGAGCTACAAGCCCGGCACCTCACCGTCCGGACCGGTCACCATCAACGACACGCTCTCGCCCAACCTGGCTTACGTGAACCCGTCCATCTCTGCGCCGCCGGGCTGGGCCTGGAGTCCGTTCACGCCTTATTCGGTCGGCAACCACACGCAATACGGAAATGCGGGTTTCGGGCCGGGCACGAGCTTCATCATACCGGTCAGCGACCGTGCTCAGGTCGGGCAATCCGCGGGCGACGGCACCTTGCCGATCCCGGTGGGAAGCCGTGCCTATGGACTGCTCCATCACCTCAATGCCGGCGCCGCGAAAATTATGTGCTGGGATTTGTCGAGCCTGATCGTATGCCCCCCGGTCTCAGGGGTACAATGGCCGCTGTCGATCGGATCAGACCTCATGACGCCGACCCTGCTGCGTCACGCCGTGGTCGGCACCAAGATCTACTTCCCGAGCGCACGTGTTGCAGGCAGCGGTGCCGCGGCCACCACCACCCCCGGCATCGGCTGCTGGGACACGGTGAGCGAGACGCCGTGTGCTTTTCTTCCCCTGCCCGGCGGCCCAGTTTGGGTAGGCAACCCGCCGACCGGCAGCCCCTCGGGCCTTGACCCGTTGCTCGCCGGGATCGCGGCCGGTCCGGGGGGCTCGCGGCTGTTCATGTACGCGGTCAACTCCTCGTCCGCTCCGACGAGCGGCCATGTGTACTGTGTCGCTCTTTCGGCCGGCGCATGTGGGCTGTGGAGTTCAACGGAGACGCTCACGGCGGGCGGGATAAGCTTTGCCGACATGATCCTCGAGGAGACGGGAGGCCCCCCCGCGACCAAGCTCTACGTCACCCACTCCGCCAAGGTTACCTGCCTGCGGTTGTCGGATGGCATGCGGTGCACTCCGACGTGGATAGACGTCGCCACGGGCATTTCCAGAGGCTTTACACTCTCGCCCGCCATGTACCCGGCCGGGCTTCAGATTTGCCTCCATCCATTTCCGAGCGGCATGCCGGCTTGCTTCGATGCCGGGACCCATGCCCCCGCACCGCTGACGGGCCCCTTCCTGAACGCCATGACCAACATGCCTGCCGGCAGCAAATACGTTTTTGCCGCGTTCCGGGTGCCAGGGGTGCCGGGGCAGGCTCGCGTGCTCTATCCCAATGGTACCACTAGCAACATCACGTCACCTCTCTGTTTCGACTTCAGCCTGGCCAGCGGCGCCGGCGCTCCCTGCGCTTCCTTTATGCCAGGGTGGAGCGCGAACGGCTTCAGGGACTACGGCTATGCCCTGGATCCCGCCGACCCGGACCGGTGCCTGTTGGGTCTTGGCGATGCCGGGATTATCTGGCGTTTCACGAAGGATGGAGCTTTCGATCTGACCGGCTGTGTAAGGCGGGTCGAGGCGAGGCTCGACATCAACAGCTTCTTCTGCGCAATCAAGCCGGAAAAGGCGAGTTGGGATTCCCTCGTCATCCGCAATCCGCGCCCGAACGAGCTGACCGGGGGGACGGTCAATCTGGTCAACAGCGCGAATGTCATCGTCAAGACCATCACAATCCTTCCGGCTCCGACCAACACCTATGCGGTCAACATCCCGGCGATCGGCGCGGACAGCCAGCTGACGGTGCAGTTCACCCCGATCTATGCGCCCGGTCCGCTGCCGCACGGCTACCAACTCGAGCTCACCTTCACGGCCGACGTCGATCCGCAGATATGCTACCAAGCGACCGTCACGACCTGCGGGCCGGTGTCGAACCATGCCGCCATGACGAGCTCCACGCTCGCTGGTGTCCAACAGGCGACAGCGGGCGTCGATCTCGGCAACGCGACCGGCCCGACCTGCGCGTCCGAGAACGCCGGCCTGCTCAAGGTGTGCAAGGTGGCGGGTCCCGGGATCGCGGTCGGGGCACCGTTCGTCTTCACGGCGGGCTCGAGCACCGTGTCGGTGCCGGCCGGGCCGCCGCCCGGGGGCACCTGCACCGTGGTGTCGACCTACCCAGTCGGCTCGCACGTCACCGTGCACGAGACGATCCCGCCGGGCGACACCGTGGCGAGCATCGCGGTCACGCCACCGAAGCAGATCGTCGGCGCGCCCAACCTCCCGGGCGGCAGCGTCGAGGTGACGATCGGCACCGGCGTTACCCTCGTGACCTTCACGGATAAGCGCACCGGGTATCTGGAGATCTGCAAGCGCGGCGAGGTGACGGGCAGCTTCAGCTTCTCCGTGACTCCTGGCGCTCTTGGGCCGTTCGTCGTTCCGGCCGGAGCCTGCACGCCGCCGATCGAGGTCGTGGCCGGCCCGGCCGTGATCACAGAACTGCCGAGCGCCGGCACCGCCCTGTCCGCCTGCGCCACGTTCCCGCCGGGGCGGCAGGGTCCGTGCGACCCAGCCGTCCGGACCTCGACGGTGACGGTCGTCCCCGGCGACGTCTCCGCCGAGACCGTCGCCTTTATCACCAACCGGCGCTCCCGGGGCGGCGCGCCGAACGAGCGCACGCCCTAGGCCGGCGCGGCCGGAAGCAGGCTGACCGCGCCGCCGATCCGTCGGCAGCGCAGGGTCGTGGCTCGGAGCGCCCGACGACGATGTCGGATGTCGTCCTTTCCTTCTGGTAAGGAGAGCCGACACGTTGCTACGCCACGCCGCCCCGTGACATGGTCGCGCGGTCCCGCCGGAGCGCCGCCATGCTCAACCCCGAGCTCTTCCTCGCCTTCCTCCTCATCACCCTCGTGCTCGTCGTGACGCCGGGGCCGATCGTGACGCTCGTGATCGCGACGGGGGCGACGCGGGGGGTGAAGGCCGCGCTCGTCACCGTCGCCGGGACGGTCTCGGGGAACGCGATCCTCGTCGCGGCGATCGCCTTCGGCCTCTCGTGGCTCCTCAAGAGCTCGGTCGCGCTGTTCGAGGCGATCCGGTGGGCTGGCGCGGCCTATCTCGTCTGGCTCGGGATCCAGGCCTGGCGCAACGCCGGGCGGGAGGCGGAGCGGCCGCCGCCGGCCGGGCGGGTGCACTTCTGGCGCGGGTTCTTCGTGGCCCTCTCGAACCCGAAGACCATCGCCTTCTTCACCGCCTTCCTGCCGCAGTTCGTCGATCCCCGCCTGCCGGCCGAGCCCCAGCTCGCCGTCATGTGCGCGGTCTCGGTCGTCATGGCGGCGGCGACCGATTCGGCCTGGGCCGTCGCAGCCGGGCTCGGGCGGGCCTTCTTCGTGAAGCCCGCCCGCGCCCGCCTCTTGGGCCGCGCTTCCGGCGCGGTGCTCGTCGGCGGCGGGGTGTGGCTCTCGCTTGCCCGCCGGCCGGCCTGAAGCATGATCCCGAAAAGTGGGCACCGGTTTTCGGAAAAGATCATGCTCAAGCAAAAAGTCAGCGCGCGCCGGCCCGCTCCAGCATCGCGGCGATTACGGCGTAGCCCCGCGCGCGGGCGTGCCCGAGCGGCGTCACGCCCTGCCGGTCGGCGATGGCCGGGCTCGCGCCGGCCTCGAGGAGGGCCCGCACCGTCGCCTCGTGGCGCGGGCCGCCGTCGCCGAGGATCACGGCCTCGATGAGGGCCGTCCAGCCGAGGTTGTTGACGTGGTCGAGGGGCGCGCCGCCCCGGATCAGCGCGCGCACGACCCCGTCGTGCCCGAGATGGGCCGTGGCGATGAGGGCGGTGCCGTCGTAGGGGCTGGTGACGAGCCGGGCGCTCGCGCCGCCCGCAAGCAGCGTCTCGACCATCGCGACGTCGTCGCGCACGGCCGCGACCGTCACGGCGTCATAAGCCTGGCGGTCGAGGAGGGCGCTGTCGGCCTTCGCCGCGAGGAGCGCCCGCGCCGCCGCAACGTGGCCGTGGAAGGCCGCCACGTGGAGCGGCGTGCGCCCGTTCCCGTCGCGGGCGTTCACGTCGGCGCCGCCCGCCGCGAGGCGCCGCGCCTCCTCGGCGTCGCCCCGCGCCGCCGCCGCGTGGAGGCCGCGGTAGGCGGCGACCTCGGCCGCCGTCGGCGGCGTCTGGGCGAGCGCCGGCGGGCCGAGCCCGACGAGCGCCGCGGCGAGGAGGAGAGGGCGGGCGATTCTTCGCATTCGAGCCTCCGGCCGAACTCTCGCATGTTCCGGCGAACCGAACCATGACCTGCAGCCGGCGCATGGGTGTGTCCCGAAGGCCCAGGCGCTTGCCCTTCCGCGCATAGCTACGGTGCCAATGCGATTGCCGTCATCATGACGAGAGTGCGGCCTCCGGGCCGGTCATCATGAGGATGGCGCCGGATTCCCTGGGGGCCGGCGCCGTCATGATAACGGCATGGTGCAGCCTTGCAGCCGCGGCTTGCCCGGCGCGGCGGTAACGGCTAACCGGGCGGAAGATGCCCCGCACCGCCCTCTACACCGGCACCTTCGACCCTGTCACCAACGGCCACCTCGACGTGGTCCGGCGGGCCTGCCGGCTCGTCGACCGGCTCGTGATCGCGATCGGGGTGCACTCGGCGAAGACCCCGGTGTTCTCGGCCGAGGAGCGGGCCGAGATGCTGCGCGCGGTCTGCGGGCCGGTCGCCGCGGCCGAGGGGACGGCCCTCGAGGTCGTGACCTTCGACGACCTCGCCGTCGCGGCGGCCCGGCGGCTTTCCGCCACGATCATCGTCCGCGGCGTCCGCGACGGCACCGACCTCGACTACGAGATGCAGATGGGGGCCATGAACGAGGGCATGGCGCCGGACCTCCAGACCGTCCTCCTGCCGGCCTCGCCCATGGTGCGCCCCATCACCGCCACCCTCGTGCGCCAGATCGCCTCGATGGGCGGCGACGTCTCGGGCTTCGTGCCGGCCCTCGTGAACGAGCGGCTCAAGGCGAAGTTCGGTGCCAAGGCCCCGCGAGGCTGATCGTCCCGGGATCACAGGATCGTCGGATTGCAGGATCACGGGATCGCCCGATCATCGGATCAACGGACCACAGGAGCTTAAGGAATGAAGCGTCTCGCCCTCGCCTTGTCGCTCGGCCTTCTCGCCGCCGGGGCCGCCTCGCCCGCCGCGGCGCAGGGGGCCGACCCGCAGAACACGATCTACCTCGAGACCAAGGACGGGCGGGTCACGATCCGCCTGCGCCCGGACCTCGCCCCGAAGCACGTCGAGCAGATCAAGACCCTGACGAAGCGCGGCTTCTACGACGGGATCGTGTTCCACCGGGTGATCCCGGGCTTCATGGCCCAGACCGGCGACCCGACCGGCACCGGCACCGGCAAGTCCGACCTGCCGAACCTCCCGGCCGAGTTCACGTCGACCCCCTACAAGCGCGGCTCCGTCGGCATGGCCCGCTCGGCGAGCCCCGATTCGGCGAACTCCCAGTTCTTCATCTGCTACGAGGGCTGCGGTCCGCTCACCGGCCAGTACACGCTGTTCGGCGAGGTGGTCTCGGGCATGGACGTCGTCGACAAGATCAAGAAGGGCTCTTCGGCGAACAACGGCCAGGTCTCGAATCCGGACAGGATCGTGAAGATGCAACTCGCCGCGGACGCCAAGTGAGGCTCCCGGCTCTCGCGCCGCTCCTCGCCCTTGCCCTTGCGGCGGGGGCGGGCGCGGCGCGGGCCCAGCCTTGGCCGGAGTACGACGGCGGCTTCTTCCCCCTCGACCCGCCGCTCGCTCTGCTGCAGCAGCTCAACGGCACCATCCGCGGCTCGCGCGCGGCGGAGGAGACCGGGCGGATCGAGCGCATCCGCGACGTCTTCTCCGCGATGCGCGCCTGCTGGCGCCCTCCAGCCTTTCCCGGCGGGCCGACGGGCCTGCAGCTCACGTTAAGGACGAGCTTCAACCGGAACGGCCAAATCATTGGAAAGCCGCAAATAACCTTCTTCCAGAGCGGCGGCGACCGGGACGCGCGGGACCGCTTCGCCGCCTCGATCTCGGAGGCCTTCCGGCGCTGCGTCCCGCTGCCGTTCACGGCCGCGTTCGGATCCGCCGTGGCGGGCCGCCCGTTCACCTTCCGCTTCGTCGACGACCGTCAAACCTAGAGGAGCCGCCATGGCCACGCCTGAAAACACCCTCGTCCTCGAGACCACGAAAGGCCGCGTCGTGATCGAGCTTCGGCCCGACCTCGCGCCGGGCCACGTCGAGCGCATCAAGACGCTCGCCCGCAAGGGCTTCTACGACGGCGTCGCCTTCCACCGGGTGATCGACGGCTTCATGGCCCAGACCGGCTGCCCGCACGGCACCGGCACCGGCGGCTCGGACCTGCCCGACCTCAAGGCCGAGTTCAATGCCGAGCCGCACGTGCGCGGCACGGTCTCGATGGCGCGCACGAACCAGCCGAACTCGGCGAACTCGCAGTTCTTCATCTGCTTCGACGACGCCCGCTTCCTCGACAACAAGTACACGGTCTGGGGCAAGGTCGTGGAGGGCATGGAGAACGTCGATAAGATCAAGCGCGGCGAGCCCGTCCGCGACCCCGACCGCATCGTCTCGATGAAGGTCAGAGCGGACGCGGCGTGATACGCTGGGGCCGATGAACGCGCATCCTTCCGCCGCCGGCACGGTCGAGGCCGGCGGCGTCCGCTTCGGCAACCGGCTGCCGCTCGCTCTGATCGCGGGCCCCTGCGCCATGGAGAGCCGGGCGCACGCCCTGGAGATGGCGGTGGCCCTCAAGGAGATCGCCGAGCGGCTCGGGATCGGGCTCGTCTACAAATCGTCCTTCGACAAGGCGAACCGCACCTCGTCGGCGAGCGCCCGGGGGATCGGGCTCAAGGAGGCGCTGCCCATCTTCGCCGAGGTGAAGGAGCGCTACGGGCTTCCCGTGACGACCGACGTGCACGAGATCGGGCATTGCGCGGCGGCGGCCGAGGTCGTCGACATCCTCCAGATCCCGGCCTTCCTGTGCCGCCAGACCGACCTCCTCGCCGCCGCCGCCGCGACCGGGCGGGCCGTGAACGTCAAGAAGGGCCAGTTCCTCGCCCCCTGGGACATGGCGAACGTCGCCAAGAAGATCACCGAGGCCGGCAACCCCAACGTGATGGTGACCGAGCGCGGCGCCTCCTTCGGCTACAACACCCTCGTCTCCGACATGCGCGCGCTGCCGATCATGGCGGAGGCGACCGGCGCGCCGGTGATCTTCGACGCCACCCACTCGGTGCAGCAGCCGGGAGGCAAGGGCACGTCCTCCGGCGGGCAGCGGGAGTTCGTGCCGGTGCTCGCCCGCGCGGCGGTCGCGGTCGGCGTCGCCGGCGTCTTCATCGAGACCCATGAGGACCCGGACAAGGCGCCCTCCGACGGGCCGAACATGGTCCCCTTGCGGGAGATGGAGGCGCTGCTGCGTAAGCTCCAGGCCTTCGACCGGCTCGCCAAGGCGGAAGCCGCAGCTTAGAGGTCAGGACAGCCGCTTCTCCAGCCGTCCGGCGAGGTCCTGGATGAACTGCCACGCGGCGCGCCCCGAGCGCGAGCCGCGGGTCGTCGCCCACTCGAGCGCCTCGGCCCGCACGGCGTCGCGGTTGTACGCCAGACCGAAGTGGTCGGCGTAGCCGAACACCATGTCGAGGTACTCGTCCTGGCTGCAGCGGTGGAAGCCGAGCCAGAGCCCGAAGCGGTCGGAGAGCGACACCTTCTCCTCGACCGCCTCGCCCGGGTTGATGGCGGTCGAGCGCTCGTTCTCCATCATGTCGCGAGGGAGGAGGTGGCGCCGGTTCGAGGTCGCGTAGAAGATCACGTTGTCGGGCCGCCCCTCGATGCCGCCCTCGAGCACCGCCTTCAGGGACTTGTAGGAGGTGTCGTCGGCGTCGAAGGAGAGGTCGTCGCAGAACACGAGGAAGCGGTGCCGGTCGGGGCGAAGCAGGGCCATGAGGTCCGGCAGGGTCTCGATGTCCTCGCGGTGGATCTCGACGAGCTTCAAGGGGAGGGGAGCCGGCGCCGCGGCGCCGGGCGCCGCCGCGAGCGTCTTGTTGATCTCGGCGTGCACGGCCTTGACGAGGGACGACTTGCCCATGCCGCGCGCGCCCCACAGGAGGGCGTTGTTGGCCGGCAGGCCTTTGGCGAAGCGCAAGGTGTTCTCGGCGAGCTGGTCGCGCACCCGGTCGATGCCGCGAAGCAGTGCCATCTCGACCCGGCTGACCTTCGCGACGGGGCTGAGCCGTCCCTCCGCCTGCCACACGAAGGCGTCGGCCGCCTCGAAGTCGGGGGCCTGCACGGCCGCCGGCGCCGCCCGTTCGAGCGCGTCTGCGATGCGGGTCAGCACCTCCAGCATCTCGGGCTCCGCCGCCCCCGACGCGGCGGAGGACGCCGCGGAAGCGGCGCCAAGGCGGAGTTGGTCGGCCCGGGACATTTTCTTAAGCGGCTCCCGCACGTGAGGACGGTTGCGCTCCTTAGCCCGGCAAGGAACTGGGGTCCATGTTTGTCCGGGGGAGGTCCGCGTCCTGTCGGGCCTTAACCACGCCTCTCGGAGAAAGGCCATGCCCGTTCGAGCGTGCCCGCGCTATGCTGCTCCCGGCCGCCTTCGCGGCCGTGGCGGACGGTTCGATGGACGATGCGCAGGCAGCGGGCCTTGCAAGGGCGGTGGCGGAGGCCGGGCTTGCCGGCTTGCCCGAGCCGGAGCTCCTGCGGGCGTTCTGCGCCGGGCTCGAGGCTGCGGGCGTGCCGGTCGCGCGCGCCCTGGTGATGATCGACACGCTGCATCCGGTCCACGAGGGCCATGTCTTCCGCTGGCGGCGCGACGAGGCCGAGGTCAGGCCCGCCACGGAGTACGGCCGGATCAACGAAGGCGGCGAGGCCGCCGAGAGGTGGCGCCGCAGCCCTTTCCACCATCTCCTCGACACCGGCGGCTTTATGCTGCGGCGCAGGCTCGGGCCGGACGACCCGGCGGACTTCCCCGTTCTCGACGACCATCGCGCCGAAGGGCAGACGGACTATCTCGCCCTCGTCCACCGCTTCCCGGAGGGTGCCGTCATCGGCGAGATGGACGGCGTCTACTCGTCGTGGGCGACGGACGAGCCCGGCGGCTTCACGGACGGACAGATCGAGAGGCTCACCGCCCTCGTCCCCTCGCTCGCGCTCGCCGTGAAGAGCGCGGCGCTCGCCCGCATCGCCCGTACCCTCGTCGAGACCTACCTCGGCCGCGACGCCGGCCGGCGCGTGCTTGGCGGGCGCATCGCCCGCGGCGTCGCCGAGCGCATCGACGCCGTCCTATGGTACAGCGACCTCGCCGGCTTCACCCGCATCACCGAGGCCGCGGCGCCCGGCGAGATCATCCCGTTCCTCAACGACTACGCCGAGGCGGTCATCGCCTCCGTCCACGAGGCGGGCGGCGACGTGCTCAAGCTCGTCGGCGACGGCACGCTCGCGATCTTCCAGGCCGACGACCCGGGCACCGCCTGCCGCTGCGCGCTTCGCGCGGAAGCCCTGATGCGGGCCCGGGTCGGCGCCCTCAACGAAGGGCGCGCCGCGCGCGGCCTGCCGGTGACCGGGACCTATCTCGGCCTGCACACCGGCGAGGTCTTCTACGGCAACGTCGGCAGCCGCGACCGGCTCGACTTCACGGTCGTCGGGCCCGCCGTCAACGAGGCGAGCCGGATCGTCGGCCTGTGCCGCTCGGTCGAAAGGACGGTCCTCGTCTCCTCGGCCTTCGCTGCGGCGGCGCGCCCGGAGGAGCGGGCCCGCCTCGTCTCCATCGGCCGTTACGCGCTGAAAGGGGTCGCGCGCCCGCAGGAGCTGTTCACCCTGGATCCGGGGTAGCCGCTTCAGCCCTTGTCGAGGAGGCCGTGGGCGCGGTGCCAATCCTCGAGGGAATCGTCCGGGTATGTATCGTGGCGCCGTTCGCCGCGCTTCGCGTCGACGCGCACCCAATTGGCCTTCGAGTCGAGCATCATGTGCACGGCCTCGGGCGGCTCCGGCAGGGCCGTGTCGATCGCGCTCGCGAAGGGGTGGACGAGGTCGGGCCAGCGCGGGTCGAAGACCCACAGGGCCGAGCCGCAGCGGGCGCAGAACCGGCGCTCGGCCGGGCTCTCCGCGCCGTCGATCCGGGCGCGGAACACCGTGACGGCGTCCTCGCCCTCGACCTTGAGGGTGTCGGCCTTGGCCCCGAGATTGATAGCGTATCCGCCGCCCCCGGCCGTCTTGCGGCACACCGAGCAGTAGCAGCGCAGGTACGGCACGGGCGCATAGGCCTCGACCGAGAAGCGCACCGCGCCGCAATGGCAGGAGCCTTCGATGCGCATGCGCCGATCCCCCGGAACCCGGGCCGCACGATACGACGGGGGCGGCCGGGGCCCAAGGGCACGCTCCCGCGAATTGATTTCGCGCCCCCCATGCTATAGTTCCGCGCCACCTCGGACATCGGCGGCGCGCCCGGCTCAGGGAAGGCCCGGGCGGGCGCGCCGTCTTACGCCATGGAGTGAAGTCGCTTGATCACGCCCGCGTTCGCGCAAGGACTCGGTGGCGGCGGCAGCGGGGACGTGATCCTGCAGCTCGTCCCGTTCCTGCTCATCTTCGTCATCATGTACTTCCTCATCATCCGGCCGCAGCAGCGGCGGGTGAAGGAGCACCAGGAGCTGGTCAAGAACGTGCGGCGCGGCGACACCGTCGTGACCTCGGGCGGCATCGTCGGCAAGGTCACGAAGGTCACGGACGACCCGGAGATCGAGGTCGAGATCGCCGACGGGGTCAGGGTCAAGCTCATGCGCGGGATGATCTCCGAGGTGCGGACCAGGGGCGAGCCGGTCAAGTCCTGACGGACGGCGATCGGCCACAGTGACAACGGCTTGGGCGAGCCCCATCTGAACGGCTCGCCCGCCAAAGGTTGAGCCATCCATGCTGCGTTTCTCGACGACGAAGATCGTCGCCACCATCGGCGCCATCCTGGTCGGCCTGATGCTCGCCGTGCCGAGCTTCTTCTCGCCCGAGCAGCGGCAGGCCTTCGCCCGCTCCGCCCCGTCCTGGGTGCCGGAGTGGATGATCCCGACCCGGGGCATCGTCCTCGGCCTCGACCTCCAGGGCGGGTCGCACGTCCTCCTCGAGGTCGACGTGAACGACCTCGTCCGTGGCCGCACCGGGCTCGTGAACCAGCTCCGCGACGACGTGCGTCGGGTGCTGCGCGACAACCGCGCCTCGGTCGAGGGCGGCATCCAGACGACCCAGCGCGGCGTCCAGGTCCGCATCGCGAACCCCGACGAGCGCGCCCGCATCCTTCCCAAGCTGCGCGAGCTGTCGCAGCCGATCTCGAACGCGATCCTCGGCCAGACCGGTCAGCGCAACGTCGACGTGGCGGAGAGCCCGGACGGGCTCGTCCAGCTCACGCTCACCGAGCAGGGCGTCAACGACCGGGTGCGCCGGGCCGTCGACCAGGCGATCGAGGTCCTGCGCCGGCGCGTCGACGCGCTCGGCACGACCGAGCCCAACATCCAGCGCCAGGGCGCCGACCGCATCCTCGTCCAGGTCCCCGGCCTCCAGGACCCGCAGCGGCTGAAGGAGATCCTCGGCCAGACCGCGAAGCTCGAGTTCCGCATGGTGGCGGAGCCCGGCGCGACGGACGTCGACCAGCTCCCCTCGAAGGAGACGCCGGGCCAGACCATGCCGATCGAGCGCCGCGTCATCGTCGAGGGCGGCGACCTCACCGACGCCCAGCCCGGCTTCGACCAGCGCACCGGCGAGCCGATCGTCAACTTCAAGTTCAACATCCGCGGCGCCCAGCGCTTCGGCCAGACGACCTCCGAGAACGTCGGGCGGCTGCTTGCCATCGTGCTCGACAA
>DASVPW010000131.1:0-2810 GCA_036389455.1 Beijerinckiaceae bacterium
CGCCGAGCAGTTCGAGATCATGTTCAACAAGACGAAGTACGACGCGCTGCCGGAGAAGATGCGGGCGATCATCGCCAACGCCGTCGAGGCGGCGAGCGCCGACATGTCCTGGAAGGCCGTCGACCGCTACTCGCAGGACTATATCGAGCTGCAGACCAAGGACGGCGTCAAGTTCTACAAGACCCCTGACGCGGTGCTGAGGGCGCAGCTCGATGCCTACGATGAGGTCGTGAAGAAGAAGGCGGCCGAGAACCCGCTGTTCAAGGAGATCCTTCAGTCGCAGCTCAAGTTCGCCGAGCGCGCCACGCGATGGGAGCAGGACACCGTCGTGAACCGCCGCATGGCGTTCGACCACTACTTCGGACAGAACGCAGCCGCGAAGAAGATCTGACGGCCTCGACCAGAACCGGCAAGGCGCCGTCCGGGTCCCCCCGGCGGCGCTTTGCAGCGCAAGAGCCCCTTCCCCCTTTCTCGAACGGCAGGACCCTCATGAGCGTCGAGCGTTTCGTCCACGCGATCGACGGCGTCAGCACGTGGGTCGGCAAAGCCGTGGCCTGGCTGATCATCGGGCTGATGCTCCTTGTCTGCGCCGAAGTCTTCAAGCGCTACATCATGAACATGCCGACGGCGTGGATCTTCGACGCCAGCAACATGTTCTACGGCACGCTGTTCATGCTCGCCGGGGCCTATACGCTCGCCCAGAACGCGCACGTGCGCGGCGATTTCCTGTACAGCTCGATGCGGCCGCGGACGCAGGCCGCCCTCGACCTCGTGCTCTACATCGTGTTCTTCCTGCCCGGCATCGCGGCGCTGATCTACGCTGGCTACGACTACGCCGCGATATCGTGGCGCATCGCCGAGCATTCGAACGTCACCGCCGACGGTCCGCCGGTGTACCACTTCAAGACCGTGATCCCGATCGCAGGCGCCCTCGTCATGCTGCAGGGGGTGGCCGAGATCGTGCGCTGCATCGCCTGTCTCAAGACCGGGGAGTTCCCCAGCCGCCTCAAGGACGTGGCGGAGATGGACGTCGTCGGCGAGCAGCTCGCGGCGAGCGAGTACGTCGACGAGGAATCGCGCCAGATCGCGATCGAGCGGGCGCAGCAGATCGACGAGACCGCGCGCCAGCGCGGCATGGGGGGAGACCTGCAGACATGATGAGCGATCCGGCGCTCGGCCTTCTGATGCTCGCGCTCATCGTGGTCGTGATCCTGATGGGATTCCCGACGGCCTTCACGCTCATGGGCCTCGGCATGTTCTTCGGCTTCTACGCCTTCTACAACCCGGCGGAGCACTGGATCGACAACCGGGCCTTCGACCTCATGGTCCAGCGCACCTACGGGGCGATGACCAACGACGTGCTGATCTCGATCCCGCTGTTCGTGCTCATGGGATACGTGATGGAGCGCGGGGCGCTGGTCGACAGGATGTTCTACTCGATCCAGCTCTCGTTCCGGCGGGTGCCGGCGTCCCTCGCCGTCGCAACCTTGATCGTGTGCACCTTCTGGGGCATCGCGTCGGGCCTCGTCGGCGCCGTCGTGGTGCTGATGGGCGTCATCGCCTTCAACCCGATGCTGCGCGCCGGCTACGACGTGAAGCTCGCCTCGGGCGTCATCACGGCCGGCGGCACGCTCGGCATCCTGATCCCGCCTTCGGTGATGATCATCGTCTACGCGGCGGTCGCCGGACAATCGGTGGTCAAGCTCTACGCGGCGGCGATGCTGCCGGGCTTCTTCCTCGCCCTCCTCTACCTCGTCTACATCATCGGCTGGGCGATGATGAACCCGAAGATCGCCCCGCCCCTGCCGCCGGAGCAGACGCAGGTGCCGGTGCCGGCATGGCTGCGGCAATTTCAGGCGGCCTACGGCGACAACATGCTGGTCGCCTTCTCGAAGGCACTATTCTCGCCGGGGCGGGCGCGCGGCATCGAGGCCGAGGGCCGGCCCCTCGGCTATCCCGCGCTCCTGAAGCATTTCGTCATCGCCCTCGTGCCCTTCGCCCTGACGGCCGGGACCCTGTGGCTCGTGTGGTGGTACGTCGTCATCCACCAGCAGGCGGCCGCGGCGGAGACCTTCGAGGGTGTCGAGCAGCTCGGCTCGCCGGTCGCCCCGACCTCCGCGCCCGTCGACGCCGGGCCCCCGGAGGCCTTCTACTACTGGTTCTGGGGCATCGCCGCCGTGCTGACGCTCCTCACCATCCGTTACTACTGGCGCATGAACGCCGAGCGCTTCGAGGTCCTGAAGCTCCTCACCTCCTCGACGATGCCCCTCGGCATCCTCACCGTCGTGGTGCTGGCCGTGATCCTGTTCGGGATCACGACGGCAACCGAGTCGGCCGCGGTCGGCGCCGCCGGCGCCTTCCTCCTGGCCTTCCACGCCCGCACCCTCGACTGGAAGCGCACCAAGGAGGCGGTGTTCCTCACGGCCAAGACCACCGCCATGGTGTGCTGGCTGTTCGTCGGCTCGGCGCTGTTCTCGGCCGTCTTCGCGATCCTCGGCGGGCAGGCGCTCCTCGAGCAGTGGGTGCTGTCGCTCAACATGTCGCCGGTGCAGTTCATGCTGCTGTCCCAGGCGATCATCTTCATCCTCGGCTGGCCGCTCGAGTGGACCGAGATCATCATCATCTTCGTGCCGATCTTCCTGCCGATGCTGAAGCACTTCAACATCGACCCGATCCTGTGGGGCACGCTCGTGTTCGTGAACCTGCAGGCGGCGTTCCTGTCGCCGCCGGTCGCGATGTCCGCCTTCTACCTCAAGGGCGTCTCGCCGCCGCACGTGACGCTGAACCAGATCTTCGCCGGCATGATGCCC
>DASVPW010000132.1:0-44468 GCA_036389455.1 Beijerinckiaceae bacterium
GCCCTCCCCTCCGGGGGGAGGGAAGAAGGCGCGCCCCGTCACGTTCCCCCTCCCCTCGCCACGAGCCGCAGGCGGTAGCTCACCAGCGCATCCGCCCCGAGCACGCACAGCAGCAGCAGCCCCTGGAACGCCGTCGTGAGGTCGAGGGGGAGCTTCAGGAGGATCTGGGCGCTTTCGCCGCCGATGAAGGTCAGCGCCACGGCGAGCGAGGCGGCGAGGATGCCGAAGGGGTGGAGGCGGCCGAGGAAGGCGACGGTGATGGCCGTGAAGCCGTAGCCGTGGGAGATCGAGGGCTGGAGCTGGCCGATCTGGCCCGCCACCTCCGCCATGCCGGCAAGGCCGGCGAGACCGCCGGAGATGGCGAAGACGGCAAGCGTCGTGCGGTCGGCGGAGAAGCCGCCGAACCTCGCGGCGCGGGGCGCCTCGCCGGTGACGCGCAGGCGGTAGCCGAAGAGGGTGCGCCCGAGCACAAAGGCCGTCGCCAGGACCGCGACGAGGGCGAAGAGGGCTCCGACGTGCAGCCGTCCTTCGCCGAGGAGCGGCGGCAGGGTCGCGGCGGGGTCGAAGGGCACGCTCTGGGGGAAGTTCATGCCCTTGGGATCGCGCCAGGGGCCGCGGGCGAGGTAGTCGAGGACGAGCTGCGCCACGTAGACCAGCATGAGGCTGGAGAGAATCTCGCTCACGCCGAAGCGCACGCGCAGGAGGGCCGGGATCAGCCCGTAGAGCGCGCCGCCGGCCATGCCGAGGAGCATCATGGCGGGCCAGACCCAGGCGCCTGCGTCCGTGCCGTGGGTGCGCAGCGCGAGCCAGCCGCCGAGCACCGCGCCCATGACGTACTGCCCCTCGGCGCCGATGTTCCAGAGGTTCGCCCGGAAGCAGTAGGTGAGGCCGATGGCGATGAGGGCAAGCGGCGTCGCCTTCACGGCGAGCTCCTGGAGCGCCCAAGGGTCGCTCAAGGGGCCGCTGACGTAGACCTGGAAGGCCGCAAGCGGCGAGCGGCCGAGGAGCCAGATCACGAAGCCGGCGACGAGGAACGCAGTGAGGAAGGCCGCGACCGGGGCGAGCACGCGGGCGGCTTGCGAAACCTCGGCCCGGGGCGTCAGCTCAAGCCGCATGCGCCGCCTCGGCTACGCCCATCATCTCGAGGCCGATGCCGTCGCGGGTCCAGGCGGAGGTCGGCCGCGCGGAGCTCAAGGAACCGCCGTGGATGACCGCGATGCGGTCGGCGATCTCGAACAGCTCGTCGAGGTCCTGGCTGACGACCAGGATTGCCGAGCTCTCCCGGGCGAGGTCGACGAGGGCCTGCCGGATGAGCCGCGCGGCGCCGGCGTCGACCCCCCAGGTCGGCTGGTCGACGACGAGGAGGGCGGGGCGGCGGACGACCTCGCGCCCGACCACGAATTTCTGGAGGTTCCCGCCCGAGAGCTGGCGCGCCTGCGGATCGGGCGCGGGCGTGCGCACGTCGAAGTCCGCCACGATTTGCTTCGCGAGGCGCCGAGCCGGCCCGAGGGCCACGAGGCCGCCGCGGGCGACGTCGCCGGTGGCGTGGTGCGACAGCACCGCGTTCTCGCTCAAAGCGTGGGTCGGCACGGCGGCGTGGCCGAGGCGCTCCTCCGGCACGAAGGCGGCGCCGAGGCGCCGGCGCGCGTCGATGCCGAGGTGGCCGCAGGGACGCCCGCCGATCAGGATGCTGTCCGCCGCCGGCGACAGGCGCTCCCCGGAAAGGGCCGCAAAGAGCTCGCTCTGGCCGTTGCCGGCGATTCCGGCGATGCCGAGGATCTCGCCCCTGCGCACCGAGAGGCCGATGTCCTTGAGGGTCCAGTCGTGCGGGTTCCGGGCCGGGAGCGTCAGGCCGCGAACGCCAAGCGCCTCCTCGCCCGCGGCCTGCGGGTCGTGCGGCCTGACCGTGCCGACCTCGGCGCCGACCATCAGGGCCGCGATCTCGCGGGCGCTCGCCTCGCGCGGGTCGAGCGTCCCGACGACGCGCCCGGCGCGGAGCACGGTCGCGGTGCGGGCGAGGCGGCGCACCTCCTCGAGCTTGTGCGAGATGTAGAGGATCGCGCGCCCCTCGGCCGAGAGGCGCTCCAGGGTCTCGAAAAGCCGCTCGGCCTCCTGCGGGGTGAGAACGGAGGTCGGCTCGTCGAGGACGATGAGCTTCGGGTCCTGGAGCAGGCAGCGGACGATCTCGATTCTTTGCCGCTCGCCGGCCGAGAGGGTCCAGACCGCCCGGTCCGGCTCGAGGTCGAGGCCGTAGCCGCGGCTGACCTGATCGAGCCGCCCGCGAACCTCCTTCAGGGTGCCCGGCAGGGCGACCGCGATGTTCTCGGCGACGGTGAGCTGGTCGAACAGCGAGAAGTGCTGGAACACCATGCCGATGCCGAGACGGCGCGCCTCGACCGGCGACCCGATCCGGACCGGGCGGCCCTCCCAGACGATCTCGCCGGCGGTCGGCTCGATGACGCCGTAAAGAATCTTGACGAGGGTCGACTTGCCGGCGCCGTTCTCGCCGAGGAGCGCGTGGACCTCGCCCCGGCGAATGCCGAGGTCGATGCCGTCGTTGGCGAGGAGGCCGCCGTAGCGCTTCGTGATGCCGCGGAGCGCGACAAGGGGGGCGCCTCCATCCCGTCCCGGGATCACGGGATCACCGGACCGCCGGCCATGGCCGGAACCATCGACATCACCGGATTATCCCCAACACTGCCGGCAAAATCGCGCGACATCGTCGGAGAATCCCCGCGACATCGTCGGGGAATCCGCGCAGCATCGTCGGTGTCGAAAGCGCCTGGATCCCGGGATCACGGGTGCATGACGGTCGCGCCGGTGGTCTCGCGGCCCTCCAAGGCGCGGTGCACGTCGGCGGCCTCGCTCAACGGGCGCCGGGAATGGATCGGGATCTTGACCGCGCCGCTCGTGACGACCTTGAACAGGTCGCCCGCGATCTCCTCGAGCGTCTCGCGCTTCGCCGTGTGGGTGTTGAGGGTCGGGCGGGTCGCGTAGAGCGAGCCCTTCTGGGCGAGGATCCCGATGTTGAAGGCGTCGATCGGCCCCGAGGCCGAGCCGAAACTCACGAAGACTCCGAAGGGCTTGAGGGAATCGAGCGAGCCCTGGAACGTCGCCTTGCCGACGCCGTCGTAGACGACCGGCACCCCCTCCCCGCCGGTGATCTCGCGCACCCGCTTCGCCACGTCCTCCTGCCGGTACAGGATCACATGATCGGCGCCGTTCTTCCTGGCGAGCTCGGCCTTCTCCTCAGAGCCTGCGGTGCCGATGACCGTCGCCCCGAGGTGCTTCGCCCACTGGCAGGCGATGAGCCCGACGCCCCCCGCCGCGGCATGGAACAGGATCGTGTCTCCGCTCTTCACCGCGAAGGTGCGGCGCAGGAGATACTGCACCGTCATGCCCTTCAGCATCATGGCGGCCGCCGTGTCGTAGTCGATCCCGTCCGGCAGCTTCACGACGCTCTTCGCGTCGGCGATGCGTTCCTCGGCGTAGTTCCCGAGCGTGATGACGTAGGCGACCCGGTCGCCCGGCTTGAAGCCCGCGACGCCCTCGCCGACCTCCACGACCTCGCCCGCGCCCTCGTTGCCGAGGACGAAGGGCAGGCTCGGGGCGGGATAGAGCCCGGTGCGGAAGTAGGTGTCGATGAAGTTCACGCCGATGGCGTGATGGCGGATGCGGAGCTGCCCGGGGCCGGGCCGGCCCACCTCCACATCCTCGTATTTCAGGACCTCTGGGCCGCCGTAGGCATGAACCCGGACCGCTTTCGCCATTGAACTCTCCGATCGGTTTGGCGCGATCATAGGGAGGCGACCGGATGCTCGGCAATGGCCGGCTCGCGATTTGTGGTATGCGGGCCGCTCCTGTGCCTGTCTCCGAGTCCCGATGATCTCCCCCGCCCGCCTCGCGGCGCCCGAGCCGAGCTTCCGCGAGCTCTTCACTCCCAAGCTCGTCACTGTCCTGCGCGAGGGCTACGGCCTCGCCAAGTTCCGGGCGGACGCCGTCGCCGGCCTCACCGTCGCGATCCTGGCCCTGCCGCTGTCGATGGCGATCGCCCTCGCCTCGGGAGCCTCGCCCGAGCGTGGGCTCTACACCGCGATCGTCGGCGGCTTCCTGATCTCGGCACTGGGCGGCAGCCGCTTCCAGATCGGCGGCCCGGCGGGCGCCTTCATCGTGCTCGTCGCGGCGACGATCGAGCGGCATGGCTACGACGGCTTCCTCCTCGCCACCCTGATCGCCGGCGTGATCATGGTCGCCTTCGGGTTCCTTAGGCTCGGGACCTACATCAAGTACATCCCGCACCCGGTGATCGTCGGCTTCACGGCCGGGATCGCCGCCATCATCCTGGCGAGCCAGCTGCGCGAGCTGTTCGGCCTGACCCTCCTGGCCAAGGAGCCCGCCGCCTTCGTGCCGAAGCTTCAGGCCCTGTGGGCCGCCGTCGGCACCTGGAACCCCTCGGCCGTCGCCGTCGCGGCGGCGAGCATCGGGCTGATCCTGGCTCTAAGGCGCTGGCGCCCGGCTTGGCCCGGCTTCCTCATCGCCGTGACGCTTGCGGCCGCGGCCGCCTGGGCGCTCGGTCTGCCGGTTGAGACCATCGGGACCCGCTTCGGCGGCATCCCGAGCGCGCTGCCGACCCCCGCCCTGCCGCCTCTCGGCCCGGCGAAGGTGGCGGAGGTTCTGCCCGCCGCCTTCGCCATCGCCTTCCTTGGCGGGATCGAGTCGCTCCTCTCGGCCGTGGTCGCGGACGCCATGACCGGGCGGCGCCACCGCTCGAACTGCGAGCTCGTGGCGCAGGGGGTGGCTAACGTCGGCGCCGCCCTGTTCGGGGGCCTGTGCGCGACCGGCACCATCGCCCGCACCGCGACGAACGTCCGCGCCGGTGCCGCCGGTCCCGTGTCCGGGATCCTCCATTCCGCCTTCCTCCTCGCCTTCATGCTCGTCGCGGCGCCCCTCGCCTCCTACGTCCCCCTCGCGGCGCTGTCTGGCATCCTCGCGATCGTCGCCTGGAACATGGCGGAGCGGCACGAGTTCCTCGACATCCTGCGGCGCTCCCGCGGCGAGGCCGCCGTGCTGCTCGCGACCTTCCTCCTGACGGTATTCCGCGACCTCCTCGAGGGCATCGCCGTCGGCGTGGTGCTCGGCAGCTTCCTGTTCATGCACCGCATGGCGGAGCTCGTCGCGATCGAGGGCGGCGCGCCTCTCGTCGAGGAAGACGAGGCCGACGACCGGAACGGCCGCGGGCCCTACGAGGAGCGGGCCGGGGCCGATCCCGACGTGATGGTCTACCGCTTCGCGGGGCCGCTGTTCTTCGGCGCGGCGAGCACCATCGCGACCGTGCTGGAGCGCATCGGCCGGTTCCCGAAGACGATGATCCTCGACCTTTCCGGGGTGCCGCTTGCCGACTCGACCGCCGCCGCGTCGCTGAAGATGTTCGCGCAACGGGCGCACCGGCACGGGGTTAAGGTGTTCCTCACCGGCGCGACCCGGCCGGTACGGCGCGTGCTGGTGCGGCAGGGCCTGCGGCGCCCGATCGTGCGCTTCGCTCCGAGCGTCGCGGACGCCCGCATGGCGGCGCAGCACGCGGCCTCGGACGAGCCAGGGCCGAGCCGGTGACCCCGGACAAAACCTTCGACGCCGCCGTGGTCGGCGCCGGCGCGGCCGGGCTCTCGGCGGCGGTTGCGCTTGCCCGCGAGGGATTCGACACCTGCCTGATCGGCCGCGCCGAGGCCCGGGCGGACGGGCGCACCATCGCGCTCCTCGACGGCTCGGTGCGCTTCCTTAAGGCGCTCGGCGTCTGGCCGGTGCTCGAGGGGAACGCCGCGCCCCTCGTCACGATGCGGATCATCGACGACACCGGGAGTCTCTTCAGGCCGCCACCGGCGGCGTTCCAGGCCGCCGAGATCGGCCTCGAGGCGTTCGGTTGGAACGTCGAGAACGCAGCCCTGGTCGCCGCGCTGGCCGAGGCCGCGCGGGCCGAGCCGCGCCTTCGCCTAATCGATGAAGACGCATCGAAAGCCACGGCTGAGCAAGAGCTTGCGATCATTGCTTTAGGCGGCAGTTCAAACGTTGCCGCCCGCCTCGTGGTGGCCGCGGATGGGCGCAATTCGCGGCTCCGGGAGGAAGCCGGCATCCGGACCCGAGCCTGGAGCTACCCGCAGTCCGCCCTCACCGCCATCCTGGCCCACGACCGGCACCACCGGGAGACCTCGACCGAGTTCCACACCCGCTCGGGGCCGTTCACCCTCGTGCCGCTGCCGGGCCGGCGCTCGAGCCTCGTGTGGGTGACGAGCCGCCATCACGCCGAGCGCCTCATCGCCCGCGACGACGACGGTCTCGCGGCCGCGATCGAGCACCAGGCCCAGTCGATCCTGGGAAAAATGCGGATCGACGGGCCGCGCGGGCTCGTGCCCATGAGCGGCCTGTCCGTCGCGCGCTTCACGGCCGAGCGCCTCGCCCTCGTCGGCGAGGCCGCGCACGTGTTTCCGCCGATCGGCGCGCAGGGGCTCAACCTCGGGCTTCGCGACGCCGCGGCACTGCGGGACGCCGCCGTCGATGCCCGCGCGGCCGGGGAGGACATTGGCGGGCTCGAGGCGCTCGCCCGCTATCAGAGGAGCCGCAACCTCGACGTACGCCTGCGGACCGCCGCCGTCGACGGCCTCAACCGCACGCTCCTCTCCGGCTTCCTGCCGGCGGACTTTTTGAGAGGGCTCGGGTTGATCGCCCTCTCCGGCATCGGCCCCTTGCGCCGCGCCGTCATGCGCGAGGGCGTCCTGCCCTCGATCGGGGCGCCGCGGCTGATGCGGGCCGAGCCGGCAAACGAAAGCCCCGCCCCGGCAGGGCCGGAGCGGGGCGGAACGGCTCAGGGAACGCCGGTCAGTCGATGATCTGGACCACCCGGCGGGTCGACGGGTCGACCAGCACCACGTCGTCGTTGTAGCGGAAGTAGCGGTAGCTCTTGACCGTCGGGACCTCGGTCACGACGGTGTCCGGCACCGCCATGAGCTCGACGTCGGCCGGCACGGTCGCGCCGACCGTGACCTTCTCCTTGATGGTCTTGACCGGGGCGGCGCTGAAGCGCTGCTTGATGACGGTGCGCTTCTCCGGCGCGATCACGACCGAGCCCGTGGTGTCGGTGCGGGTCGTGGTCGTCGTGGTGGTGGTCTGGGCGGTCGCCGGGACCGCGGCCAATACGCCGAGCGCGGCGACGCCCGCGATGAGCGCGTGCTTCATGAGTCTCCTCCTCGAAGCTCTCGTACCCCGCCGCCACAACGCTGAACCGGGGTCCGCGTTCCCGCTCTTAATCTGCTGAGAAGACAGGCAAAGTTGCCAAATTGCGGTTATGCCCGCTGGCGTGACGGATCGGCTTTGGGATGTTGCTGACATCGTGAAGCTGGTAGAGGCTGCGGAGGCGAAGCCGTGAAGCGATCCGTACAAGAAAGAATGCAGTTCGAGGTGAAGGATGAGACGACGCACCGTCCTTAGCGGTCTGACAGCTTTCGCCGGCGTCGGGTACTCCCTCACTGCCCAGGGTCAGAGGAGACGCAGGGTCGGCGTGGTTACTACTGAGCGCCACCTTTACGAAGCGGTGGTCGAGGGACTGCGCGAGCTAGGCTGGGATACGGAACGAGAGATAGAGGTCGTTCACAGCGCTACCGGCTCGCTCGAAGACATCGATCGGCTGCTCGAATTGAAACCAGAGGCGATAGTTCTGGGCGGGGCAGTCAGAATTGCCTATGCAGCGCAACGCAGCCTGCAAACGCCCATCATCGCCATTGACCTTGAGGACGACCCCGAACGCAGCGGCTTCATTCAAAGCCTGGCGCGGCCTGGAGGAAATGTAACCGGGCTCTGGCTCGACATGCCGGAGATGGCGGGCAAGCTCGTTGAGCTGCTTAAAGCGGTGGTGCCTGACCTGTCACGCTGCGCGATCCTCTGGGACCAACGGTTTGGGAGAACCCAAATCGAAGCGACCGAACGGGCTGCGGGGGATGCGAATATCGCTGTTGAGCGGCTCGTTTTCCATGATCTTCAAGACCCCGAACCGCTCATTGCGGGCACGACGGCAGACGGGTTGATCGTGCTCACGTCTCCGACCATCTTCGTGCAGCGGGAGAAAATTGCGGTTGCGGCGCGAGCGCGGCGTCTGGCCTCAATCAGCATATTCCCCGATTACGCGCGCGCCGGAGGGCTCATGGGCTACGGCCCGAGCCTTATCGGGATGTTCCGCCGCTCCGGGCGCTACGTCGATGCGGTGCTGCGCGGCCGCGCGCCGGCTGAGCTGCCGGTCGAACGCCCGACAAGGTTCGAGTTCGTCCTGAACCAACGAACCGCGGACGCCCTCGGTTTGAGGTTTCCCCTTTCTCTTCTTGCCGGCGCCGATGAGGTAATTGAATAGTGCTGAATAGTGCCGAATTTCAAAGACCCTCAAATTGCGGGTCCGTTCAGGCCCATTTTGAGATGCTCCCGCCCGCTCGGGGCATCGAGGTCGAGGAGGGGGCCGGACGGCACGATGCCGGATGGGTTGATGGTGCGGTGGCTCTCGTAATAATGGCCCTTGATGTGGGCGAAGTTCACCGTGCCGGCGACGCCGGGGTGGCCGTAGAGGTCGCGCAGGTAGCCCGAGAGGTTCGGGTAGTCGGCGATCCGGCGCAGGTTGCACTTGAAGTGGCCGACGTAGACGGCGTCGAAGCGCACGAGGGTCGTGAACAGGCGCCAGTCCGCCTCCGTGACGCGGCCGCCGCAGAGAAAGCGGCGCGTGGCGAGCCGCTCGTCCAGGAAATCGAGGGTCTCGAACAGCGGGTGGACGGCCTCCTCGTAGGCCTCCTGCGTCGTCGCGAAGCCGGCCTTGTAGACCCCGTTGTTGACCGTGTCATAGATGCGCGCGTTGAGCGCGTCGATCTCGTCCCGCAGGTCCGGCGGGTAGTAGTCGCCGGGCTTCGCGCCGAGGCTGTCGAAGGCTGAGTTGAGCATCCGGATGATCTCGGACGACTCGTTGTTGACGATCGTTCCGGTTGCCTTGTCCCACAGTACCGGCACCGTCACGCGGCCCGTGTAGGCAGGCTCCGCCGCCGTGTAGACCTGGTGCAGGTACGCGGCGCCGTTGATCGGGTCCGGGACGACGCCTGGGCCCGGCTCGAAGGTCCAACCTTCGGACAGCATGCGCCAGTGCACCACCGAGACGCCGATCATCTCTTCGAGGCCCTTGAGCGCCCGGAAGATCAGGGTGCGGTGCGCCCAGGGACAGGCGAGGGAGACGTAGAGGTGGTAGCGGCCCGGCTCCGCCTTGAACCCGCCCTCCCCCGTCGGCCCGGGCGCGCCGTCCGGCGTGACCCAATTGCGGAAGGCGCTGTCCTTGCGCACGAAGCGACCGCCGGTGCTCGTCGTGTCGTACCACTGGTCGCGCCAGACGCCGTCGATCAGAAGCCCCATGAGCACCTTGCCCGGCTTGCGCGGAAGCCGGTTATTTGGCCGCGGCGGGGGCGCTTTCAACGTCGGCGACTTCGCCGATCGGCGGCACCGCGCGCGGCTCGTCGAGGGGACGCCTGAGATCCGGCGCGATCGGCACCGCCACGGCCGGCATGGCGGCTCCGTCCGGGCCGGCGGCTTGCGCCCGGAAGAGGCCGCGGTCGCGGAACTGCGGGTCGTCCACGGCTTCTGCGAGGGAGGCGAGGATCGTGGCGCAGCAGTCGAGGGGCTCGAGGATCGCGCGCCATTCCGCCGCGCTCTTGCCCCGCACGATCGACACGATGGCGGCGCGGGTGGCGGCCGGGTCGGCCCGGTCGTCGCGCAGCCGCTCGGGCAAGCCGATGCCGTGGCAGAAGGCGCCCCAGAATTTCTCTTCGAGGGCGCCGACCGCGAGGAATTGGCCGTCCGCCGTCGCATAGAGCGCGTAGCGGGGCGAGCCTCCTGCGAGCATGTTCTCCTGTGATCCGGGGAAGCGCCCGCCGGCAAAACCTTCGGCGAGGGCGAGCCAGGCGAAGGTGAACATGGCGTCCACCATGGCGACGTCGATGCGGCAGCCCTCGCCCGTCATGTCGCGGCGGCGCAGCGCCAGGAGGATGTTGATGACGGCCGGGAAAGAGCCGCCGGCGACGTCGGCGACGAGGGCCGCCGGCACGCTCGGCGATCCTGTGCTCCCAGGAGACAAGGACAACAGGCCGGCGCGGGCCTGGTAGTTGATGTCGTGCCCGGCTTCCTGGGCGCGCGGCCCCTCCTGGCCGTAGCCCGAGACCGAGCAGTAGATCAAGCGGGGGTTCAACGTGCGCACGTCGTCCCAGCCGAGCCCGAGCCGGTCCATGACGCCCGGGCGGAACTGCTCGACGAGGATGTCGGCGCGCTCGATCAGCGGGCGGAGCGCCGCCCGTCCTTCCGCGGTCTTGAGGTCGGCGACGACGCTGCGCTTGCCGGCGTTGAGGACCGCGAAGGCGGCGGAGCCCTGCCCAAGGCGCGGCGGGAAGCGGCGCATGTCCTCGCCGCCGGGGCGCTCGACCTTGATCACCTCGGCCCCCGCCTCCGCCAGCATGAAGGTCGCGAGCGGCCCCGGCAGGAGCGTCGAGAAGTCGAGGACAGTGATACCGTGAAGTGGTAGGTGCATCAGCGCGGTCAGACCGTTGTCTTGCCACGGCGGGTCCGTTTCACCGGCGTGGTAGTTTCTGGTCCATTCGACAAGGGCGACACATCAAGTGTGGTTGTACACTCCATCGATTGCGGGTCTCTTTCTAGCATGGGATACCCCGTTAGAAGGGCCTCACAACGGCTTTGCGGCGCCGGTCCCTGACTGGGCCCTGACCATATCATCAGAGACGGATTATGCGGTTCCGAAAACGTGCCTCCCTCCATAGCGACGCGGACATCGCGAATCCTGTCCATCAGGGTATTGATCAGCTTTATGATCTCAAGGGCTTGAGAGGTATCGACACCTTCGCGCGCGATCTCAGCCAATCGCTTAAAAAGCTCGTAAGCATCAGCAAAGATTGTAGGTCCTAAATCGACATAATAAGTTTCAAGAAGCAACGCCAAACATCCGCTGAAGATCGAACCAACATCCGATTTTTTGCTGCTTGCGTTCTTATGACGATCGTAAAATTTTAGAAGCGTCGCGCGATTGCCTGAAAGTTCGGTCCAAAGGGCATATAATTTTCTAATGCTTTCCTTTTGTGCGTATCGTGAAACCTGTATGTCATTGTGGGCAAGGTAGTCTGCTACGGGATTATCGCTCTTTGCAGGATCCTGCTCTATGGTGCTCAATATATGTTTCAGGTTTTCCTTGAACTTCGAAATCTGCCCTGGACGAATCCCATAGAGCAGATGCCAGTAACCACGTAGGTCCGATGGCACGTGATCCATGTCTTGGGTGACGATGATCGTCCGGGTGCTGAGAGCGTGCCTAACCCCGAGCTCATAAATACGTTTGCATTTCGATCCGTCACGTCGGCCAAAACAACCGCTGCGGTCCTGAGTCGATCGATGATGCTGGCGATCAGACTGCCGGTTTCCGGCTTCGCCCTCTCGCACTTCCACCCCAGCTCTTCAAGCTGATTTCAAAGACATGGTCATAAATCTCAGTCCAATCCCGACAGCTGGGAGTTGGCGAAAACGGCATGATGACGTACACTTCTCGTTTCATTGCCTTCCACCAGCTTAGTTTTGCTACGGCAGCATAGGTGAAACGATGTGCATGGGCTAGGTCCGGTGTACCGGAACGTTTACCGGATGAGCTCATCCCGGGAACAGGTCGGCCGTCATCCTGCCCGTCTTGATGAGCCAGAGGAAGGCCGTCAGCGTCACCATCGAGACGAGGGTGCCGGCGAGGACGCAGGCGGAGGCCCGCTCGACGCCGATCTGGTACTGGGTCGCGATGACGAAAATGTTCAGCGCCGGCGGCAGCGCCGCCATGACGATCGCCGCATAGGTCCAGGTCGGGTCGAAGTCGCCGAGCGCCGAGAGCAGCACCCAGACGAGGAGCGGGTGCAGGACGAGCTTGATGATCACCAGCGCCGGCACCTCGCCCGGCATGCGCAGGAGCGGCCGCAAGGCCACCGTCACCCCGAGGAGGAAGAGCGCGCACGGGGCCGCCGCCTGCGACAGCCAGGTCACGATCCTGTCGATGGCGGAGGGCGGCTCGAGCCTGAGGTAGGCCGCCGCGACTCCGGCCACGGTCGCGATGTTGAAGGGATGCGTGACGACTTTCCAGGCGACGTCCCGGGCGGTCGCGGCCAAGGGGCGCTTCTCGGCCCCGGCGACCGCCATGAGGAACGGCACGAGGGAGAACAGCAAGAGGTTGTCGAAGACGAAGATCAGGACGACCGGGGCGCTCGCAGCAGGCCCGAGCGCCGAGAGCACCAGCGGCGGGCCCATGTAGCCGATGTTCGAGTAGGAGCCCGCGACCCCCTGCATCACCCCCTGCGGCATGTCCCAGCGGACGTGCCACATGCCGACCGCGAAGGAGAGCGCGAAGGCGCAGTAGGTCGTGAGCGTCGTCGCCATGACGAAGGGCCAGTTCGCGAGCTGCTCCAGGGGCTTGTCGGCAATCAGCTTGTAGAACAGGCAGGGCAGCGAAACGTAGATCAGGAAGAACTGCATCCAGGCGAGCCCGCCCTCCGGGCGGCGCACCACCTTGGCGCAGAAGAAGCCGAGGGCGATCAGCCCGAAGAACGGCGCCAGGAGGTCGAACAGCCCGACGAGATCGGACACGGAGCTAGAGGCTCCGTCCGTCGAAGGGGACGATCGTCAAGCTTGCGAGGTCCACGCCGTTGAGGCAGCGGACGTTCACGGCGGCGGTCGGCTCGCCCTTCGGGCTCGTGCCGTCGCCGAAGGGCGCGCAGCCGCAGGTCGGGCAGAAATGGTGCCTGATGCGGTGGGTGTTGAAGGTGTAGGTGGCAAGCGCCTCCTCCGGCGTCTCGAGCCGAAGCCTGTCGCGCGGCACGAAGGTGAGGAGATAGCCCTTCTTGGCACAGTGCGAGCAGTTGCACTGGATGACCTGCCCGAGGTCGGCCTCCACCTCGAAGGGCACCCCACCGCAGTGGCACCCGCCTTTGTAGAGCATTGGTTCGTTCCCTCGCTGCGATGCCGGGTTTCCAGGCGCTCGCCCGCATTGTAACTCCGGCGCGATGACGAAGCCCACGCCCTCCCGCGACATCGCGCGGCTGATCGAGATCATGGCGCGCTTGCGCACGCCGGGGTCGGGCTGCCCGTGGGACCTCGAACAGGATTTCGCGACCATTGCCCCCTACACTATCGAGGAAGCCTACGAGGTCGCGGACGCGATCGCCCGCGGCGACCTCCTCGATCTCAAGGACGAGCTCGGCGACCTCCTGCTGCAGGTCGTGTTCCACGCCCGCATGGCCGAGGAGGCGGGCGCCTTCGCCTTTGGCGACGTGGTCGAGAGCATCACCCAAAAGCTCCTGCGGCGGCACCCGCATGTGTTCGGCGATGCAGGGAACCTCTCGACCGAGGCCGTGAACGCGCTCTGGGGTGAGATCAAGAGGGCCGAGAAGGAAGAGCGCCGGCGCGCGCGGGGTCTCGACAGCGAGCCGGCCGACGGCGTCCTTGCCGGCGTGCCGGCGGGCCTCCCCGCCCTTGCCCGGGCCGACAAGCTCACCCGCAAGGCTGCGACCGTCGGCTTCGACTGGCCGAACGCCCGGGAGGTGATCGCCAAGATCGAGGAGGAGGTCGAGGAGGTGCGGGACGCCCTGGAGACGGGTTCGCCGGCCGAGGTCGCGGCGGAGATTGGCGACCTCCTCTTCGCCGTCGCGAACCTCGCCCGCCACGCCGGCGTCGACCCCGAGACGGCGCTGCGCTGCGCGAACGCCAAGTTCGAGCGCCGCTTTGCCGCCGTCGAGCAGGCGCTTGCTGCCACTGGGAGAAAGCCGGCCGAGGCAACGCTTGCCGAGATGGAGGCGCTGTGGGTGAAGGCGAAGGAAGAGGAGCGCTCGGCTTGAAGCCGTGCTCACGTTCGGCGCGGCATTGACAGGGTGCGTCCTTCGAGGCTCGCTCCGCTTGCCCCTCAGGATGAGGACTTAAGTGTTTGGGCTCATACAATTTCCCCTCACGCTGAGGGGGGAGTTCCCCTCATGCTGGGAGCGAGTCGCAGGCGAGCCTCGAAGCACGCACTTTGCTGCCGCGAGTCAAAACTGCCGCGACGGCAACCGCCGCGCGCCGGGAAAGCGCTGGAGCAGGCGCGGCTCCTTCTCGGGGGCAATGCGGGTGGAGACGAGGATGCGGCCCTCGGAGTCGGCGCGGCGCTCGAGGATCTCGGCCTCCTCATAGAGCCAATTGAGGGCGCCCCCTTCGGAGGGGTCGAGGATCACGAGGTAGGACGGGCGGCCCACCGCGAGATGCTGTTCGATCGTGCCGAGCAGCCTGTCGATCCCCTCGCCCGTGAGGGCCGAGACCAGCACCGGGCGGTTGCCCTCGCGCCGCTCGGCAAGCGCCGCAAGCCGCGCCCGTTCGTTCGCCGAGAGGAGGTCGGCCTTGTTCCAGACCTCGATGATCCGGCGCTCCTCGCCGGCGTCGATGCCGATCTCGCGCAGCACTTGCGTCACGTCGGCAGCCTGGGCCTCGGTCTCGCCGTGCGACACGTCGCGCACGTGCAGCAGCACGTCGGCCTCGACCACGTCCTCGAGGGTCGCCCGGAAGGCGGCGATGAGGGTCGTCGGCAGGTCCGAGATGAACCCGACCGTATCGGAGAGGATCGCGTTCCCGCCGTGCGGCAGCTTCACCGCCCGGGAGGTCGGGTCGAGGGTCGCGAACAGAAGGTTCTCGGCGAAGACGTCGGCCTGCGTCATGCGGTTGAAGAGCGTGGATTTTCCGGCGTTGGTGTAGCCGACGAGGGCGACGACCGGGTACGGCACGCGGGCGCGGCTCTTGCGGTGCAGGCCGCGGGTGCGGGTGACCGTCTCGAGGTCGCGCTCGATGCGGGTCATGCGCTCCTGGATGAGCCGCCGGTCGGCCTCGATCTGGGTCTCGCCGGGGCCGCCCAAAAAGCCGAAACCGCCGCGCTGGCGCTCGAGGTGGGTCCAGGAGCGCACGAGCCGGCTCTTCTGGTAGCCGAGGTGCGCGAGCTCGACCTGGAGCGCCCCCTCCCGCGTGCGGGCGCGGCGCCCGAAGATCTCGAGGATCAGCCCGGTGCGGTCGATCACCTTGGCGCCGAAGGCCTTCTCGAGGTTGCGCTGCTGGATCGGCGACAGCGCGCAATCCATCATCACGAGCCCGACCTCGAGGGAGCGCACGATGCCGGCCAACTCCTCGACCTTGCCCTTGCCGAGGAAGGTCGCGGGGGTCGGCGAGGCGATGATCGCCAGCATCCGCTCGACGACGTGCAAGTCGATCGCGGCCGCGAGTCCCACGGCCTCATCGAGCCGGGCCTCGAAGGGACGCGGATTCTCCGGCGCCGAGGCGCCAACCTGCCCCGCCCCAGGGCGGCGGCGCCGCGAGAGATAAGCGCCGACGACGAGCGTCCGCGTACCGGCGGCGACGTCCTTCTCGGGCTCGGCGAGCCGCTGGAGGCGCTCTTCCCCCGGCGTGCGCGGTTCGGTCACGCCTTTTCGGCCGTCTCGTCCGGCTCGAACAGCTGCACGGGATGGCCCGGCATGATGGTCGATATGGCGTGCTTGTAGACGAGCTGCGAATGCCCGTCTCGGCGCAAGAGGACGCAGAAATTGTCGAACCAGGTCACGACGCCCTGGAGCTTGACCCCGTTCACCAAGAAGATGGTCAGCGGAATTTTGTTCTTGCGGACATAGTTGAGGAACGTGTCCTGCAGGTTCTGAGCCCGTTCGGCCATCAAGTTTGCCTCGTCAGCCCGCCGCCGCCGGTCCGTTGGACGTGCGGGCCGTTGCCCCAAGTATCGTCGCCGCGAGACCCCGCGCGGCGCAGAACCAGCCGTGCCATTACACGGCGAAGCCTGACGTTACGCAAGGGGGAACGCCGCCCGAAGCTGCCGATTCCTGAAGGAAACCGGTCAACTCAGGTGAATCACGCCCCGATCCCGAGGGATTTCAGCTTCCGGTGCAGGGCCGAGCGCTCCATGCCGATGAACTCCGCGGTGCGCGAGATGTTGCCCGAGAACCGGGCGATCTGGGCGACGAGGTACTCCCGCTCGAAGATCTCGCGGGCGTCGCGCAACGCCATCGACATGAGCTTCTCGCCGCCAGCCCCGTTCGGGGTCGTCGGCACGAGCGCCCCGACCTCGGCGGGCAGCATCTCGGCCGTGACCTCCGCCTCCGGATCGCCGGTGGTGAGGATCATCAGCCGCTCGACGTTGTTGCGCAGCTGGCGCACGTTGCCGGGCCAGTCGTGCGACTGCAGCACCGCCATGGCGTCCTCGGCGATACGGCGCTTCGGCAGACCGGTCGAGCTCGAGATCTGATCCATGAAGAAGGCGATCAGCTCGGGCACGTCCTCCCGGCGCTCGGACAGGGCCGGCACCCGGATCGGCACCACGCTCAGGCGGTGGAACAGATCCTCGCGGAAGCGCCCCTCGGCGATCTCGACCCCAAGGTCGCGGGAGGACGACGAGATGATGCGCACGTCGACGTGGACCCGGGTCGTGCCGCCGACGCGCTGGAAATTCTGGTCGACGAGAACCCGCAGGATGCGATTCTGGGTTTCCCGCGGCATGTCGGCGATCTCGTCGATATAGAGCGAGCCGCCGTGCGCCTCCTCGAGCGCCCCGACCCGGCGCGCCGTCCCCTCCCCGCCCTCGATGCCGAACAGCTCGGCCTCCATGTTCTCGGGCGTGATCGTCGCCGCGTTGATGACGACGAAGGGACCGTTGGCGCGCGCCGAGAGGGCGTGGATCGTGCGCGCCGACAGCTCCTTTCCGCAGCCCGGCGCGCCCGTGACGAGAATACGGGCGTTCGTCGGAGCCACGCGCTCGATCGTGCCGCGGAGCTGGTTTGCGGCCGGGGAATGGCCGACGATCCGGCTCGCCTGGACGGAGCGGGCCCTGAGATCCTTGACCTCGCGCTTGAGGCGGGACGCCTCAAGCGAGCGCTCGGCGACGAGCACGAGGCGGTCGGCCTTGAACGGCTTCTCGATGAAGTCGTAGGCACCGGCCTTGATGGCCGAAACCGCGGTCTCGATGTTGCCGTGGCCCGAGATCATCACCACCGGCAAATCCGGGTGCTGCTGCTTGACGATGTCGAGCACCTGCAGTCCGTCGAGCCGGCTGCCCTGCAGCCAGATGTCGAGGAAGACGAGGTGGGGCCGGCGCGCCTCGATCGCGGCGAGGGCCTCGTCGGAGGAACCGGCGGTCCGGGTGCGATGGCCCTCGTCCTCGAGGATGCCGGACACGAGCTCGCGGATGTCGGCCTCGTCGTCGACGATAAGGATGTCGGAACTCATGCCCCCGCCCTCCGGCGCTCGCTTGAGGCTCGCCGTTCGGCGGACGGCGCCTCCGCCTCGGCTTTCCTGGCCATGAACCACATGCGGACGAGCCCTCCCCTGCCGGCCGGATTGTCGCGGAGCTCGATGCCTCCGCCGTGCTCCTCGAGAATCTTGGCCACGATCGCGAGCCCCAGGCCCGTGCCTCCCTCGCGCGTCGTCATGTACGGCTCGAGCAGGCGCTGGCGCCCCTCGGCCGGGAACCCCTTGCCGTTGTCGGCGACCTCGATCGCCACGACGTCCTCCTCACGCCGAACCGTCACGCCGATCCGCCCCTCGCCGCGCTCCTCTTCCGGAACGGCTGCAATGGCTTCGGTAGCGTTCTTCACAATGTTCGTCACCGATTGCGACATCAGCCGGCGGTCGAAGTCGGCCTCGATCGGCGCCATCGGCAGGTTGTCCGCGAAGGCGATCTCCGGGTGCGCGATGCGCATCATCACGAGGGCGTGGCGGACGGTGTCGACGATGTCCTCGCGGCCCATCGTCGGCTTCGGCATGCGGGCAAAGGAGGAGAACTCGTCGACCATGCGCTTGATGTCATCGACCTGGCGCACGATCGTGCTCGTGCACTGGTCGAACACCTCCCGGTCGGTGGTGATGACCTTGCCGTACTTCCTGCGGATGCGCTCGGCCGAGAGCTGGATCGGGGTCAACGGATTCTTGATCTCGTGGGCGATGCGGCGCGCGACGTCGGCCCAGGCCGAGGTGCGCTGGGCGGCGACGAGGTCGGTGATGTCGTCGAGGGTGACGACGAAGCCTTTGTCCTCGCCCCGGGACTGCTCGCTCGTGACCCGCACGTTGATGGTGCGCTCGCGGTTGTTGCGGACGAGCTGGATCTGCTCCTGCGCGAGCCGCTGGCGGGTATGCCGCAGCTCCTCGAACAGGGGCCCGATCTCCGGCACGGCCTCGGCGATCGGCGCCCCGACGAGGGTCTCGTGGCCGGCCCCGAGGAGCGCCTCGGCGGAGGGGTTGACGATCGTGACGACGCCGCGCCCGTCGACGCCGATGACCGCCGCCGACACCCCCGACAGCACCGCCTCGGTGAACCGCCGCCGGCGGTCAATGAGGTCGCTCGCGGCGGTGAGACCGTCGCGCTGGCGGCGCAGCTCCGAGGTCATCTTGTTGAAGGTCGAGCCAAGGTGAGCGAGATCACCCTCGGTCTTGCGCACCGGCACCTGGACGTAGAAGTTGCCGGTCGCGACCTGATCGGTGGCGTGGATCATCCGCCGGATCGGCGCCACGAGCCGGTTCGCGAAGTTGAGGCCGAACCAGATCGCCGAGAACAGCACGATCAGCGCGATCAGAGCGAACATCGACGCGAAGGCGATCTGGATGCCCTTGCGCTGGCTGTCGATGGCCAGGTACTCGACCGCGGCCGACCGCGCAATGTTCGGGAACTCGACCGCGAGCGGGTTCACCTCGCGGGCGACGAACAGGTAGGCGTCGTCATCGTACTGCGGCAGCTTCAGGACCGCACCGAACACCCGCCCTTCCCGGGGCACGACGCAGATCGGGTCCGCGGACTTCGCGGCGTCGTCGAAGGTCGCCTGCGGCAGGGCCGGCGGGTCCTTCAGGACGTCGATGCTGGCGCGCGCCACGATCTCGTTCGGAGCCTTGACGATACGGGTCACCGGAAGCCCCAGCGCCGTCGCCCGGGAGGTCAGGAAGTTGTCGAACCAGTGTCGGTCGACGTCGAACAGCGGGCGCGCCCGCACGAGATCGTCGGCAAGCACCCGAACCTCGCGTCCGAGGCTCTGGCACTGGCCGGTCGCGTAAGCGTCGGCAACCTCGACCGACTTGAAGATCACGTCCCGCATGCGGTCGGAGAACCAGGGCTGGAGGCTGCGCTCGAGGGTCACCGAGGCGACGATCGCGACGAGGATCGTCGGCAGGCCGGCGACGAGGCTGAACAGGCCGACGATGCGCGCGTGCAGTCTGGCGCCCGCAGCGCCGGCCAGGCGCGCCCGCACGAGGCTACGTGTCTCCCAGGCCACCATGCCGACGAGGCACAGGACGAGGACGGCGTTGAGGAGGAAGACCGATAGGACGACCTGATAGGTCGGGGCGATTGGCGTCGCTCCGGCGAGGATCAGGAAGGTCGCGAGCGCCGACCACAGCGCCGCAATGACAACGAGGGGGCCAACCCAGCCCCACCCGCGCTTCGCCTCGGCGGCCCTCGCCTCCCCGGAATTGGCCTCCTGGGAGCCGGCCTCGTCTGCCGCCCCCGTCTCGCCGCTCCGGGAGTCGGGACCTTGAGCCTCGGCGGCGCGGGACGGCTCGATACGCTCTTCCAAAGGGGCCCCCGGTTGGACTCACGCGCCGATGCCTCGAGGCCCGCGAATCTCTTAGCGGTTGCAAGACCACAACACTGTGGCAAGAATAATACAAATACGGCGAAGCTTGGTTGCCCATCTCCGAGAAAAGGGAGGGTGGCCGGACGGAGCCGCACCATGCGCCTCTGTAAAGGCGTGCCCCTTGCCTTTCCCTCTGAGGGTTTGCGTCCGGCTCAGCGAGAGCTGCGTATCACCTGCAAATCGAGGTCGCGGACCTTTTTGCGCAGGGTGTTGCGGTTGACCCCCAAGAGCTCGGCGGCGCGGATCTGGTTGCCGCGGGTGGCGGCCAGCGCCGCGCCGATGAGGGGGCCTTCGATCTCGCGCAGCACCCGGTGGTAGAGGCCGGGCGGGGGGAGCGTGTCGCGGTAGCCGGAGAAGTACTCGGCCAAGTGGCGCTCGACCGCGGCCGAGAGGGTGTCGGCCTCGTCGAGGGGCGCGGCACCGCCCTTGCCGACGGAGGCCGCGCTTTGGGCGATCGGCGGCGTATCGAGTTCGGCCTCGATGATCGGCCCGGTGATGGTGTCCTGCGGATAGAGCGCCGCAAGCCGCCGCATGAGATTCTCCAACTCGCGCACGTTGCCGGGCCAGCGGTAGCGCTTGAGGCGCTCCATCGCCTCACCGTCGAGCTGCTTGCGGGCGAGCCCCTCCTTCTCGACGAGGGCGAAGAAGTGGCGCACGAGGTCCGGCACGTCCTCGGCCCGCTCCCGCAAGGGCGGCAGGCGCAGGGGCACGACGTTGAGCCGGAAGAACAAGTCCTCGCGGAAGAGGCCCTGCTGGATCGAGATGCGCAGGTCCTTGTTGGTGGCCGCGACGATGCGGACGTTGGTCTTGATCGGCACCCGCCCGCCGACGGTCGTGTACTCGCCCTGCTGGAGGACGCGCAGGAGGCGCGTCTGCGCCTCCATCGGCATGTCGCCGATCTCGTCGAGGAAGAGGGTGCCGCCCTCGGCCTGCTCGAAGCGCCCGGCGCTCCTGGCGGTCGCGCCCGTGAAGGCGCCCTTCTCGTGGCCGAAGAGCTCGGATTCGATCAGCTCGCGCGGGATCGCCGCCATGTTGACGGCGACGAAGGGCCCGGAGCGCCGCCGCCCGTAATCATGGAGCGCGCGGGCCACGAGCTCCTTGCCGGTGCCGGACTCGCCCGAGATCATGACGGTGAGGTCCGTCGGCATGAGCCGGGCGAGCGCCCGGTAGATCTCCTGCATGGCGGGCGAGCGGCCGACCAAGGGGATCTCCTCGTTCTCGGCCGTACCGTTGGCGTGCGCCTGCCCGCGCGGGCGCGACAGCGCGCGCCCGACGATGGCGATCAGCTCCTTCAGGTCGAAGGGCTTCGGCAGGTATTCGTAGGCGCCGCGCTCGGAAGCCCGGATCGCCGTCATGAAGGTGTTCTGGGCGCTCATGACGATGATCGGCAGCTCCGGCCGCACCCGCTTCATGCGCGGCAGGAGGTCGAAGGCGTTCTCGTCCGGCATCACCACGTCGGTGATGACGAGGTCTCCCTCCCCCTGGGCGACCCAGCGCCAGAGGGTCGCGGCGTTCGAGGTCGAGCGCACCTCGTAGCCGGCCCGCGAGAGCGCCTGGTTGAGGACGGTGCGGATTGCGGCGTCGTCGTCGGCGACGAGAATATGTCCGTTGGGCATCGATTAAGTCTCGGTCTCTATGTCCTGGCCGCGCCCGTCGCGGGCGCTGTACATGGGCAAAAGCACGCGGAACGTGGTGCGGCGGGGGGCGGGATCGCATTCGACGATCCCGCCGTGGTCGCCGACGATCTTCGCCACCAAGGCAAGTCCGAGGCCACTCCCCTGGGCCTTGGTGGTGACAAAGGGATCGAAGAGGTCGGGCAGGAGGTCCGGCGGAATGCCGGGGCCGTTGTCGCGCACCGTCATTTCGATCGGCAGGCTCACGCGCTCGCGCGAGCCCGGCACCTGGAGCCGAATGCCGGTGCGGAAGGCGGTGGCGAGCACGATCTCGCCGCCCGAAGAATCATCGCCGATGGCCTCGGCGGCGTTCTTGACGAGGTTGAGGACCACCTGGACGAGCTGGTCGCGGTTACCCATGACGGGCGGCAGCGAGGGGTCGTAGGTCTCGACGAACTGGATGTGCCGCCCGAAGCCCGATTGCGCGAGGTGCTTCACCTGGTCGAGCACGCCGTGGACGTTGACCGGCCCGCGCTCGACCGGGCGCTCGTCGCCGAAGAGCTCGACCCGCTCGACGAGGCGCACGATGCGGTCGGCCTCGTCGCAGATGAGGCGGGTCAGCACCCGGTCGTCCTCGTCCGCCGACTGCTCGAGGAGTTGTGCCGCGCCGCGGATGCCCGAGAGCGGGTTCTTAATCTCATGGGCCAGCATGGAGCCGAGGGCCGTAATCGAGCGCGCGGCGCTGCGGTGGGTGAGCTGGCGGTCCATCTTGTCGGCGATGGTGCGCTCCTGGAGGGTGAGCACGACCGCGTCGCCGTCGTCCCCCAAGGGCGTGCCGAACACGTCGACGATGCGCTCGCCGCCGAGGCGGGGCCCGCCGAGGTCGACCCGGTACTCGGCGACGCTCGCGCCGCGCCGGCGCACCTCCTCGATGAGGCCGAGGATCGGCGAGCCGAAGGGGACGATATCCTTGAGTTTCTGGCGCTGCATGACCCGGAGCGAGAGATCCAAAAAGCTCTCGGCCGCCATGTTGGCGTGGAGGATGCCGCCGTCCGACGCGACGGTCAGCACCGGCAGCGGCAGGGCGTTGACGACGAGGTCGCTCGACGGCGGCTTCACGGTCATGCGGCGGCCTTCAGGGCCGCGGCGGCCCGGAGGTCGTCGGCGGGCTCGTGCAGCCGGCGCAGGATGGCGATCGCGGCGGCTGGGTCCGTGGTGGTGACGAGGGTCAGGCGATCAGCATCGCAGAGCCCGGTGCCTTCCTCCCGGGCGGCGTCGGCGTAAGCCGCGAGGTGCTTGCGGGCATGGCGCAGGCCGGCCTCGCGCCCGAAGAGGGCGAGCAGCATCTCGTAATGCTCGACAGCCGCCTCGGTCTTCTCTTGCGGCGACGGCTCCCGGTAAGGACGCCCGGCGAGCGCCGCCGCGATCCGCCCGACGAGCCAGGGCCGCCCCACCGCGGCGCGCCCCACCATCGCAGCGACGGCGCCGGAGGCCTTGAGGCACGCGGCGGCGTCCCCAGCAGAGGCGATGTCGCCGTTGGCGATCACAGGAACGGTAACCGCCTCGGCGACGGCGGCAATGCGACTCCAGTCCGCACGGCCCTTATAGAACTGCTGGCGCGTGCGCCCGTGGACCGTCACGGCCTTGACGCCGAGCGCTTCGGCCCGGCGGGCGAGCTCCGGCGCGTTGACGCTAGCGTCGTCCCAGCCGAGTCGCATCTTAACCGTGACTGGCACGGAGACGGCGGAGACCACGGCAGCGATGAGCTTTTCGGCAAGCTCGAGGTCGCGCATGAGCGCCGAGCCGGCATAGCCGCCGGTGACGCGCTTCGCCGGACAGCCCATGTTGATGTCGATGACGGCGGCCCCGCCCGCCTCGGCAAGGCGCGCCGCCTCCCCCATCCAGCGCGGATCGCAACCGGCGAGCTGCACCACGTGCGGAGCGATGCCCTCGCCTTCCGCCCGCAGCCGAGCCTCGGCGGTGCCGCGCACGTACTCGTCCGATGCGACCATCTCCGACACGACGAGCGCCGCCCCGAACCTGAGGGCGATGCGCCGGAAGGCGACATCCGTCACGCCCGAAAGGGGGGCGAGGACCGCCTTCCCACGCACCGCGACATCGCCGATGGAAAACGCGCCGCCTAAATTCTGTTCAAAGTGCATGTTGCCTACGGATTAGCCAATCGCCGTCAAGGCGGCAAGCGCTACGCATTGCGTTCCCGTCATGCTCCTCCTAACAATCTTGCCCTGACGTTCTCGTGACGGGAGCTTTCATTGTCGGTGGCCGCGATCGTTGTCGCCGCCGGTCGCGGAACGCGGGTCGGGGGCGAAACCCCGAAGCAATACCGCATGTTGGCGGGAAAACCTGTCATTGTGCATGCGCTTCGGATCTTCCTGGTGCATCCCTCTGTCGAGACAGTCCTGCCGGTCGTCCACGCGGACGATCGGTCTCGGTTCGACGGCGCGGTCTCGGCCGCCGGCTTGCCGTCCGAAAAGCTTCGCGCACCCGTCCCCGGCGGCGCGACGCGCCAGGATTCGGCGCGGCGCGGCCTCGAGGCGCTTGTGGGTGAGGCCCCGAACCTGGTGCTCGTCCACGATGCCGCCCGTCCCTTCCTCACCTCGGACCTCGTCGGGCGCGCCATTGCGGCGGGCCGCGAACACGGCGCCGCCGTCCCCGGCATTCCGGTCACCGACACCGTCAAGGTGGTGGACGAGCGCGCGCGAGTGATCGAAACCCCGGACCGCTCGCAGCTGCGCGCCGTCCAGACTCCGCAGGCCTTCGCCTTTGCGGCGCTTCTCGATGCGCATCGGCGGGCCGCGCAGGCCGGCCTCCAGGATTTTTCGGACGATGGGGCGCTCGCGGAATGGGCGGGCCTCCCCGTCATCGTGTTCGACGGCGAGCCCGGGAACATAAAGCTTACCCGCGAGGCAGATTTTTCGGACGCCGAGCGGCGCCTCGGCGGCGCCGGAACGAGCGCGGTCCTGCGCGTCGGCACCGGCTTCGACGTCCATGCGCTGACCGATGGCGACCACGTCTGGCTCGGCGGCGTGCGCATCACGGCGGAGCGCGGCGTCGTCGCCCATTCGGACGGCGACGTGGTGCTGCACGCCCTCACCGACGCCGTCCTCGGGGCTATCGCGGAGGGCGACATCGGCGTGCACTTCCCCCCGAGCGACCCGCAATGGCGCGGCGCCTCCTCGGACCGCTTCCTGGCCTTCGCGGCCGAGCAGGTGCGGCTGAGGGGCGGCACGATCGACAACCTCGACGTGACGGTGCTGTGCGAGGCTCCCCGCATCGGCCCGCACCGCGAGATCATCCGCGGGACCATCGCCGCCATCGCCGGGGTGCCGGTCGGGGCGGTGTCCGTGAAGGCGACCACGACCGAGCGCCTCGGCTTCATCGGCCGCGGCGAGGGCATCGCGGCGCAGGCCATTGCGGCGGTGCGCCTGCCGCCGGAGCACGCCTGATGTTTTCCCCTACCCTCCTGGAACGCGCCGCCGCCCTCCTCGACGCCTATCGAGCCAAGGGCTTACGCATCGTGACGGCCGAGTCCTGCACTGGCGGCCTCGTGGCGGGGCTCCTGACCGAGATCGCCGGCTCCTCCGATGTGGTCGAGCGCGGCTTCGTGACCTACTCGAACGCGGCCAAGACCGATCTCGTCGGCGTGCCGGCCGCGCTCATCGCCGCGCACGGCGCGGTGAGCGAGCCGGTCGCCCGCGCCATGGCCGAAGGGGCGTTGTCGCGCGCGGACGCCCAGATCGCGGTCTCGATCACCGGCATCGCCGGGCCCGGCGGCGCGACCGCGGCGAAACCCGTCGGCCTCGTCCACTTCGGCCTCGCGGCGCAAGGGCAGGCGACCCGCCACGTGGAGCGCCGCTACGGCGACCTCGGGCGAAGCCCGATCCGCCTCGCTGCCGTTGCCGACACGGTTGCGCTGTTGGAGGAGGCGGTGCGATGAGCCGCGACCTGGGCTAGCAATCTTCGGGGCCGATCCCTGCGACGGATGGCCAAGCGATTGAGGCGGCGGTCTTGAAACCGCCGTGGTGTAAGCCCACCGAGCCATCCCTTCCGCCAGCTGCGGCTGAGAGTCGCCAACCCAGCTTGTGGCGTGACGGCAGTCCGCCTGCATGATGCCTAGTTGGGTGAAAGCACGCCAACCCTCGACACGGACGCTCTAAATGCCACCCTTCGTACTGCCTCGCCTGATTTCCTGCGATGAAGCCGGGTTTACCGGTAATGACATGCTCAATCCAGAGCAGCCCCACTTCAGCTACGCGTCGCACGACTTAGAATTGACAGAAGCGCAGGAACTGATCAGGCGCGTGCGAGCTACTTATCGCATTCAAATGCCGGAGCTGAAGTCAAGCAAGCTCTTGAAGACGAATTATGGTCGTGCATTGCTCTCTGATGTACTTGATCAAATGCACGGACGATACATAACATCAATTTATCATAAGCGGTTAAGTCTCACCTGCAAGTTATTTGAATACATTTATGAACCTGTATTACAACATAATAATGCTTTATTTTATAAAAATAATTTGCATCGTTTTGTGGCAATGTACCTGTACATTCTTGTGATTGACAGGCCAATCGAAGACCTCGCAAGAGAATTCGAGGCGTTTATGCGCTCGCTGGACCCGACGGATGCGCCGACCCTATTCGGTTCCGGCGGCCCAGACGCCGATCCTCTCGTCGGGCAGATCCTCCGCTTCGCGCGCGGCTACAACGTCGTGATCGCGCAAGAAACAAGAGCACTCCAACGGACCGGTGACACCGGTAAGTGGGTCCTCGACTTAACAGTTTCGGCTATCTTCAGCCACCTTGCTGCATGGGGCGAACGGTACCCGTTGATTGAGGTCGTTTGCGACGACTCGAAGCCGCTTCTTGCGCTCGCCGATACCTTCAACGTCATGATCAATCGCCCGGACAGAGCTCACATGGCACTCTTCGGGAAGAGGCGGCCGATCACCTGGAATATGTCTCAGCCGATTGCATTTGCCTCCTCCTCTACACACGCTGGCATCCAGATTGCCGATCTAATCGCCGGTGTCACCGCTGCTGCGCCATTTGCTGAATCGCGGCCCGAACTGCAGGAGCTTGCCGCGAAAGTGGCGGTGCATTTGCACGACGACTGCATCATGCCGGATTTCGACGTGCTCGATCTCGAAGGCGATCAGGCACCGGTCAATTGGTTAGTGCTCGAAGCCCTCGCCTCTCGTGCGGATGCAGGCGAAGATCCATTGGATGGATGGAAGAAATATACTGCTTGGCGAGGGCATCGCTGCCACAGTTTAGACGGAACATTGGCCGGGCTAACGGACCGAGGCGTCGTCGAGGCATAGCCTAAGGGAGCACGTCTTTCGCATGAACGCCCGCCCCTCTCCGCACCTGTCGCCGAGCCCGCGCCTGCGCCCGGTGCCGCTCCGAAGGTGCGCGATGCTTGCGCCCGTCCCCACCCCTCACCCGCTCGCCTTCGGAGAGGCGGCCTCTCCCCGCAGGCGGGCTATGGGATGCACACATCTGCCCCGCGGCATCCCTCCTCCCCCACAAGGGGGGAGGGGAAGTGCGCAAGCGAGCGATCCCTCAGCTGCGCGCGCCGTCGGGCGGACTTGCATCCGGCGTCTTCGTCCTGTCCTGGCTCGGCCATCGCTCGCGCAGATCGGGAAGGGGCTGCTGCTTCCCGCTCATCCGGTCGACGGAGATGGCATAGACCGCGATCTTGTCGAGGCGGGGATAAAATCCCCTCGGCCGCTCGGAGCCCTGCAGCCGGTACTTCGCCATGAGCGCGTCGCAGAACCGCTGCTTCGCCGCCTCGGCCTCGACCGGCCGGATCGTGCCGAAGAGGATCACGCTCCTGTATTCGACCGAGGAATCGCATTCGAACCGGCCGTAGTCGAAGACCTCGCCAGGCTCGTCGACCTCGAAGCAGACCCGCGCCTCGTGCCGGACGTTGTCGCCCAGGTGTCCGCTCCCCGCGGCGTTGTGGACGTACACCTCCCCGTCCATCCAAACATAGAGAAGCGGCACGCAATACGGGGAGCCGTCCTCGCCGACGGTGGCGAGGCGTCCGCAGAAGCCGTGCGCCAGCAACTCGAGGGAGCGATCCTCCGCCATCACCTTGTCGGTGCGGCGCAGCTGTGGTGGGGCGCTCATGGTGCTCTCGACCGATTCCGGGCGGACCTCATCCGATCTGCATGGTACGCCATGCCTGCCGTTTTGGCACTCACACGACATCCGAAAGGCCGCGATGCCCGGGTTAGGCCACGCCGGTCGTCCTCTCATTGCCGTAGATCTTATCGGCCCGTTCCTCAAAAGCTTGGACGAACTTCCTAAAGGCCTTATCGAAGACGGCGCCCATCACGAGGCCGAGGGCGAAGCTCTTGAACTCGTATGTGATGTAGAACTCGACCGTGCAGCCGGCGGGGTCCGGCCTGCCGGCGGGATCGGGCCTGAAGGTCCAGCGATTCTCGAGGTAGCTGAACGGACCGTCGACGTACTCGACGAGGATGCGCAGGCGCGTCCGGTCGAGGGTGACGCGGGAGGTGAAGGCCTCGTGGATCGCCTTGTAGCCCACCCGCATCTCGGCGACGAGGGTCTCGACCCCCTCTCCGCTCGCGGCCCGGCGGCGCACCTTGAGGCCCTCGCAGAGCGGCAGGAACTCCGGATAACGCTCCACGTCCGCCACGAGGTCGAACATCTCCTGGGGCGTATGCCCGACCTGCCGCGTGGTGCGGAACGACGGCATGAAGGTTTGGGATCAGCGCCCGAGCTTGGCGGCCCTGGCCGCCCGCAGCCTCGCGAAGTCGTCGCCGGCGTGGTGGGAGGAGCGCGTCAGCGGGGTCGCCGAGACGAGGAGGAAGCCCTTGGCGTAGGCCGTCGTCTCGTAAGATCTGAACTCGTCCGGGGGCACGAAGCGGATCACCGGATGGTGCTTCCTGGTCGGCTGCAGGTACTGGCCGACGGTCAAGAAATCGACCTCCGCCGAGCGCAGGTCGTCCATGAGCTGGAGCACCTCGTTCCGCTCCTCCCCGAGGCCGACCATGATGCCGGACTTGGTGAACATCGCCGGATCGAGCTCCTTCACGCGCTGGAGGAGGCGGATCGAGTGGAAGTAGCGCGCGCCCGGGCGCACCGTCAGGTACTTCGAGGGCACCGTCTCAAGGTTGTGGTTGAAGACGTCGGGCCTCGCCTCGACGACGGCCTCCAGGGCCCCGTCCTTCCTCAGGAAATCCGGCGTCAGCACCTCGATCGTGGTGGCGGGCGAGCGCGCCCGGACGGCGCGGATCGTGTCGGCGAAGTGGCCGGCGCCGCCGTCCGGCAGGTCGTCCCGGTCGACCGAGGTGACGACGACGTGGGAGAGCCCGAGCTTCTCGACCGCGATCGCCACATGCTCGGGCTCGTGCGGGTCGAGCGCCCCCGGCAGGCCGGTCTTGACGTTGCAGAAGGCGCAGGCCCGCGTGCAGGTGTCGCCCATGATCATGAAGGTGGCGTGCTTCTTCTCCCAGCACTCGCCGATGTTCGGGCAGCCGGCCTCCTCGCAGACCGTCACGAGCTTGTTCTCGCGCACGATCCGGGCGGTCTGGGCCCAGGCCGGCGAGCCCGGCGCCTTGACGCGGATCCAGTCGGGCTTACGGGCGAGCGGCTGGTCCGGCCGGTGGGCCTTCTCCGGGTGGCGTGGACGGGCGCCTTGCTTGAGGAGATCGAGGACGACGGCCATGAAGAACCCCTGCCGCGGCACGAGAAGGCCGCGACAGGGGTGACTTAAGCCGTGCCGGGCCTTCGCGCAAACGGCGGGCGCACCCCCGCCGGCGCGGGGCCGGGATGCGCTAATAGGTGGCCCGGCGTCCGACGATGGCGCGGTAGACGACGATGACCAGGATGGCGCCGACCGTCGCCGAGATCAGGTTGCCCCAGAACCCGACGACGTAGATCCCGAGCAGCCGGGCCAGGAAGTTGCCGACCACCGCGCCGATGATGCCCATGACGATGTTGGCGATGAGGCCCATGTCCGAGCGGGTAAACTTCTCGGCGAGCCAGCCGGCCAAGGCGCCGATGACGATCGCCATGAAGAAGCCGACGCCGGGCTGCCCGAGCGCTGTGTAGGTAGCGCCGTCCATTGTTTTCTGTCTCCGGGAACGAATGTGCAGAGACAACGGCTAAGGTTGCGCAAGGTTCAACCGGGAGCAAGGCGGCTGTCGATGACGCTATGATCCATGATCGAGCGATCCGGTGATCCCTTGATCCGCGGATCGCGGTATCCTGGGCCCCTATGGCCACGCCCGCACCCCTCCCCCGTATCCCAAAGGAATTCTTCGGCCGCAGCGTCCACGCGGTCGCGCCGGACCTCGTCGGCGCGACGCTCCTCGTCGACGGCGTCGGTGGCCTGATCGTCGAGGTCGAGGCCTACCACCACGCGGACCCCGCCTCCCACTCCTTCGGCGGGCGCACGCCCCGCAATGCCGCGATGTTCGGCCCGCCCGGCCACGCCTACGTCTACCGCTCCTACGGCATCCACTGGTGCCTCAACTTCGTCTGCGAGGAAGAAGGCAGCGGCAGCGCCGTGCTGGTCCGGGCGCTCGAACCGACCCACGGGATCGATGTCATGCGTGCCCGGCGCGGCGTCGCCGACCCACGCCTCCTGTGCTCCGGCCCCGGCCGCCTGTGCCAGGCCCTCGGGATCGACGGCGCTTACGACGGCCTCCCCCTCGACCGGCGGCCTTTCGAGTTGCGCGCTCGCCCGGCCGACATGCCGGTCGAGATCGCGGTTGGCTCGAGGATCGGCATCACCAAGGCGGCGGACGAGCCGTGGCGCTACGGCTTGAAGGGCTCACGGTTCCTCAGCCGGCCGTTCAAGCCGCTTTTTGCCAACCTGATTTGAAACATCATTCGCTTTACGCTACGGGACCGCGCAGCCAAACTGCCAGTCGCCGGCCGCTCAGCGCGTCAGCCCGGCGCGCAGGCGCACGATTGCCTCGGCGCGGCGGTCCGGGGGCGCGGCGCTGTCGAAGCCGACGGCGCTCCACCAGTCCATCCATCGCTCCATGGCGCCCTCGGGCCACGCCAAGCCGTCGAAGCCGAAACGCCGGCGCGTGATGCCCTGAACTGCGCGCTCGGCGCGCATACGCGTGTCGCGGTCGTCCGACTGGAGGCGATCGATCAGCGGAAAGAGGGCCGGCTCTCCGATCTCGATCAGGCTTTGCACCGCAGGCGTGCGGTCGGCGTGGAGCGGATCGGGCGCGTCGTCCAGCGCGCGCAGGCAGGCCTCGAGAGCGCGCGGGTGCCCGAGGCGGTGCAGGGCCACCGCCGCCCGAGCACGGACGTTGTCGTCGGGACTGTCGAGGTCGGCCAGGAAGCGGGGGCTCTCGTCCATTCGCCCATTCTCACGGTCCGGGGGGTTCTTGTAGAACTTGTCGAATTCGCCGAGCGCCGCGCGGTACGTGTCGGAAACGCCTGGAGCGACGCGATATGCCTCCTTGGTAACTTTCCCCGCGACGCCGTCGGCGTCGAAGCTCCAGTGGAGGGTGCCGTAGTGGGTCTTAGTGTCGTCAGAGCGCGCGACGGGTGCCTTGTCGTTCGGGGTGAAGCTGATGGTGCCCTCCTCGCCCGTCAGGCCGCCCTTCACCTCGGCCTTGGTCATGTCGATCTCGAAGTGGCCGAGCGGGACCTTGAGGTTCTTGTCCTTCATGTCGCGCTGGATGACGGAGCCCGGCGCGGCCGAGATGCTCACGCGCTCGCCGGCGGCGACGCGGCCGGCGACGCTGTCGGCTTCCCGTTCGGCCGCGTCGGCGGCGCCGTTAAGCTGCGACTTGAGCTGCATGCCGCCGGCCTGCCGCTGCTGGACGACGTGCGCGAGCTCGTGCGCCAGCAAGCTCCTTCCCGCGCTCGTCTGTGGCCGGTACTCGCCGGCCCCGAACACGACCTCCGGCCCGACCGTGTAGGCGCGCGCCGCGACCGCCCGCGCCGATCGCGCCGCCCCGCCGTCCGCGTGCACCCGCACGGTGGAAAGGTCGTGCCCGAAGCGCGGCTCCATATACGCCCGCGTCGCTGGGTCGAGCGGAGCGCCCGGCGAGCGCAGCGCCTCGTCGACGATCGGCGGCACGGCCGCGGGAGCGTCGCTGCCGGCGCGCTGCGCCGCCGCCGCGTTCTCGTGGCAGTCCTCGCATTGGCTGAAGAGCCCCGCCTCGGCGCCGCAGGCGCATTTGCGCTGGAGGTACCGTGGAAAGCCCGAGAAGACGGCAGGCGCGCTGCGGGTATGGCGGCAGGCGGGACTTTCGGTCGCCGCCGTAGGTGACGCGGGCGCCGGTCCTTTCGCGTAGGCATGCATGGCGGCCGATCCGTGGGCGCACGGCCGGCGTGGCGCAAGCTCGGCAGCCTACTCCGTCGGCACGGCAATGACCCAATCGCAAATTGCCGGAGGCGCACCCGGACGCGTCCGGGCGCTTCGCGTCACACGTGAATCACACGCCCGTAAGCGTCGAGCACGCTCTCGTGCATCATCTCGGAAAGGGTCGGGTGCGGGAACACCGTGTGGATCAGCTCCTCCTCGGTGGTCTCGAGGTTCATGGCGACGACGAAGCCCTGGATGAGCTCGGTCACCTCGGCCCCGACCATGTGGGCGCCGAGGAGCTGCCCGGTCTTCCGGTCGAAGATCGTCTTCACGAGCCCGTCCGGCTCGCCGAGCGCGATCGCCTTGCCGTTGCCGACGAAGGGGAAGCGCCCGACGCGCACGTCGAGCCCCATCGCCTTCGCCTTCGCCTCGGTGAGGCCGACGGAGGCGACCTGCGGGTGGCAGTAGGTGCAGCCCGGGATCTTGCCCTTGTCGAGGGGCTCGGCGTGCAGGCCCTTGATGGCGTCGACGCAGCGCTCGCCCTCGTGCTCGGCCTTGTGGGCGAGCATCGGAGGACCTGCGACGTCGCCGATGGCATAGATGCCGGGCACGTTCGTGCGCCCGAGGCCGTCGGTGACGACCGTGCCGCGCTCGATTTTCACCCCGAGCTTCTCGAGGCCGAGGTTCTCGACGTTGCCAACGACGCCGACCGCCGAGATCAGCCGCTCGGCGGCGACCGTCTGGGTGCCGCCCTTGCCGTCCTCGACGGTCGCGGTGACGCTGTCCGCCCCCTTCTCCACCTTCGTGACCTTGGCCCCGGTGAGGATCTTCATGCCCTGCTTCTCGAAGCGCTTGCGGGCGAGCGCCGCGATCTCGGCGTCTTCGATGGGGAGGATCTGCGGCATGACCTCGACGACCGTCACCTCGGCACCGAGCGTGCGGTAGAACGAGGCGAACTCGATGCCGATCGCGCCCGAGCCGATGACGAGGAGCGACTTCGGCACCGCCTTCGGAACCATGGCCTCGAAGTAGGTCCAGATGAGCTTGCCGTCGGGCTCGATGCCCGGCAGCGCGCGGGGACGTGCCCCGGTCGCGACGATGACGTGCTTTGCCTGGTACGAGCCCGGCCCGAGCGCGCCCTTCGGCGCCGGCGCGGGCGGCCCCTGCACGGAGCGGGTCGCGGCCTTGACGGTGACCTTGCCCGGTGCGTCGATCGTCGCCTCGCCCCAGATCACGTCGATCTTGTTCTTCTTCATGAGGAAGCCGACGCCGGTCGAAAGCCGCGTCGACACGTCCCTTGAGCGCTTGACGATCGCCGCCGCGTCGTAGCCGACCTTGCCCTCGACGGTGAGGCCGTAATCCTTCGGGTGCTGGAGGTAGTGGAAGATCTCGGCCGAGCGCAAAAGCGCCTTCGTCGGGATGCAGCCCCAGTTGAGGCAGATGCCGCCGAGGTGCTCGCGGTCGACGACCGCCGTCCTGAACCCGAGCTGCGCCGCTCGGATCGCGGTCACGTAACCGCCGGGCCCGGCGCCGATGACGAGGATGTCATAGGACACTAGCTGGATCTCCTTTTCGAGCCCGAAAACGTGCCAAGCTTCTTGAGACCGACAAGCTCATCGCGCAGCTGCTTCCGAAGATCCGCGATGGAGCTGTAGATGAGACATTTCTGCCCTTGGATATCGAAGGGCAATGCACTTCCTTGTCTGATCATCAAAACAGTTGGTTTATCCTTTGCCCACGCATACCCTATTTCAAGAAATACATTTGGATTATTTTCGTTTAGCAAGGCTAAAACACCATCGTACTCAGAAATACGATTCTTTATCTGTATTAGAATATCACCGACGTACGCCTGCTTATCTATCCTTTCACAAATAATTCCGGCAGTTTCAGCCGCCTCTTGGATTGCAATTTCCCATTCATCGCTGAAATCAGCTTTGAAGGGCATGGCCACAAAAACCTTAGGCTTTTGCTCACTGGCAGCGCCAAATGTGGCCAACTCCTCGTGCGCCCCGCCCCTGAACTGCAAATCCATCATGGCCCGAGCACTGGCATCTTGCGCCTCACGACGCATGGTCCTTTGAGGAGCTCTTTGGCCAGAAGGTATGAAGCTATTGAGAATCTTCGCTAGGCGCGCGGCTCGTTTTTCACTTAATTCCACAATTTCGATGCGCTCGAGTTCGTGCGGTTGCACACCTTCCTCGATCGCATCCAGGAACCCTCCGATAAGGGAAAGGAACGCTTCCCTCTCATCGAGGCCGTATCCAGGTCCATGGACAGGTGTGCAGATCCTCGCGATCGTTCCCCTACCTCGGCCTGCTATTTCGAGTGCGCTGCGGGCGAATGATCGAATCTGCTCATAACGAAAATTGCCGAGCGGACCAACGCCTATGAACAGAACCTTGCGGGCCTCGACATTTCTTCCTTGAAGGAACGAATGCTCACCTTCGGCGATGTGTCCTGTAAACCCGATTTTGTCAGAGACAATTTGGTCGACGCCGTAGAATCCGTCGGCGTGTTTCAAGATCAAGAGATCACAGGGGCGACTTAGAATATCCCCATTTGTTACAACAAGGGATACCATCGATCAGTTCTTCATGCTCGCTCTTGGACCTCCAGGTTCTCGACCAGCTTTGGTAAGCGGACGAGCCCACATACATCACGTCTGCGATTCGAGCGCACCCAGACGCTCTTCAACCGCCTTAACCCTCTTCTTAATGGCCTGGAGGTCGGCCTTGTTCTGTGTCGACAGGCCGGTCTCGTAGGCGAGGTAGATCTCCATTTCCTCGAACCGACGGGTATGGTCGTCGAGCTTCTCGCCATGCTGCGCCAGCGTGCGCTTCACGTCGGCGAGATCCGTCTGGATGCGCTGCAGCACCGGCATAACGAGATCGGTGACTTCCGACATCAAGAACTCCGAGGTTCGAACCCGCTTGAGGAATATGGCGCAGCCCGCCCCCCAAACCAACATCCCCCGGCCCGTGGACTGCGGCGCCATCCCGGCGCGCCCGTCGCATCCCGTCCGACAGGAGTGCAAGAACCGTCTGGCCACGTGCGGCGAGGCGCGGGGATCGCTTGAAGCTGCTTCAGGTCCTGGGCGAGATTGCGGGCGTAAGCGCCTGGGGTCAAAGCCCGATCAGGGCCAGAACGACTTCTCCGCGGGGCGGCGCCCGAAATAAGGGTCGAAGGGCTCGACGGCAGGTCTGTCGTCTCGCCCTTCGATCGAGGTGATGTCCCAGTCGTACTCGGTCTTCTCTTTCGGATCTTCGGCCGCTTTGGCGCGGTCTTCGAGATCGTCCATGAGATCCCCCATCCCCACGATTCCAAGTCGTAGCACCGCGGCGGCCGCGGCGGCGTCACCCAAATGCCACAGGAGGGGGTTTCGTTAACCATGTGGGGCGGCTCTCATTCCTCCGGCGCGTCGACGATCGGGTCGTAGCGCTGGACGTCGAAGCCGAGGAGGTTGAAGCTCTGCTCCATGTGCGGCGGCAGGGGCGCCGTCACGTCGATCGGCTTGCCCGTGCGCGGATGCGGGATGACGATGCGGCGGGCCAAGAGATGCAGCCGGTTCTGGAGCCCGCCGGGCAGCTCCCAGTTCTCGATCTCGAAGTACTTCGGGTCGCCGACGATCGGGTGGCCGATGTGGGCCGCGTGCGCGCGGAGCTGGTGGGTGCGCCCGGTCACGGGCTTGAGCGACAGCCAAGCGAGCTTCTGGGCCGCGGTCTCGACCACGGCGTAGTAGGTGAGCGCGTGGCTCGCGCCCTCGTCGCCGTGGCGGGCGACGCGCATGACCGAGTCGTGCTCGACCTCCTCCTTCGCGAGGTAGGTCGAGATGCGGCCCTGGCGCACCCGGGGCACGCCGGCCACGACCGCCCAGTAGATCTTGCGCGCCGAGCGGGAGCGGAAGGTCTTGCCCAAGGTCGTCGCGGCGAAGCGGGTCTTCGCGACGACGAGGCAGCCGGCCGTGTCCTTGTCGAGGCGGTGGACGAGGCGCGGCTTCTGGCCCTCGTCGTCCCTCAAGGCCTCGAGGAGGCCGTCGACGTGGCGCTTCGTGCCGGGGCCGCCCTGGACCGCGAGGCCGGCGGGCTTGTTCAGGACGAGGACGTCCTTGTCCTCGTAGAGGGTGATGGACTTGAGGAAGGCGCGCTCGTCCTGGTCGCGGGCGGCGCTGCGGGCCGCGGCCTTCTGCGGCTCGAGCCTCAAGGGGGGGATGCGCACCTTCTGCCCGGCCTCGAGCCTCCCCTGAGGCTTCGCCCGCTTGCCGTCGACCCGCAGCTCCCCTTTTCGGACGATGCGCTGGATGTGGGTGAAGGCGAGCTGCGGGAAGCGGGCGACGAGGAAGCGGTCGACGCGCATTCCGGCCTCGTCCGGGTCGACGGTCAGGGTCTGGACGCCGGTCGCGAGCACTTCCTGGGTCTGGGCCTTGGCCTCGCGCCGGGTGGGCTGAGGCGCGGCTTTGGAGGCTGCCTTCGGCGTGCTGCCCTCACCCGGTCCGCTTCGCGGACTCGGCCTCTCCCGCGAGCGGGAGAGGTTTTTTCCGCCTCCCCTCCCCTTCATGACAGGCTCCTCACCACTGCAAGGCCGAGCACCAGCCCGCCGACGGAGAGAACGACGGAGGCCGCGACATAGCCCACGGCGAGGAGCGCGGCGCCGCGCTCCCACAAGAGCACCGCGTCGAGAGAGAAGGCCGAGAAGGTCGTGAAGCCGCCGAGCACGCCGGTCGCGAGGAACAGCCGCATCCCCTGCGACCACCCCCCGGCCCTGAAGGCGAGCCAGGCGGCCAAGAGGCCCATAGCGAAGGAGCCGACGACGTTGACCGTCAGTGTCCCCCACGGGAACGTCGTGCCGCACGCCCGCGCGCAGGCAAGGTTGACGCCGTGCCGCAGCACTCCGCCGAGGCCGGCGCCGAGGAAGACGAGGAGGGTGGCGCTCATGGCCAGCGGGACAGGCCCCGTGCGCCCGGGCGCGGGAGCCCTGACGCGGCCTCGCTCACAGCGCGCGCTTCGCCGCGCCCGCGACGACGGCCTCGTTTTCCCCCTGGCCGGACGGGCACTCGTGCAACGGGGGCTCCGGAAGCCGCGTCTTCTTCTCGGCGGGCGGCGTCTGCCACGACCAGTTCAGGAGCGCCGTGGTCATGCCCGAGAGGCTGTGCTGGGCTACGCCCGTGCCGTGGAGGGCATTGAAGCGGATCGACCTGATCTGCGGGTTGCACGCGGTCGCCGGCAGGACGTGGCGCAAGAGGTATCGCGGAATAGCCAGGATCTCGCCGTGCTCGTAGACCCGCTCGATCAGAAGGCCCCTGGTGTTCTCCTCCCGGACGGGAATGACGTGGGCATCGTTCCAGCCGGTGACGAACGACGGATCGAAGGCGAAGACGCGCCGGATCTTCCGGTCCATGTAGGACGCCTGCTGGGCGAGGCCGCCTCCGAGCGAATGCCCCACGGCGACGATCTTGGTCCGGCCCCTGACGAAGCAGGGCTCGTCCTCGACCGTCTTGACGAAGTCGGGCGTGTAGTCCTGCACCTGCTCGTACTGGTCGTAGAGGGGCAAGAGCCGTAGGAGCCAGCGCAGGTTCGAGAGCCAGTCGTCCGCGCTCTGCCCGTCGGTGCCGCGGAAGGCGACCACGGCCTCGCGGCAGACCTTCCCCTTGCGAACCCAGATCTGGACTCCGAGTCCGGGGAGCGGCTCGGTGCACGGGGCCCGGCCTTCCTTGCAGGGGAAGCTCTTCTCGTTCATCGCGGCGTAGATCAGACGCCATTCGCTCAGGATCTTGCGCGCGTAGGGGGTGTAATCGATGCAGGGCGTAGCGCCCCTGGGATAGCAATAGGTCCGGTCGCCGAGGTCGAACCGCCGCGTCTCGTACGCCTTGTCCGAGTAGGTCTGGTCCGCGATGAGGGCGTAGGGAAGGAAGTTGTCGGCGTAACCCGCCGCCTTCAGCATCTCGTTCGTGGAGCCGACCCGGACGAGCATGTCGTCGGGGTCCTGCGTGAGATACAGCTGCGCGCAATTTGTGAGGAAGGTCAGCGCCAGGCATGAAAAGACGAGGCGCGCACCGCGCGCGACGAGAAAACGGCTCATTGCGGGCCCCAGCCACGAATGTCAGGGGAGCGTAATGAACAAGATGCGGACGGTCGACGCCCGGAGATGGATTTCCAGCGCTCCCGGCGCGATTTCTTGCCGAAGCAGCTTTCTTGCCTCACTTCATCCCGGGATCGGCGTCAGCCCTCATCGCTCCTGCGTTCCCGCCGCAGCCTCTCCCACCATTCGAGGCGCTTCCTCACCTCGCGCTCGAAGCCGCGCTCGGTCGGGGCGTAGAAGCGCTGGCGGCCGAGTTGCTCCGGCCAGTAGTCCTGGCCCGAGAAGGCGTCGGGCTCGTCGTGGTCGTAGGCGTAGCCCTTGCCGTAGCCGATGTTTTTCATGAGCTTCGTCGGGGCGTTGAGGATCGTCTTCGGCGGCATGAGGGAGCCGTGCTCCTTCGCGGCGCGTTTCGCGGCGCCGTAGGCCGTGTAGGCGGCGTTCGACTTCGGCGCGGTCGCCAAATAGATCGCCGCCTGGGCGAGCGCGAGCTCCCCTTCGGGCGACCCCAGGAAGTCGAAGGCGTCCTTGGCGGCGTTCGCGACGGCAAGCGCCTGCGGGTCGGCCATGCCGATGTCCTCGACGGCGGCGCGCACGAGCCGGCGGGCGATATAGAGCGGGTCCTCGCCGGCATCGAGCATGCGGGCGAGGTAGTAGAGCGCCGCGTCGGGGTCGGAGCCGCGGATCGTCTTGTGCAGGGCCGAGATGAGGTTGTAGTGGCCTTCCTGCGCCTTGTCGTAGATCGGCGCCCGGCGCTGCACGATCTCCTGCAGCTTCTCGGCCCCGAACACCTCGCCCTCTGTGGCCGAACGCCAGACTTCCTCCGCGAGCGTCAGCGCCGCCCGCCCGTCGCCGTCGGACATGCGGATCAGGGATGCGCGCGCCTCCGCGTCGAGCGGCAGCGGCTTCTCCAGCATGTCCTCGGCCCGCTCCAGGAGCTTTTCCAGCGCCGCTTCGTCGAGGGCGTGGAAGAGCATGACCCGGGCCCGGGACAGGAGGGCGGCGTTGAGCTCGAAGGACGGGTTCTCGGTCGTCGCCCCGATCAGCGTGACGGTGCCGTCCTCCGTGACCGGCAGGAAGGCGTCGAGCTGGGCGCGGTTGAAGCGGTGGATCTCGTCGACGAGCAGCAGCGTCCCCTGCCCCGTGGCGCGCCGGCCGCGGGCGGCCTCGAACACCTTCTTCAGGTCGGCGACGCCGGAGAAGATCGCCGAGATCTGCTCGAAGTGCAGGTCGGTCTCGTTGGCGAGGAGGCGCGCGACCGTGGTCTTGCCGGTGCCGGGCGGCCCCCAGAAGATCAGCGAGCCGAGCGACCCCGAGCGCAGGAGCCGGGTCAGCGCCCCGTCCGGCCCGACGAGGTGGTCCTGGCCGACGACCTCGGCGAGCCTCCGGGGCCGCAGCCGGTCGGCGAGCGGGCGCGGCGCGCGCTCATCGAGGCCGGCGGCGGTGAAGAGGTCGGGCATGGTCCCGCCTCTACGCCAAGCGCGCCTCTGCGGCCAGGGGCCTTGTCAGACCCGGTCGGGCAGGACCGCCCGCGGGAGCGCCGCAGTCTCGTCCCGCGCGACCCGGCGCAAGAGCCAGGCGGCGATCGCGAGGTTGAGGACGTTCCAGACGAAGCCGTGGGCGAAGGCGGCCCGGTAGGAGCCGGAAAAATCGAAGATCGCGCCCGAGACCCAGCCGCCGAGCGCCATGCCGAACAGCGGCGCCATGATGACGAGACCGACCCGCGCGCCCGCCTCCTTCGCCGGGAAGTACTCGCGCACGATGATGGCGTAGGCCGGCACGATGCCGCCCTGGACGAGGCCGAACAGGGCCGAGATCAGGTAGAGCGAGGCAAGCCCGTCGAAGAAGACGTAGAGCAGGAGCGAAGCCGCCTGGAGCGCCGATCCGAGGAGGAGCGTCGCAAGCCCGCCGATGCGGTCGGCGACGAACCCGGAGGCGATCCGGCTCACGATCCCGAGGCCCAGCATGATCGACAGCATCTCGGTGCCGCGCGCGACGCCGTAGCCGAGGTCGCCGCAGTAGGCGACGATGTGGACCTGGGGCGTCGACATGGCGACGCAGCAGGCGAGCCCCGCCACGACGAGGAGCCACTGCATCGCGGTGAGCGACAGCTTGCCTTCGGCCGCGGCGCCGCCTTCGGCCGCCGGCGAGCGCTTCGCGGGCGGCGCGCGGCGCAACGCCAGCGCGAGCGGCAGCATGGCGGCAAGGCAGACGACGCCGACCCCGATATGCGTCGCGCGCCAGCCCGCGGTCTCGACGAAGTGCTGCAGGAGCGGCGGCCAGATCGCGCCGGCGACGTAGTTGCCCGAGGCGCAGGCCGCGACCGCGATGCCGCGCCGGCGGTCGAACCAGTGCGACACGTCGGCCATGAGCGGGCCGAACACCGCGGAGGCGCCGAGGAAGCCGATCAGCACGCCGTGGATCAGGGCGAACTGCCAGATGCTGCCGGCAAAGCCCGCCGCGACGTAGCCCGCCCCCATGGCGAGCGCGCCGAGCGCCGCCGCCGCCGCCATGCCGAAGCGGTCGGCGATGCCGCCCATGAGCACGCCGCCGAAGGCGAAGCCGACCATGGTCAGGGTGTAGGGCAGCGAGGCGTCGGCCCGCGCCGTCCCGAACTCCGCCTGCACGGCGGGCAGCACCACCACGACCGACCACATCCCGACGCCGCCGACCGTGCCCATGAGCACGGAGAGGGCGAGGCGCACCCAGGAATAGGGCGTCTCGACGCTGTCGCGGCGGATGTCGGCGTGTGCGTTCATGGCGGCCCTGATTAAGGGGTGCCGGCGCGGAAGGCCAGCGGATCGGAGTCGCGCGTCATCGCTCTCGCGGTCCTTTCGGCCCGAGGCATGGGAGGCAAGAAGATCGAGGGGTGCGCGGGGCGCACAGCGAACCCGATCTTTAACTGGGCCCGCCGGCCCCGCGCACGGTGTTCTGCGGCCGCTGACGAGGCCAGGCTCTCGGCCCGGCAGCCTCGGGCGGGGTCCTGAGCACTCGGGGGTGCCCCCTCGGCTCTTCCGGCCCTCGGCTGCGTGTTCCTCGCGCGGCGCCCGGACCGGGGCATGCGTTCCCCGGCGCGGCACCGATCCCGCCCCACGTCACGACGCCTCATGAGCGCGCCCCTCGGGTGGACGGGACGGCGGCAGACAAGCACGAAACAGGAACAGTGTCAAGGATTATTTTCAGGAGGCCGACAGACCTCGAGCTTGCACGGCCCGCCGCGAGGGGCGGCGCGTCACCCCCGCTGCACCGTCGTCAGCACCTGGCCGTTGCGGTTGATGACGATCTCCCACACGGAGACGCCGGCCTTCGAGAGCCGGTCCACGTCCTTCGAGGCCTTCACCGGCTCGCGGTTGATGGCGAGGATGAGGTCGCCCTTCTGGAAGCCGACCCGCATGGCCGAGGAATTCGGCTCGACGTCGGCAACGGCGACGCCTTCCGACGAGATGTCGAGCTGCAGCTCGTCGGCGACGGCGGGCGACATGTTGACGACCGTCGCGCCGGCGAGCGGCGAGCGCGCCTTGACCCGCACGGGCTCGCGCGGCCGCGTCTCGGGCGGAGTCGTGAGCCGGACCGCCAGGGTCTTGCGCTCGCCCCCGCGCAGCACCGTGACGGCGGTCTGGCCGGAGACCCCCTTCAGGGAGAAGCGGTAGCCGAAGCTCTCCGGCGTATCCACGTCCTGCCCGTCGACGGCGAGAATGAGGTCGCCGCGCTTCAGGCCCGCCTCCTCGGCCGGGCTCCTGTCGTAGACCGAGGCGACGAGGGCCCCGCTCGGCCGCTCGAGGCCCATCGAGTCGGCGATGTCCGGGGCGATGCTCTGCAGGCGGGCGCCGAACCAGGGCCGGCGCACCGTGCGGCTGCCGCCCTTCGCCGATTCGACCACGGTGCGGACCATGCTCGAAGGGATCGCGAAGCCGATGCCGTGGCTGCCCCCCGAGCGCGAGAAGATCGCGGTGTTGATGCCGACGAGCCGTCCGTTGATGTCGACGAGGGCGCCGCCCGAGTTGCCCGGGTTGATGGCGGCGTCGGTCTGGATGAAGAACTGGTAATCCGAGATGCCGACCTGGGTGCGGGCGAGCGCCGAGACGATGCCGTGCGTGACCGTCTGGCCGACGCCGAACGGGTTGCCGATGGCGAGCACGAGGTCGCCGACCTGGAGGCCCTCCGAGTCGCCGAACGCCAGGGCATGGAGCGGCGGCGCGCCCTTCGCCTTCAGCACCGCGAGGTCGGTGCGCGGGTCGCTCAGCACGATCGTCGCCTCGAACTCGCGCTTGTCGGCGAGCGCGATCTTCACCTCGGTCATGCCCTCGACCACGTGGTGGTTCGTGACGACGAGGCCGCCCGCGTCGACGATCACACCCGAGCCGAGCGAGCGCTGCCCGCGGCCCTGGAACCCGTCCGGCCCGCCGGGGCCCCCGGGACCGCCCGGACCGCCGCCGTCGCCGAAGAAGCGGCGCATGAACTCTTCCATGGCGGGGTTCTGCGGGCGCTTCTCGACCCGGGCGCCGTAGACGTTGACGACCGAGGGTGCCGCCTCCCTGACGACGGCCGCGTAGGAGAGCTGGACCTCCGCCCGGCTCCCCGGCACGGCGCGCTCCTGCGCCTGGGCTGCGCCGCAGGCGAGGGCAAGGACGGCGGCAAGGACGGGAAGGCGCATGCGGAAGGCTCCGGAAACGGGCGCGCGGGCGAACAACGACTCGGGATGGTCCCCTGTATAGGACGCGGAATGGGCGGGAAAAAGGGCGGGCTCACCTCTGCGGAGGGAGAGGCGAAGGCGCCAGCATCGCGGCGTAGACCTCGAGGAGGCGCGCGGCATGTCGCTCGGGGGTCAGGGGCGCGGCCCAGTAGCGGTCGTAGGCCGCCCGGCCGAGGCGACGGGCCGTCGCGATGTCGGCAAGCTGCCGCAGGGCCTCGGCGAGCGCGGCGACGTCCGGCTCGACCACGTAGCCGGTCTCGCCATGACAAACCTTCTCGGCGGCGCCGGCCCGGACCGAGACCACGGCCGGCACGCCGGCGGCGGCGGCCTCGTAGGCGGTGAGCGGCCCGGTCTCGTGCCAGCGCGAAGGGGCGACGACGGCCCTCACACGGCCGGCGAGGAGCGTCGCGACCTCGGCGGGGCTGCGCCAGCCCAGGACCTCGGCCCGGGGATCGATGCGCCGGACCTCTTCGGCGAGCGGCCCCTCGCCGATGAAGAGCGCCGGCAGGCCCGCCTCCTGCGCCGCTTTCGCCACGAGATCGGCGCCCTTCTCCCGCGTCAGGCGGCCGACGAAGGCGATCCTGGCATCGTCGGCGATCGCGGCCGGCTCGGCTCGCGCGACCGCGACCGGGTTGTCGACCCGGTGGTGGACGACCGTCGCCGGAAGGAACGGGGCGATCGTGTCGCGGCCCCGGTCCGAGACGTGGACGGCATGGAAGCGCCGGCCGCGAAGCGCGCGCCGGGTGAGCGCCGTGCGCAGCACCCGCACGGCCTTGTGGGCGTAGCTGCGCGGATCGCTCGGTGCCGCGATGCAGGCGAGCGACAGGGGCCTGAGCGTGCACGGCTCGCCCTTGTCGAAGCGGTAGTAGACCCCGTTCGGGCAAGCCAGGAAGTAGTCGTGCAGGGTGATCGCGACCGGCAGCCCGGAGTTGAGGCAGACCGGCAGGATCGCGGGCGAGAAGGCGCGGGTCCACTGGTGGACGTGGATCACCGCCGGCCCCGGCGGCAGGGACGCCAGCACGCCCCTCAGGCGTGCCGCGGCCTCTCCGTTCCAGACCCCGCTGCCGGCGGCCTGGAGGGCCGGCTGGTCCCAGACGTCCTTGAGGCCGAAGCCGATCGCCTGGACGAAGGGATGGTCGAGGATGGCGGGCGTCCCCTCCCCGACCGCATGCACGTAGGTGACGGGAACGCCTGCCTCGGCGAGCGCCCGCGCGGATTCGAGCGCCACGCGCTGCGCTCCCCCGCCGGCCTCGGCGAAATCCGCGACGACGACGACCCGCATTCCGGCCCCGGCCCTCCTCGCGAAGAAGCTACACGAGCCGCGTTGACGAGCCGTTGCGTCTCCTCCCCCCCGAAGGGGACTTCGCGGCTGTCCCGAAGGCTTCGCCGCCGCGCGGTTGCCCGTCTCCCCTCGGAGGACCCTGCGAAACGCTCTCCGTCATCATGAAAATGCGTCATCATGATAAGCGGCGGCCTTGAGATTCCACGAGAATCCCGCTGCTCATAATGGCGATGCGCCATCACGGAGGTTTCCGAAGAGAGGTGTGGCAGCCCGCCTAAAAAAGAAAGGGCAGCCGTGGGGCTGCCCTTTCGAACGTGCGATGAGGGAATGCCGTCAAGCCTCAGAAGCCTCGGCGCTTTCCGCCTTCTGCGACGGCCCGGAGTCCTGCCCGCGGGCGTCCTCGTCGCGGTCCACGAGCTCAATCACGGCCATCGGAGCGTTGTCACCGAAGCGGAAGCCGGCCTTGAGCACGCGGGTGTAGCCGCCGTTGCGCTCCTTGTAGCGGGGCCCGAGCACCTCGAAGAGCTTCCTGACCATGGCGTCGTCGCGCAGCCGCGACATGGCGAGGCGGCGGGCGTGGAGGTCGCCGCGCTTGCCAAGCGTGATCAGCTTCTCGACCACCGGGCGCAGGTCCTTCGCCTTCGGCAGGGTGGTGACGATCTGCTCGTGCTTGATGAGGGCGGCCGACATGTTGGCGAACATCGCGAGGCGATGCTCGGAGGTGCGGTTGAACCGCCGG
>DASVPW010000133.1:0-16876 GCA_036389455.1 Beijerinckiaceae bacterium
CGGCTTCGTCGGCTCGTCCTCGATCGCCGAGTACGTCTATTCGCGCGCGGCCGCGACGGGCAAGCGCGCGCAGTGCTTCGGCGGCGCCAAGAACCACATGATCATCATGCCGGACGCCGACATGGACCAGGCCGTCGACGCGCTCATCGGCGCCGGCTACGGCTCGGCCGGCGAGCGCTGCATGGCGATCTCGGTCGCGGTGCCGGTCGGCAAGGGCGCGGCGGACGCGCTCATGGGGAAGCTCACGCCCCGGGTCGAAAGCCTGAAGATCGGGCCCTCGACCGACCCCGGCGCCGACTTCGGCCCGCTCGTGACGAAGCAGCACCTCGAGAAGGTGCGCGACTACGTCGACCTCGGCGTGCGCGAGGGCGCGAAGCTCGTGGTCGACGGGCGGAACTTCCGCATGCAGGGCTACGAGGAGGGCTTCTACATGGGCGGCTGCCTCTTCGACGAGGTGAAGCCCTCGATGCGCATCTACAAGGAGGAGATCTTCGGGCCGGTGCTGTCTGTGGTGCGGGCCAAGGACTACGCCGAGGCGCTGCGCCTGCCCTCCGAGCACGAGTACGGCAACGGCGTCGCGATCTTCACCCGCGACGGCGACGCGGCGCGGGACTTCGCGGCACGAGTCAACGTCGGCATGGTCGGCGTCAACGTGCCGATCCCGGTGCCGATCGCCTACTACACCTTCGGCGGCTGGAAGCGCTCCGGCTTCGGCGACTTGAACCAGCACGGGCCCGACGCGATCCGCTTCTACACGAAGACGAAGACCGTGACCTCACGCTGGCCGAGCGGGGTGAAGGAGGGCTCGGAGTTCGTGATCCCGACGATGCAGTGAGGGAGATGACACTTGCGCCCGGGAATGCTATCTTTTTCGATAGCATTCCGGAGCTTCCGATGGGTCAGGTCCTCGTCCGCAACATCGATGACGCCGTGGTCGCCGGCCTCAAGGTCAAGGCACGGCTGGCCGGCGTGTCCTTCGAGACCTTCCTGCGCGAGCAGCTCAAGGCCATCGCGCCGCTCACCGGGGACGAGCGCGGCCGGCTTCTGGAGCAGTTCGCGCGTGAGAACGGCGGCTTCCCGAAGGTGAAGACCTGCGGCGGCGATCTCATCGGCGGCATGCGCGAGGAAGAGGGGTGACCCTCGACACGAGCGTCCTCTACGACGGCCTCGTGGACGGTCCGCTCAGTGGGCACGCAAGGGCGCTGTTGGCGGCGGACCTGATCCTGCGTGCGCCGGACCTGCTCAATATAGAGATCGCCGGCGCCGTCACCCGGGCGGTCCGGCGGCAGGAGATCGAGCCGGACGCGGCGGAGGGGCTTCTGGCTCGAGCGCAGAGGATCGCGCCGGAGGTCGATCCCTCGGCGCGCTTCATCGACCGCGCCTTCACCCTCTCGCTCGAGCTCGCCCATCCGCTGGCGGATTGCGTGTTCCTGGCGCATGCCGAGGCGCGTGCGGACGTGCTCGTCACCTCCGACGCGCGCTTCGCCCGCAAGGTGGCAGCGTCTCGACACGCCAGATCCCTCGTCTATCTGGCGGATTGGCGGCCATGACCGCCTTCGCCCTCACCCCCGACCACGTCGCGATCCGCGACATGGCGCGCGATTTCGCGGCCGAAAAGCTCGCGCCGCACGCCGTCGAATGGGACGAGAAGAAGCATTTCCCCGTCGACGAGATGCGGGAGGCGGCGGCGCTCGGGATGGGCGGGGTGTACATCGGCGAGGACGTCGGCGGATCGGGGCTTACGCGCCTCGACGCGGCGCTGATCTTCGAGGCGCTGGCGACGGGCTGCCCGACGGTCTCGGCCTACGTCTCGATCCACAACATGGCCGCCTGGATGATCGACCGCTTCGGCTCGGACGAACAGCGTCGGCGCTTCCTGCCGAAGCTCGTCACCATGGAGAACCTGGCAAGCTACTGCCTGACCGAGCCCGGCGCGGGCTCGGACGCCGCGGCGCTCAAGACCCGGGCGTCACGCGACGGCGACCATTACGTGCTTCACGGCCAGAAGCAGTTCATCTCGGGCGCCGGCGCCGGCGCCGGCGACCTCTACGTCGTGATGGTCCGCACCGGCGGCGAGGGCCCCTCCGGCATCTCGACCCTGGTCGTTCCCGGCGACACGCCGGGCGTGCAGCTCGGGGCCAATGAGAGAAAAATGGGCTGGAACGCCCAGCCGACCCGGGCCGTGATCTTCGACGGCGCCCGGGTGCCGGTCGAGAATCGCTTAGGAGAGGAGGGCGACGGCTTCAGGATCGCGATGGCGGGGCTCGACGGCGGGCGGCTCAACATCGCGGCCTGCTCGGTGGGGGGCGCTCAAGGAGCTCTCGACAAGGCGCTCGCCTACATGCGCGAGCGCCGCGCCTTCGGCAAGAAGCTCACCGAGTTCCAGGCGCTGCAGTTCCGCCTCGCCGACATGGCGACGGAGCTCGAGGCGGCGCGGCTCTTCGTCTACGCCGCCGCGGCGGCCTACGACCGCGACGAGCCCGACACGACCATGCGCTGCGCCATGGCCAAGCGCTTCGCGACCGACGTCGGCTTCAAGGTCGCGAACGACGCCCTCCAGCTCCACGGCGGCTACGGCTACCTCTCGGACTACGGCATCGAGAAGATCGTCCGCGATCTCAGGGTCCACCAGATCCTCGAGGGCACGAACGAGATCATGCGCGTGATCGTGGCGCGGAAATTGATCGGCGGGAATTGAGCGCTCCGGACTCTTCCCATGAGCCCTCCGGGCGCCTCGCCGTGCGCTCCCCAGGCACCTGGATCGTGCTGGCGCCGGCGATCGGCCTCCTCGCTCTCGGCCTCGTCCTCATCGTCTCGCCCCGGCTCGGCGCCGCGATCTTCGGCATCGCGACGGAGGGCTCGGGCCTCGCTTATGTCGCGGCGCTCGGGGTCCGGGACCTCGCCTTCGGCCTCTACGTCGCGGCGCTCGCGCTCTTCGCGAGCCGGCGGGCGGTCGGGATCGTGCTCGCGATCACGGTCCTGATCCCGGCCGGCGACATCGCGATCCTCCTCATGGAGCGGGGCCTGTCGTCGCCGGGGCACCTGCTGCTTCATGGGGCGAGCGGGCTCTACATGGCCGGAGCCTCGCTCTGGGTCTTCACGCGGACATGAAACAGCCGCCCGGAGGCGGCTGCGGAGCGGCGGGCAGGCGGGGGAAAAGCCTATTGCCGGTAGTGCTGGATGCGCGTCGTGCGGAGCCCCGCGAGGCCGTGCTGGTCGATCGACTGCTGCCAGCTCAGGAACTCCTCGGTCGTCAGCGTGTAGCGCTGGCAGGCCTCCTCGAGGCTGAGGAGCCCGCCGCGGACCGCCGCCACCACCTCGGCCTTGCGGCGGATGACCCAGCGGCGCGTGTTGGAAGGGGGAAGGTCCGCGATCGTGAGCGGACTGCCGTCCGGCCCGATCACATACTTGACCCGCGCCCGATAGGGTTCGGTCATGATACGCTACTCACACACTCGAACTGACCACGTCGAAGGCAACATAGGACCCCGCGCTTAAAATTTACCTAAGCGCGCGGGGCGCGCGCGAAAGCGTGGCGTGGCCCCGGATTCCCTCTGCCCCTTGCGGGAGGGAAGACCGCGCTTCGATCCGAAGAGGAAAGACGCTCAGATCGGCAGCCCCAGGGTCTTCACGCTCGAGAGCGGGACCCGGACCGTGCCGACGACGAGTTGCGGCGCGTCGCCCGTCATGTCGACGGAGTCGACCCGGCCCGCGATCTCGGTCTTGACCGAGACCCCCTGGCCCGAGGCGTCGAGCGCCGCGACCGTGACGGTGTAGTCCCCGTCCGGCGCCGTCGTCCCGGTCGAGGTCTTGCCGTCCCAGGTGAAGGTTTGCGCGCCGGCCGCGAGCGCGCCCGTGCGGGTCGCGACGACGCCGCCGGCCTTGTCCCGGATCGTGATCGTGGCATGGCTGGCGTTGCGGGCCGCGTTCAGGACCCATCTGGCGCCGCCGTTCGAGAGCCGGGTCGTCGCCCCGTCCGCCGTCACCTGCATGCCGACGAAGCTCGCCGCGTTCGAGGCGGTCGAGGCCTTCATGGTGGCGAGCAGCGCCCCGAGGGTCTCGGTCTGCTTGAGCTGCTGCTCGACGGAGGCGAACTGCACGAGCTGCTGCGTGAACTGGTTGGTGTCGAGGGGGTCCAAGGGACTCTGGTTCTTGAGCTGCGTCGTGAGCAGCAGCAGGAAGGCGTCGAAGTTCTGGGCGATGCCCTTCGGCGGGGTCTTGCCCGTCGCGGCTGCGGCGCTAGCTGCGGCGGAGCCCGTGCTGGTGATGGCGTCGGCCATGGCTGTGGTCCCTAGATGCGCAGATCGAGGCGGCCGGGGGCGCGCCAGAGGGTGCGGACGATGCGGGGGGCGGGCTCGCCGTCCGGATCGGGAAGCGGGCGCTGCTCGGGGGTCTCGCGGCCCGGGCGATCGCCGCCCTGCCCGCGGGCGTCGCCCCGGGGGTCGCGCAGCGTGAGGTCGATGCCGCCCTCGGAGGGCTTCAAGCCCGCCTGCTCGAACGCGCGCTCAAGCGTCCTCGCGTCGCGCTGGAGGAGCGCAAGGGTCTCGACCCGGTCGACGGTGAGCCGGGCCTGGACCTTGTCGCCGTCGAGATCGAGCCGCACGTCGATGCGCCCGAGGTCCTCCGGCTCGAGCCTGATCTCGAACCGGTTCAGGCCGGCGAGGCTTCTCAGGCCGATCTCGACCGGCACCGCGGCGAGCGGGACGTTCGGGACGACCGGGATTCTTGCGCCGGCCTCGCCGGGCAGGGGCGGAGCCGGGCCGGCCTCGGCGGTCCGCACGGGATGCGGCCCGGCATGGGACGGGGAGGGACCGGACAGGAGATCGGGAACGGGCTTCGCCGCCTCGGCGAGGGCCGGCCGGTCGGCGGACGGCTTCGGCGCCGGCTCGTCCTCGCGGGAGACCTTCCCGGCTTCGGCGGGCGGGCGGGCATGCACGGCCTTGTCGGTCTCGGCAGGGGTCGCCGGGCCAGCAGCCGGCGGAGCGTTCGAAGGCTGCTCCTGCTCCCCGGATCGGCCGGGCCCCACCGGCTCCTGGGCGACGGCGGAGCCGATGGTCCGGACGCCGGACTCCGGGCCTTTGGCGCGCCCGTCCGGGCCCATCAGGGCGGACGCCGCAGCCACGGCAATCTCGGGAAGCTCATGCGGGACGGCGTCCGGCAGGGCCGCGAGAACCGCCCCCGCCGCGGCAGGCCTGCCCTCCGGGTCGGACGCAGCCGTCCGAACCGGGACGGCGGCTCGACTTTTTGGGGAAACGGCTTCGGCCGTCGCGGTCGCCGGGTCCGGGCCGGGGGCGGGATCGCCGGCAGCGTCGCCGGCAAGAGCGGCAGGCACCGTCAGGCTTGGCAAGGGAGAGGGGAGAGCGGCGGTACGAGGCGTCGAGGGCGGCTGCGATCCGAGGGCCGCCGCCGGAGCGGGCTCCCCGGCACCGGACGCGACGGGAGCGGGCGTAGGCCTGAGAGCCGGCGGCGCCGGAGCCGCGATCGCCATGGCGAGGGACGGGTCCGGCGCCGGCGCCGCAGCCTCGTCCGGCAGGGCCTCGGCACCCTCGTCGAGGGCGCCGCCCGTCTTCCGCACACGGCCGACGGCTTCGGCCGGGATCCCGCCGGCGGCAGCCTTGTCCGGACCCGCATGGCTTGCGGCGTTCGGGTTCGCGGCCTGGACGAGGGCCAAGGCCAGGTCATCGGCGGTCGGTCCGGCCAATGCCGGCACGCCGGGAACGCCGGCCCAGGCTGGGGCTGCGGGCGCGCTCTTTGCGGCCTCCTGGCCCGCGGCGGCCGGTGTGGGCACGGGCACGGGCGTAGGCACGAGCATGGGCTCCCCCGCGGCGAGCGCCGCCAGGACGGCGAAGGGGGATGCCCCGGCCTCCGGCAATGACTGGCCGCCCGCGGACGCGGCGAGGCCGGGACCGCCCGGAAGAAGTGTCGTCGAGATGAGGGTTGCTTCCAACGCTGACGCCCGTGTTGCCCGGTCCTGGCCCGCAAGGCCCGGGCCAGCCGGCGGAGAGCGGAAAGACCTTGAATTCCCGCGCCTTTTGCCCGCGGGGCCGGTCCGGGCAGGCGGATCGGACGGCAAGTTTCGGCCTCGCTCCCGGCAGGAATTGCCGGGCGGCCTGCCGCGCCGTCAGGGCGGCGCGAACGGGCAACGAGCAACGGGGAGAGGGATCAAAGCACCCGCTCGAACCGTGCCGGAACGCTGTCCTCGGCGCGGTCGGAAGCCTCGTAGGACGCCGCGCCGTAATCCGGACCGGCGCGGCGGCGCCTGCGGAACGGCCCGAGCCCCGCCTCGCAGGCGAAGAGCTGGGTCACGAAGGACGCGAGCGGGCGCGGGGCGGGGCGGACCGGATCGGCCGGCGCGACGCTGGGGACGAGGGCCCGCGACGGCGGGTCGTCCCGGCTCGCCGGCGTGTCATCGTGCATCGCGCACGGCCCCAAGGGCGGCCTCCAAGTCGTTCCAAGCCGCGACGGGGCAAGTTTCCGGCCAGGGTCCGTCGAGGATTTACAGGGCGTTAACGCCGCGGCCTGCATCATTTCGGAACAACGCTCGACGGCGGCGAAGGTCGCCGGCTCCGGCGCGCCCGCGGGGCCGCCGCAACCGCACCGGGAGGGGGTATGCCGAGGTCAGGCGCGCCGCGCGGGCGATCGAAGGCGGTGTCCGCCGGCACGGCCGGCCCGGGGCCGCTCGATCCGCGCAAGGTGCTGACCTCGATCGGCGAGGTCGCCTACGACTGGGACCTTTCGAGCGACCTGATCGCCTGGGGGGCGAACGCCGCCGAGGTGCTCGGCGTCGCCGACCTGGCGCGGCTCGCCTCGGGCGGCGCCTTCGCCCTCATGATCGATCCCGGCAGCCACGAGACCCGCCACGAGTCGATCCTGCGCTCGGAGGCGAAGGACGAGGGCGCGGGCGTCCCGTACCGGGCGCGCTACCTCCTCCGGATCAGGGGGCGCCAACCCTTGCGGGTCGAGGACACCGGCCGGTGGTACGCCGGTCCGGACGGGCGGCCGGTGCGCGCCCATGGAGTGCTGCGTGTCGACCGCGCGGGCTCGGGCGACGCCGGCGGGCTCGGCCTCGGATCCCGCGACCGGGCCGACTTCCTCGCGCGCCTGCAGACCGAGGTTATCGAGGCCGGGCGCTCGCGGCGCCCGCTCACCGTCCTGGTGCTCGCCGTCGAGGAGCCCGGGCGGCTCGACGACGAGCTCGGGTTCGAGGCCGACGGGATCGCCGAGGAGGTCGCGACGCGCGTCCGCGGCGTCATGCGCGGGCGCGACGCGCTCGTCCGCTATGCCGGCAACCGCTTCGCGCTGGCGCTGCGCTCCTGCCCACCGGACCAGGCGGAGGCCGCGGCGGGGCGCCTGCGGCAGGTGGTCGAGAAGCCGGTCGCGACCGCGCGCGGCCCGCTCGCGATCGCGCTCCGCATCGGCGGGGCGACCGCCCCCGACCACGCCGTCGACGCGCCGACGCTGCTGCGCCGGGCCGAGGAGGCGCTCGCCGCGACGAAGCGCGGCGCCGGACCCATGGCCCGCTCCTTCGCGATGTTCGATCCGGCCACGGCGCGGCGCGAGGCCGGGCAGCGCTCCGGCGCGGCCCCGGTCTTCGACGTCGTCGAGGCCCTCAACGAACGGCGGATCGTCTTCGCGGCTCAAGCCGTCGTCGAGGCGAAAGGCCGCGCGGTCGCGTTCCGCGAGGCGCTGCTGCGCATCAGCACCCGCGACGGGGCGATCGTGAACGCCGCCGCGATCATGCCTGCGCTCGAGCGCAGCGGCCTCGTGCCCCTCGTCGACGCGCGCATGCTCGAGCTCGTGGCCGGCCACCTCGAGGCGCATCCGGAGGAGCGCGTCGCCATCAACGTCTCGCCCGTGACCCTCGAGAGCCCGGACTGGCTCGACACCTTCGCGGCGCACCTCGGGGCGCGCCCCGGCGTCGCCGCGCGCCTCATCGTCGAGATCACCGAGACCGCGGCGGTGCGCGACCCGGACGCGACCCGGGCCCGGCTCGACGCCATGAAGGCGCTGGGCTGTGCGGTCGCGATCGACGACTTCGGCGCCGGGCACACCTCGTTCCGGCACCTGCGCGGCTTCCCGGTCGACCTCCTCAAGATCGACGGCGCCTTCGTCCAGAACCTGTCGCGCTCGCCGGACGACCGCTTCTTCGTCCGCGCCCTCGTCGACCTCGCCCATCACCTCGGCATCGCGACCGTCGCCGAATGGGTCGAGGACGAGGAAACCGCACAGATGCTCGCCGGGTGGGGCGTCGACTTCCTGCAAGGGTGGCACTGCGGCAAGCCGGTGGTCGTGGAGGACGCCGGGTCCCAGGCCGCACGGGACGCGGCCTGAAGCTGCCGGGGCGTGCATCGGCAGGGGTGCGTCCTTCGAGGCTCGCTGCGCTCGCACCTCAGGATGAGGACAGTTGTGTTTGGGCCATCCCCTAAACCCCTCATCCTGAGGTGCGAGCCGTAGGCGAGCCTCGAAGGACGCACGCTGCCGACGCAGCGTTTCGTCACCTCCGGATTGCGGCCCCTACTTCTTCGACAGCGCCTCGAGCCTCGCCTGCATGTCGGCCATCTGGCGCTTGAGACCCTCCAGGTCGTCGGCGCCGTCCTTGCCGGGCTCGGACGTCTCGGCGCCCTCGTCCGGCTGCGCCGTGGTCCGCCTGCCGAAGGGGGGCGTAAACATCCGCATGGCCTCGCTGAAGAAGGCCATGTTGGCCCGCACCTGCTCCTCGACGGCATGGAACGCGGCGGCGGGGCCGAAGGTCTGGGCCATCTGCTCGCGCAGCTTCTGCTGCTCGCGCGTCAGGTTCTCCATCGAGAAGGCGAGGTAGCTCGGCACGAGCGCCTGCAGGCTGTCGCCGTAGAAGCGGATCAGCTGGCGCAGGAAGGTGACCGGCAGGAGGTTCTGCCCCTCCTTGTTCTCCTCCTCGAAGATGATCTGGGTCAGGACCGTGCGGGTGATGTCCTCCTGGGTCTTGGCGTCGTAGACGACGAAGTCCTCGCCGGCCCGGACCATGCGCCCGAGGTCCTCGAGGGTGACGTAGGTCGAGGTGCCGGTGTGGTAGAGCCGGCGGTTGGCGTATTTCTTGATGACCGTCGGTGGCTTTTCGGCCTTGTCCGTCGCCATGATGTCCTGTCCAGAGGCGGCTGTCCCCGCCCGCTCCCCGTCGGCGAGCTTAAGGGTTTCGGCCGCTGCCGGAAATAGCAAACCGAGAATCCGGCCTCGGCGACCTGGCGTTAGCGTGAAGAAGCCCCGCGTGCGGCCTGCTTGACTTCACCCCCTCCCTCGGCTTGATGCCGGCCATACGGATCGAGCGGCGGCCGGCGCCGCGATCGCCGATCTTTCAGGAGGAGAGCACCCATGGCGCGGCAGGATATCGTCATCGTCGGCGCGGCCCGGACCGCGGTCGGGTCGTTCAACGGGGCTTTCGCCAACACGCCGGCGCACGAGCTCGGAAAGGTTGCGATCCAGGCGGCGCTCTCCCGCGCCAAGGTCGAGCCCGGCGAGGTCGACGAGGTCATCCTCGGCCAGGTGCTGGCCGCCGGCCAGGGCCAGAACCCGGCCCGCCAGGCCGCGATCAGCGCCGGCGTCCCGAAGGAGAAGACCGCCTGGGGCCTGAACCAGCTCTGCGGCTCGGGCCTGCGCACCGTCGCGATCGGCATGCAGCAGATCGCGAACGGCGACGCCGACGTGATCGTCGCGGGCGGCATGGAGTCGATGTCCCAGGCGCCGCACGCCGCCTACATGCGCTCCGGCACCAAGATGGGCGACTTCAAGCTCGTCGACACCATGCTGAAGGACGGCCTGATGGACGCCTTCAACGGCTACCACATGGGCAACACCGCCGAGAACGTCGCCTCGAAGTGGCAGCTCACCCGCGAGGACCAGGACAAGTTCGCGGTCGCCTCGCAGAACAAGGCGGAAGCCGCCCAGAAGGCCGGCAAGTTCAAGGATGAGATCGCGCCCTTCACCATCCAGACCCGCAAGGGCGACGTGGTCGTCGACCAGGACGAGTACATCCGCCCCGGCACGACGCTCGACGCCGTCCAGAAGCTCAAGCCCGCCTTCTCGAAGGAGGGCACGGTGACGGCCGGCAACGCGTCCGGCATCAACGACGGCGCCGCGGCCGTCGTGCTGATGACGGCCGAGGAAGCCGAGAAGCGCGGCCTCACGCCGCTCGCCCGCATCGCTTCCTGGGCGACCGCCGGCGTCGATCCGGCGATCATGGGCACGGGCCCGATCCCGGCCTCGCGCAAGGCCCTCGACCGCGCCGGCTGGAAGGTCCAGGACCTCGACCTCGTCGAGGCGAACGAGGCCTTCGCGGCGCAGGCGCTCGCGGTCAACAAGGACATGGGCTGGGACCCCGGCATCGTGAACGTCAACGGCGGCGCCATCGCCATCGGCCATCCGATCGGCGCGTCCGGCGCCCGCGTCCTCATCACGCTCCTGCACGAGATGGGCCGCCGCGACGCCAGGAAGGGCCTCGCGACGCTCTGCATCGGCGGCGGCATGGGCATCGCGCTCACGGTGGAGCGGTGAGATTGGCGAATGGCGAGTAGCGAATAGCGAATGACAGCAAACGGGAGGGAACAATGGCACGCGTCGCACTCGTCACCGGCGGCTCGCGCGGCATCGGGGCCGCGATCTCGAGGGCGCTGAAGGACGCCGGACATAAAGTTGCCGCGAACTACGCCGGCAACGACGAGGCCGCCCAGAAATTCAAGGCCGAGACCGGCATCCCGGTCTTCAAGTGGTCGGTCGCCGACTACGACGCCTGCGCGGCCGGCATCCGCCAGGTCGAGGCGGAGCTCGGGCCGGTCGACATCCTGGTCAACAACGCCGGCATCACCCGCGACGCCATGTTCCACCGCATGACCCCGGCGCAGTGGCGCGAGGTCATCGACACCAACCTCAACGGCGTCTTCAACATGACGCATCCGGTCTGGAACGGGATGCGCGAGCGCAAGTTCGGCCGCATCATCCAGATCTCCTCGATCAACGGCCAGAAGGGCCAGGCGGGCCAGACGAACTACTCGGCTGCGAAGGCCGGCGACATCGGCTTCACCAAGGCGCTCGCCCAGGAGGGCGCGCGCGCCGGCATCACCGTCAACGTGATCGCGCCGGGCTACATCGGCACCGAGATGGTGCAGGCGATCGACCCCGAGATCCTCAAGACCAAGATCATCCCGCTGATCCCGGTCGGCCGCCTCGGCACGCCCGAGGAGATCGCCCGCGCCGTGGTGTTCCTGGCGAGCGAGGAAGGCGGCTTCATCACCGGCTCGACGCTGTCGATCAACGGCGGGCAGTACATGATGTGAGGCGAGGGCGTGCGTGCTTCGAGGCTCGCTCCGCTCGCACCTCAGCATGAGGAGATCGGTGTTTAGGCCGGCTCCTCACCTCCCAACCTCCTCATCCTGAGGTGCTCGCGCGGAGCGCGAGCCTCGAAGGACGCACCACGCCAACACAGCTTGACAGCGCGACGGCGTAACGCGATCCGGCGCGCATGTCCTCCCGCACTGCCACCCTCACCGGCCTCGGCGCCATCGCGCTGTGGTCGCTCCTCGCCCTGTTCACGGCGGCGACGGGGAAGGTGCCGCCCTTCCAGCTCGCCGCCCTCACGTTCGCGGTCGCGGGCGCGTTCGGTATCGCGACCGCTGCGGCGCGGGGACGGCTCGCAAAAGCCCGCCCGACTCCGGCCGGGCTCGCGCTCGGGCTCTATGGCCTCTTTGGCGACACGGCGCTCTATTTCGCGGCCCTGAAGTTCGCGCCGCCCGCCGAGGCGAACCTCGTGCATTACCTGTGGCCGCTCCTGATCGTGCTGTTCTCGGGGCTTTTGCCCGGCGGGAGCCTTAAGCCGCGCCATCTCGCCGGCGCCGTGATGGGGCTCGCCGCAACCGCGCTCCTCGTCGGCGGGCGCTTCGGCGGGGAGGGCGCGAATGCCGCGCTCGGCTTCGTCTTCGCGGCGCTCGGCGCCTTCGTCTGGGCGAGCTATTCGGTCGCCTCGCGCCGCCTCGCCTCGGTCCCGACCGACACCGTCGCCGTGACCTGCCTTGCCGCGAGCGGTCTTTCGGCGCTCTGCCATCTCGCCTTCGAGGCGACGCTCTGGCCGGCGACGGCCGGCGAGTGGCTTGCGACCCTCGGCCTGGGGTTAGGCCCGATCGGGGCGGCGTTCTTCCTGTGGGACGTCGGCATGAAGAAGGGCGATGTGCCGCTCCTCGGCGTCGCGTCCTATGCCGCGCCGGTGCTCTCGACCGTGATCCTCGTCCTCGCCGGCTACGCCGAGCCGACGCTCGGCCTCGCAGCGGCCTGCGCCCTCATCGTCGCGGGCGCGCTCATCGCGACCGTTTCGCCGGCGCGGCCTTCGCGGGCGGCATCCGGTGCGTGTAGCGGTACGCGTCAGTGAAGCCGAGGGAGCGGTAGAGCGCGCGGGCGACCTCGTTCTCCTCGCGGACCTGGAGGTAGGCGCGGGTCGCGCCCTCGCCGCGGCCCCAGGCCATGAGCTCGGTCACGACGGTGCGGGCAAGCCCGAGCCCGCGCAGGTCCGGCGCCACCACGACGTCGTAGAGCCCGACGTAGCCGCGCTCCGCCACCGCGAAGCCCCAGGCGACCGGCTCGTCGTCGAGGTCGAGGGTCGCGAAGGCGTGCGGCAGGCGGATGCGCGAGACGATCTCGATCAGCGCCTGGTCGTCGGCCTTGGCGCCGCCGTAGGCGCTCGCCGCGCCCCGGACCCAGCGCGGATCGACCTTGGTCTCGATCCTCAGCGCGTGCTCGGCCGCGATCTCCTCGGGCGAGAGGCCGTCGAGCTCGGCCATCATGCCGAAGGTCGGCTCGACCTCCTCGAAGCCGCGCGCCGCGAGCCGCGCGTCGACGTCCTCGGCCTGGAGCGAGTTCAGCCGGAAGCAGGGCCGGATGCCCTGCACGTCGAACTGGCCGACGATGTGGTCGATCAGGTCGTCCTTGAGCCTCGCTCCCAGCAGGAGCGGCGTCGCGGAGTTGGCGCGCTTCGAGTAGCCCCTGGCGAAGCGCAGGATCCAGCCGCCCGCGAGCTGGAATTCGATCGACGGCCAGGCGTTGACGAGCCGCGTCTCGAGGGACTGGACGAGCGAGAACTCGGTCATGCGGGGCGCCCGTCGATCGGCATGGCCATCAGAACCGGTTCTTCCATTCGCGGAGCGCCTGGAACACCTTCGCGGGCTCGGCCCCCTCCAGGTTCACGGCGCGGGCGACCGCCGGCTCGCCGGCGCGCAGGAACGGGTTCGCGGCCTTCTCCTCGGCGAGCGTCGAGGGGACGAGGAAGCGGCCCTCGGCCTTCGCCCGCTCGGCCTCGGCCATGCGCTCCTTCAGCGCCGGGTTGTCCGGCTCGACCGCGAGCGCGAACCGGCCGTTCGCGATGACGTAGTCGTGGCCGCTGTAGACGCGCGCCTCGTCGGGGAGCGCGGCCAAGCGCGAAAGCGAGCTCCACATCTCGGCAAAGGTCGATTCCATCACCCGCCCGCAGCCGAGCGTGAACAGGGTGTCGCCGGCGAACAGCGCCCGGTCCGCCGCGAACCAGTAGGCGATGTGGTCGCGGCAGTGGCCGGGCGTCTCCCAGACGTGGGCCGAGAGCTCGCCGACCCGCACGGTGTCGCCCTCGCGGACGTAGGCGTCTACGGCGGGGACCTCGCCGCGCGCCTTCTCGGGCGCCACCACCCGGCAGCCGAAGCGGCGCTTCAGGCCTTCGATCCCCTGGACGTGGTCGCCGTGGCGGTGGGTCACGATGATCTCGGAAAGCGTCCAGCCGGCCTCGTCGAGGGCCTTGAGGATCGGCGCCTCCTCGGGCGCGTCGACGGCGGCGCAGGCGCCCGTCGCCGGGTCGTGCACGAGCGCCCCGATGTTGTCGGCAAGGCAGCGGAAGACGCGGATCTCGGCGGGCATCGGGAACTCCTGTGGACGAGCGCTCTGCTAGCACGCCACGGCGGCGCCCGGAACCGCGACCTGCCCCTTGCCTAGCACAGGCGCCGAACCCCATTGTGCCGCCGGGGACTTGCCATGAGCGTCGACGTCGTCGATCTGCGCACCTTCTACGCGAGCCCGCTCGGGATGGTGGCGCGCCGCCTCGTCGGGCGCGCCCTCGAGCGGTTCTGGGGGCCGGTCCAGGGCCTGCGGGTGCTCGGCCTCGGCTACGCGACGCCGTACCTTGCGCCGGTCCGCTCCGCTGCCGAGCGGACGCTCGCCTTCATGCCGGCGAGCCAGGGGGTGGTGAACTGGCCGGCGAGCGGCCTCTCGGCCTCGGCCCTCGTCGACCCGATGACGATGCCGCTCCCCGACGCCTCGATCGACCGGGTGCTCCTCGTCCACGCCATCGAGGCGGTCGAGAGCCCGACCGAGCTCCTCTACGAGGTCTGGCGCATCCTCACGCCCGGCGGGCGCATCATCGTCGTCGCCCCGAACCGGCGCGGCCTGTGGGCCCGCATGGACACGACCCCCTTCGGCCACGGCCAGCCCTACAGCCGCTCGCAGCTCAACCGGCTCATGCGCGAGACCCTGTTCTCGCCCGAGGGCTGGGCCGAGACCCTCTACGTGCCGCCGTTCCCGGGCTGGTTCCTCCTGCGCACGGCGGTCGCCTGGGAGCGGGTCGGGATCGGCCTGTCGCTGCCCTTCGCCGGCCTGCACGTGGTCGAGGCGGTAAAGCAGCTCTACCGCCCAGTCACGGTCCGCCAGACCCGCCGCGCCTCGCGCACGGCCCCTGTCCTGGTGCCGGCGGCGGCCGGGCCGTGACGCTTCCGGCCCTGCAGAGAACATAGGCGGAGCCGGGGAAGCGCGGCCCCGTAGCCGGTTTCAGGCAGCAGCCCGAGAAACAGAAAGCCGCCCGAAGGCGGCTCGTTGAAGGGAGAATGAGTCCCCTTATGTGGCGGTCCCCCCGCCGGGCTGCCGAGGCACGATTTTCGCGATCGTCATTTCTCACCTCCCATTCAGTGCGCATCTTACGCTTTGACAGACGGCGCACTGTTGCACAGATACAACGATTACAGGGTAAAAAGGTTGCGATCCAGTTAATTCGTCTTGACCTCCGGCGCAAGCCCCGCGGCATCCTGCGACCCTCCGGCGGGCGGTAGCGCAGCGGGGAGCACCTTGGGCGACCACCAGAACACGAAGCCGTTATAGGGAAGCAAGGGCCGCTTGATCCGGCACATGATCACGGTGTCCGACTTGTGTACGTACTCCAGCGGATCGGCATGAAGCGCATCGACGGCGACATCGAGATCGGGCGGAAACTTAATGATGAAGCTGAGGTCGCTCGCCGGATATATGCTCCGCCAAACCTCCGTGTCGGCTCTCAACTTCGTGGTCGCGTGGCGGAAAAAGGTCTTCCTCGACTCTTTTGGGCCTAGCTTCAGATCGTACTGGAACCGAAGAAAGTCGTCGTCGGTCTCGTCCCACTTGGCCTTGGCCTCTGCGAGCTGGGCCTTAGTCAGCCGGTTGCCGTCCACCTCGACGTGAACTCCGAACGCGTCGAGATCCAACTCCTCTTTTCGCGCTGACGGATCCTTTCGGGCCGACGGATCCCGCTCGAAGGAAAACCGCGCGGCGTGAGTCTTCTCCTCATTCGTGAGATTGCAGATCACGTGCGTCGCCTCGATCTCGAGCGAAATGGTGTTGATGCCGTGCTTCAGACCGCCGACGTGGCGTAGCGTGTAAACGATGGAAGAGGAGGTCCGGTAGAACACCTCGCGCATGACCTTCTCTTTGACGAAGTCGTACATGCGCGCGGGAAATTCGACGCCCAGAATCGTCTGGAAGAGCTGTTCGTGTGTAGCTCGCATGAACTCGTGAATGGTCTGAGACAGCTCGCGCCGCTGTCTCTGCTCGATTGTGACGATGATCGCGAAAGCGACGACAACGCCGATCCCGAGGTCGCGGAGGAGGTGAGACGCCAGCTCGAATTTCTTGGCCTCCGCGCCCACCGCCAAGACAATGAGAAGCACACCGACCAGGAGCAGCCAGAAAAAGTCCTTGAAGCTGCTCCAGACTGGGTGATCGTCGCGATCCTCATCCACGGCTCTGCCCCGTGCTGCCAGGAGAGAGCTTGGCTGAGACGCCGATGCTGTCAACTCCGGTGGTCGGGCGGCGCGCGCACCGGTCTCCTCTTCCGCACGAGCGGCCCATCGACGGAAAGTTGCTGCATCATCCAGTTCGGGCAAAGGAAGCGCAAGGCATCGGCCCAGCGAATAGTGTCTCATGGGCCGGAAACGCCGCGAGGACGAAGACGGGCGCTCTCGGGGGGGTGACGAAACTTGACTTGGAGGGACCGAAAGCCGATTTGCCATGGCTCACAGCCCAGGTGCCCGCCCCAAGCGATGCGAAGCTATCTCGACTTCGAAAAGCCCGTCGCCGAGCTCGAGGCGAAGGTCGAGGAGCTGCGGACGCTCGGCGAGGGCGACAACGCGGTCGTGATCGGCGACGACGTCGCCCGGCTCGAGGCCAAGGCGGCGGCGGCGCTGAAGGAGCTCTACGCCAACCTCAATCCCTGGCAGAAGACGCAGGTCGCCCGCCACCCGCAGCGGCCGCACTTCGCCGACTACTGCGCCGAGCTCATCGCCGACTTCACGCCGATGGCCGGCGACCGCAAGTTCGGCGAGGACGAGGCCATCGTCGGCGGCTTCGGGCGCTTCCAGGGCGAGCCCGTGTGCGTCATCGGCCAGGAGAAGGGCGCCTCGACCGAGGCCCGCATCCGCCACAACTTCGGCATGGCGCGCCCGGAGGGCTACCGCAAGGCGGCGCGCCTCATGGAGCTCGCCGACCGCTTCGAGCTGCCCGTGATCAGCTTCGTCGACACGGCGGGCGCCTACCCCGGCATCGAGGCCGAGGAGCGCGGCCAGGCCGAGGCCATCGCCCGCTCGACCGAGGC
>DASVPW010000134.1:0-11160 GCA_036389455.1 Beijerinckiaceae bacterium
TCGATCCTCGTCCACGCCGGCGGCTCCGGCATCGGCACGGCGGCGATCAAGATGGCGAAGGCCATCGGCTGCACCGTCTTCACCACCGTCGGCGACGACGAGAAGGGCGTGCGGGCGAAGGCGCTCGGGGCCGACCACGTCATCAACTACCGCACCGAGCGCTTCGAGGGCGAGGTGCGGCGGCTGACGAAGCGCAAGGGTGTCGACGTGGTGTTCGAGCACGTCGGCGCCGACACCTGGAACGGCTCGCTCTTGTGCCTCAAGCGCGGCGGGCGCCTCGTCACCTGCGGCTCGACCTCCGGCGTCTCGGCGACCATGAACCTGATGCAGCTGTTCCAGCAGCAGTACCGCATCTTCGGCTCGTTCGGCTGCTCGATGCGGAACATCGCCGAGTCGCTCGAGAAGATGGCAGCCGGCATGACGCCGGTGATCGATTCGGCCTTCGCGCTCGACGATTTCGCGAAGGGCCTCGAGAAGCTCGAGGGCCGCAGGGCCTTCGGCAAGGTGATCGTGACGTTCTGACGTCCGGCGGCGGCTCGAGCCGCCGGGGCTCACTTCCAGCCGAACACCTGGATCAGCGCCGGCGTCATGATGACGACGAACAGCACCGGCAGGAAGAACACGATCATCGGAACGGTGAGCTTCGGCGGCAGCGCCGCGGCCTTCTTCTCGGCCTCGTTCATGCGGATGTCGCGGCTCTCCTGCGCCAGCACCCTGAGCGCCTGGCCGAGCGGCGTGCCGTAGCGCTCGGCCTGCATGAGCGCGGTCGCGACCGACTTCACGGCCTCGAGCCCGGTGCGGTTGCCGAGGTTCTCGTAGGCCTGGCGGCGCTCGGCAAGGTACGAGAGCTCCGCCGTCGTCAGCGTGAGCTCCTCGGCGAGCGGGATGCACTGCGCGCCGACCTCGGTCGAGACCCGGCGGAAGGCCTGCTCGATCGACATCCCCGATTCGACGCAGATCAGGAGGAGGTCGAGGGCGTCCGGCCAGGAGCGGCGCATCACGAGCTGGCGCTTCGAGATGCTGTTCCTGAGATAGAGCTCGGGCGCCTTGACGCCGAGATACGCCGCGATGATGAGCGACCCCAGCTTGAACATCAGCGGCATCTCGACGGCCTTGAGGACGAAGAGGTAGAACGCCGCCGCGATGAGCATCGCGACCGGCATCACGCCCCTGAAGAACAGGAACGCGATCTCGGCCTGCTGGCCGCGGTAGCCCGCCATCACGAGCTGGTTCCTGGCGCTCTCCGTGCCGAGCCAGTCGCTGAGCTTGAAGCGGTCGACGACCTGCTTCATGTAGGCCTTCGGGGCCTGGCGCAGCGAGATCTTCTGCTGGCCCTTGGCGAGGCGCTCCCGCTCGCGCGCCCGGATCTTGTCTCGCTCGAGCGCGACGGCCTTCATCCGGCGCCCGAGGCTGTCGCCCTCGATGAGGGGCTGCGCGACCGTGAACACCGTCGCGGCCGCGGCGATGCCGACCAGCAGCATGGCCATGAACTGCGGGTCGCTCAGCTTGGCGTAGATGAAGGCGATCATTGTCGCGGGGCCCGGCTAGAAGTCGAAGCTGATCATCTTCTTCATCACGAAGACGCCGGTCATCATCCACATCCCGGAGACCACGAGGGCGATCTTGCCGGTCTGCGTCGTCCACAGAAGCTCGATGTAGCTCGGGCTCGACAGGTAGGTCAGGATGCCGACCGTGAACGGCAGGCAGGCGATGATCCCGGCCGAGGCCTTGGCCTCCATGCTCATAGCCTTGATCTTGCCGGCCATCTTCCGGCGGTCGCGCAGAACGCGCGAGAGGTTGCCGAGGGCTTCCGAGAGGTTGCCGCCCGACTTCTGCTGGATCGCGATCACGATCCCGAAGAAGTTGGCTTCCGCCACGGGCACGCGCTCGAACAGCTTCGCGACCGCCTCGCCGATCGTGATCCCCATGGTCTGGGCGTCGATGATCGCCTTGAACTCGCTCTTGAGCGGCTCCTGGCCTTCGGTCGAGATCATGCGCATGCAATCGCCGAGCGGCAGGCCGGCCTTGACGCCGCGAACGATGACGTCGATGGCGTTCGGAAGCTCGTTCAGGAAGTGCTTGATCCGGCGGGCCTTGAGGTAACCGACGAACCAGCGCGGGACGCCGAGGCCACCGACGAGGACGCCGCCCGCCGCCACGACCAAGTTCCCGGAAACCGCGAGCAGCAACAAGGCGAGCACGACGGCGATGCAGGCCGAGACGATGATGAAGCGCTTCTTCGTCCAGGCGAGGCCCGCCTGGGCGAGCCGCGTCTCGATCGTGACCTTGTGCTGGGCCTTCTGCCGCGCCTCGAGATCCTTCAGGCTCTGCGCGACCTGGTCGCGCCGGTTGACCGCCGCGATGCGGTCGATGCGCCGCTCGGGACCACTCCCGACGAGCGCCTTCTGCCGCTTCTCGGCGCGCTTCTCGCCGGAGAGCATGGGATAGACGAAGACATAGGCAAGGCCGCCGGCGGCGACCGACGCGAGCGCGGCCCCGGCGATCGCGCTGTTCATGCGGCCGCATCCTCGCCGATGCGCTCCATGGCGTCGAGGGCGGCGGCGAGCCGCTGCTCCTCGCCGTAGTAGCGCGCCCGCTCCCAGAACCGCGGCCGGCCGATCCCGGTCGAGCGGTGGCGGCCGATGAGCTTGCCGGCGGCGTCCTCGCCGACGATGTCGTAGAGGATCAGGTCCTGCGTGATGATCACGTCGCCTTCCATGCCCATCACCTCGGTGACGTGGGTGATGCGCCGCGATCCGTCGCGCAGGCGGGCCGCCTGGATGACGACGTCGACGGAGGCGCAGATCATCTCCCGGATCGTCCGCGAGGGCAGCGAGAAGCCTCCCATGGTGATCATCGACTCGAGGCGGGACAGGCACTCGCGCGGCGAGTTCGCGTGCAGCGTGCCCATCGAGCCGTCGTGGCCGGTGTTCATGGCCTGGAGCAGGTCGAAGGCCTCGGCGCCGCGGACCTCGCCGACGATGATCCGCTCGGGGCGCATGCGCAGGCAGTTGCGGACGAGGTCGCGCATCGTGATCTGGCCCTGGCCCTCGAGGTTCGGCGGGCGCGTCTCGAGACGGACCACGTGCGGCTGCTGCAGCTGCAGCTCGGCCGCGTCCTCGCAGGTGATGACGCGCTCGTCGTGCTCGATGTAGTTCGTCAGGCAGTTGAGGAGCGTGGTCTTGCCCGAGCCCGTGCCGCCGGAGATCACCACATTGCAGCGCACCTTGCCGATGATCTTCAGGAGCGTCGCGCCCTCGGGCGAGATCGCGCCGAAGCGGCAGAGCTGGTCGAGGGTCAGCTTGTCCTTCTTGAACTTGCGGATCGTCAGCGCCGGGCCGTCGATCGAAAGCGGCGGCGCGATGACGTTGACGCGGGAGCCGTCGGGCAGGCGCGCGTCGCAGATCGGCGACGATTCGTCGACCCGGCGGCCGACCTGGCTCACGATCCGCTGGCAGATGTTCATCAGCTGCTGGTTGTCGCGGAAGCGGACGTTCGTGAGCTGGATCTTGCCGGAGACCTCGATGTAGGTCTTGCCGGCCCCGTTCACCATCACGTCCGCAATGTCGTCGCGGGCGAGCAGCGGCTCGAGCGGGCCGTAGCCGAGGACGTCGTTGCAGATGTCGTCGAGGAGCTCCTCCTGCTCCGCGATCGACATCACGACGTTCTTGAGCCCGATGATCTCGTTGACGATGTCGCGGATCTCCTCGCGGGCGGCCTCGCCCTCGAGGCGCGAGAGCTGCGCGAGGTCGATCGCCTCGATCAGCGCGCCGAAGATCATGCCCTTGGTCTGGTAGTACTCCTCGGACTTGCGCTTCTCCTGCGCGACGACGACGGGCGCGGGCTCCGGCGGCTCGGCGGAGAAGCGGGTGGGCTCCGGATCCGACAGCACCGGAACGGCCGGCCCGCCCGCCGGCGCGGGGCCGGCCGGGCGCGCGGGGGCCTGAGCCTGCGGCGATCCTGCTCCTGAGCGCTTGCCGAACATCTTCGCGAGACCCTCTCAGCCCCTCACGACGCCTTGCGCCGGGCCAGCCGCGCCAGGATCGGCTCGAGCAGATTGGCCTTCGCCCGCTTCGGCTCCATGCGCCCGGTCATGGCGGCCGCGAGCTCCGTAAACGCCTCCGTGACCTTGCCGCCCGGCTGCACCTCGGCGATCATCTGGCCGTTGTTGGCCGCCGTCCCGAAGAGCTGGGCGTCGAAGGGCAGGGACGCGAAGATCTCGGTCCCGAGCGCCTTCGCGAAGTCGGCGGCGGCGATCTCGGGACGCTTCGCGAGTCCGACCTGATTCAGGACGATCTTGGGCTTGCGATCGTTCGGGCGGGCCTGGCGCAGGCCGTCGAAGAGGTTCTTGGCGTTGCGCAAGCTCGCGAGCTCGGGCGCCGCCACGATGACGATCTCGTCGGAGCCGATCAGGACGCGGCGCACCCATGCGGTCCACAGGTGCGGCACGTCCAGGATGATGCACGGCACGGACGTGCGCAGGATGTCGAACAGGCCGTCGAGCGCGGTCTCGACGAGGTCCGTGGTGCGGTCGAGGGTCGCGGGCGCCGCGAGCAGGCTCAGGTTGTCGCTGCACTTCGAGAGCAGGCGGTCGACGAGGTTCGCGTCGAGCCGCTCGGGCGCGAAGATCGCCTCGGCGATGCCCTGCGGCGGATCCTGGTTGAAGTCGAGGCCTGCCGTCCCGAAGGCGATGTCGAGGTCGACCACCACGGTCGAGAGCGAGAGCTGGCGCGCGGTCGCCCAGCCGAGGTTGTGCGCGACCGTTGACGAGCCGACGCCGCCCTTCGCCCCGACGACCGCGATGGTGCGCCCGACCGGCTCCGCGCCGGGGGCGCAGAACAGGTCCGAGATCGACTTGACGACGTCGAGCACCGCGACCGGCGCGATGATGTACTCGCTCACGCCGCGGCGGACGAGCTCGCGGTAGAGGACGACGTCGTTGACGTGGCCGACGACCACCACTTTGGTGCCGGCGTCGCAGACTTCGGACAGGGTGTCGAGGTGTCCGAGCAGCCCGGAGCGCTCGCCGACGGACTCGAGCACGATCACGTTCGGGGTCGGCGCTTGGCGGTAGGCTTCGACCGCGGCCGGGGCGCCGCCCATCTGCACCTTGACATGGGCCTTGTGCATCCGGCGGTCCTCGGACGCCGCCTGGATGGATGCCGCCACGTCCGGCGTCTCGCAGAACGCCTGGATGGTGATGCGCGGCACCGGCGCGATCAGGACCTCGGCGCTGTGGCTCGAATCAGACATGGTGGCCAGCCTTCTCCCGCAACGCCGTCAGTTTCCGACCTGCTGATTGATCTTGCCTTTCTCGTCGCTGCGGTACTGCGTCGAGGGGTCCTTGCCCTGGCGGAGGTTGTCGATGTCCTTCGAGCGGCGCAGCGTGTCGATGCGACCCTCTTGGCGACCGCGGACGAGGTCGACCGGATCGGAGATCTGCGCCGCGACGTTGCTCTGCAGCGCGCAGCCGTGGTTCCAGTACGGGGCGTTGTTGAAGTCTGAGCGGAAATCGCTGACGCCGAGGTCGTGCGGCCACAATCCGCACCGGCCGGCGACGCTCGCCTTGAGGCGCCGGAAGGACAGCCGGATCGCCGAGGCGGCGCGCGGGTCGGCGACGAGATAGGTCGAGACCGCAAGATGCCCGCCCGGCACCCCGCCGGCCTCTAGGGCTTCGCGGACCGCCTCGAGGGTCCGGTGCGCCCCGATCTCGGCCCCGGAGCCGCCCGGGACCTGAGCATTGAGCGGCCCCTGGCCATAGCGCCGGTACTCGACCGCGAAGGCGAGGACGTCCTCGCGCTGGCGCGGGTCGAGGCCGTGCGCGGCGTTGATGAACACGTCGAGCGTCCGCGCACCCTCGGCCAGCATGATGGGATGGCGCTGCCGGTAATCGGTCGGATAGGCCGAGCCGGTCGTGGCCGGGCCCGCGCCGCAGGCGGAAAGCGGCAGCCCCGCGAGGAGGATCGCGAGCGGTCGGAAGGCTCGTCTGGTCTTCGGGCGCGTCATTCGCAGGCTTCCCGGTTTCTTCCCGCCCGCAGGCGGGCTGGAGCGTGGTCTTTTCAGTCCGTGATGAATCCGAAGCGGCCCTTGACCGGTGCCGTCGGGGCGGCGGTGCCGGCGGTGCCGTAGATCTTGTTGAGGCGTCCGAGGAGCACGGTCTGGGCGTCGTGCGGGTCGACGAAGCCGTCGTCCGGGCGGGCGACCTCTCCGGCCTCCATCGGCTTCGCGATGTAGGGGGTCACCATGATCATCAGCTCCGTCTCCCGGCGCTGGTAGTCGCGGGAGCGGAACAGGGAGCCGAGCACCGGCAGGTTCATGAGCGCCGGGATGCCGCCCACCGCCTGGGCCGAGCTCTGGCTCAGGAGGCCCGCCGTCATCATGGTGGCGCCGGACGGCAGCTCGACGCTCGTCGCGGACTTGCGCACCTTCATGCCCGGCACGTTGATCTCGGAGAAGCGGAACTGGTTCTCGTAATCGAGCTCCGTCACCTCGGTGGACACCCGCATGCTGATCCGGTTCTCGGACAGGACCACGGGGGTGAAGCTCAGGGTCACGCCGTAGGGCTTGAACTCGAGCCCGATCTGGCACGAGCGGACGCCGTTCGTGATCGCGCAGTCCTGGCTCTTCGGGATCGGGATCTCGCCGCCCGCCGTGAAGCTCGCGGCCTCGCCGGAGATCGCGACGAGGGTCGGCTCGGCGAGGACCCGCGACACGCCCGCGCGCTCGAACGCCTGCAGCGTCGCGCTCGCGCTGAAGCCGGCCCGCCGCAGGGTCGCCGTGAGCTGGTTGTTGGTGGCGAGGATCTGGTTCGAGAGCGGAAAGACCGCGTTCGTCGCGAGATCGAACCCCGACCAGCTGCCGCTCGTCGAGATGCCGAACTGCTTGAGGACGCTCCGGGCGACCTCGACCACGGTGACGCGCAGCATCACCTGGTCCTTGCCCCTGATCGTGACGGAGTTGATCACGGCGCCCTTAGAGGCGCTGAACAGGCCCCCGGACACGCCGACGAACGCGTTCGCGATGTCGGTCGCCTGCTGCGCCTCCGAGCTCGACGACACGACGCCGGTCATCAGGATGGAGTCGCCCGCCGGCTTCACCTCGAGCAGCGCGTTCGGCAGGGCCGACTTGAGGGTCTGGCGCAGGACGTTCAGGTCGCGCCCGACCGACACCTCGAGAGCTGCGATCTGGCGCCCGTCGGCGTCCATGACGAAGATCGAGGTCGCGCCGTTCTCCATGCCGATGAGGAAGAGCTTGCGGGTCGAGCGCACGACCGCGTTCGCGACCTTCGGGTTCGCGACGAAGACTTCCTTCGCGTCGCGCGGCAGCTCGACGATGAGCGAGCGGCCGATCGAGAGGTCGATGCGGCGCGCGATCGCCTGCTCGTCCGGCGTGACCTCGAGGACGGGCGCCGCGCCGACCGCGGCATTGCCCATCCCGTTGGCGTGCGCCATGGCGGGCGCAAGAGCGGCGAGCCCGACGCCTACGGCGAGCCGGGCGATCCTCTTGCCAATCGTCGTGTGCCGAGTCGATCCCATCAGGCAGCCCTTCTCGAACTCCGAACGTCCCGTCACCGCTTCGCCGACTGCTTGGGAACCCCGTAGCGCACGATGGTCAGCGCGTTCTCGGCGCGGTCCACCCGGGGGGCGTCCTGGGGCTGGTTCGCATCGGCGAGGCTGCGCAGCACGAGCGACAGCTGGCCGACCTTCTGGGACAGCGTGATCAGCTCGGCCTGCGCGGGCGTCAGCTCGAGCGTCGCGGTCTCCCCGGTCACGACCCTCTCGCCGTTGCGTTCCTGGATGTTCTGACCGATCGCCAGGACGCGGATGTTCGTCAGGATCGTCTCGGACATGTGCACGTCGACCCCGCCGGCGCGGGACGATTCGTCGTCGCGATAGGTCCGGATGATGTCGACGCGGTCGTTGGGCAGGATGAATCCGCCGGCGGAGCTCGCGCCGCGGGTGTCGATCGACATCGCGACGGCCCGCATGCCGGCGGGCAGGATCGCCGACATGAAGCCCGAGCCGTCGGTCTTGATCAGCTTCTCGCGCCGGATCGGCTCGCCGCCGAAGAAGTTGCTGCGCGCGAGCGAGCCCGCGGTCTCCTCGATCGCGTTCGGGAACTCGCTGCGCTTGATGACGGCCGAGGGCGCGCTGTCGGCCGGCCACGCGATCCAGCGCAGGTCCGGGCCCTTGAGGGTCTGCCCCATCGGGATGTCGACAGCGGCGACGAGCACGTCGACGGTGTTCGTGGCGGGAGCGACCTCGACGATGCGCGGCGGGGGCGGCGGATCGCCTCCGCCCATCATGAGCGCGGCGCCCCCTCCCGCGAGAATCGCGATGCCGAGGACTGCAAGGCGGGCTGGCTTCATGACGGGCTGGACCTGGACGCGACGCGGATGACGACGCGGGGATTCGACCAGCCAAACGTCAAATTAAGGTTAACCACTCCTATCCGGGCCGCGGCCGCCTTGCGGGCGGCTCGTCACTGGCCGGCCGCGGCGGAAAAGATCGCCGCATGGGGGTAGACCGCGAGCGCGGCGGCCGCGAGGGCGACCCCGTAGGGGACCCCGGTCTTGGGATGGTGCAGGCGCGACAGCCACGCCCATCCCAGCGCCACGGCGGGCAGCGGCAGCTGCCTGAGCGCCAGGATCGCGAGCGTCAGGACGCCCCCCGCGACCGAGGCGACGAAGAAATACTCGACGAGCGTGCCGAACCCGAGCCACAGGGCGGTGGCGGCCGCGAGCTTGGCGTCGCCGCCGCCGATCCACCCGAGGGCGAACAGGGCGAACGAGACCGCGAGGACGGCGGCGCCGGCGGCGAGATGCAGGAGGACGGCCTGCCACGCCAACCCGCTCGCCAGCGCGAAGACCGCGAACGCCGCCACGAGGGCGAGCGAGAGCCGGTTCGGGATCGTCATGGTGAGGAGGTCGCTCGCGGCCGCATAGGCCATCAGCGCCGGAAAGACGAGGAGGAGGGCGGTCTCGATCACGGGTGAGTCGCTCCGCGGGATTTCAAGGCCCTACCTTAGGTCCGGCGGACTTCGATCCGGTAAACGCGCCTCCCGCGGCGGGATCGGCGGCTTCGGGCCGGGGCTACTGGAACCCGCTCACCACGGAGTTGTAGGACGCGCCGAGCTTGGTCCCGAGCGCCGTGAGCGCCGCGACGATCGCGACCGCGATCAGCAAGGCGAGGAATGCGTACTCGATCGATGTCGTGGCGCGTTCGTCGCAACCGAACCGGCAAATCAGAGCTCTCATCAAAATACCCGAAAAATCGTTCGCCGGACTCCCGTTGCGACGACGGCCCCGGCGATGAAGCCGGGGCCGTCGTGGATCAATGCCCGATCACTTAAGCTGGGCGGTGACCGCGTTGAAGGTCGTGCCGAGCTTCGTGCCGAGGGCGCCCATCGCGCCGATCGCCGCGACGGCGATGAGCGCGGCGATGAGGCCGTACTCGATGGCGGTGGCGCCGGACTCGTCGTTCACGAAACGGTTGAAGAGGGTCTTCATGGTTCAGCTCCTTTGGCCTGTTGCTTCACTGCCGTCCGTCGACCTTCGGCTGCTGGGCCGATCGGAACCGAGGCCGACCATAAGCCCGGCCCGTTGCGACATAGTTAAACCCAATGCCGAGAAAGCGCGTCCTTGCCCGAATACTCAAAATGGTTAACTGCCTATTTCTTTCCTTGTGCAACCAACGAGCGTGAATGCAAGGGAGATTATATAAAGAATAACATGGTTAATCTTTCGTTATGCTATGTATTTACGACGGAATGGACGATCCAGGCCTGGCCAAGCCGGCTCGCTATTCACCAGGTTGATCTCGCCGTCGCCGGCCCTTGCCCCTGCCCAAGCTTCCCGCCACCATGCCGGAGCGGCGGAGATTCATCTCTTCATGAGCATCAAGCGGCGGTCGTTCGAGACGGGGCATCGGCCGAAGTTCATGGTCGTCGTCGACGAGACGCCGGAGGCCGGCCGCGCCGCCTATTTCGCCGCGCGGCGCGCCGCCCGCACCGGCGCGAGCCTCGTGATGCTGGCGGTCGCGACCCCGCCCGACGACTTCGAGTGGGTCGGGGTCGCCGAGGCGGTGGTGGCGGAGGCGACGGCCGACGCCGAGGACCGGCTCGAGGCCATGGCGGCGAAGGCCCGCACGGTCGCCGGGATCGACGCCGAGAAGGTCGTCCGGATCGGCACCAAGGCGGAGGAGATCGTCAAGCTGATCGAGGAGGACGAGGACATCTCCTTCCTGGTGCTCGCCGCCGCGACCGGCACCGAGGGCCCGGGCCCCCTCGTCTCGGCGATCGCGGGCAAAAGCGCCGCGACCTTCCCGATCCCGGTCGTGATCGTGCCCGGCGGCCTCTCGGACGAGGAGATCGACGCGCTCGCGGGTTGAGATTCGGCCTCGGGCCATCCACATCAGGCGGGCGGCATGCTAGACGCTCCGCCGAGCCCGGCCGGCCTTGAACCGGCGTGGACGAGGAATTCCGACGATGTTCATCCAGACCGAAGCCACGCCGAACCCGGCGACCCTGAAGTTCCTGCCCGGCCGCACGGTCATGCCGGAGGGCACCTTCGACGCCCGCGACGCCGCCGGGGCCAAGCCCTCGCCGCTCGCCCAGCGCCTGTTCGAGATCCCCGGCGTCGCCGGCGTGTTCTTCGGCCACGACTTCGTCACCGTGACGAAGGGCGAGGGCGAGTGGCAGCACATGAAGCCCGCGATCCTCGGGGCCATCATGGAGCACTTCATGTCCGGCGCGCCGATCCTCTTGGGAGAGGGCGGCCCGGCGGCGGGCGACGGCGAGGAGTTCTTCGAGCCCGAGGACGCGCCGACCGTCGAGACCATCAAGGAGCTGCTCGAGACCCGCATCCGCCCGGCGGTCGCGGGCGACGGCGGCGACATCACCTTCCGGGGCTTCAAGGACGGAGTCGTCTACCTCAACATGAAGGGCGCCTGCTCGGGCTGCCCGTCCTCGACCGCGACCCTCAAGCACGGCATCCAGAACCTCTTGCGGCACTTCCTGCCCGACGTGCGCGAGGTCGAGGCGGTTTAATCCGCCGCGCTCCGGCCGAGGATAACGACTGCCCCACAAGCTTGACGTCGGCGGCGCCCGCGCCCATTGGCTGCGGGCCGGCGTTAAGGAGCTTGCGTGCGGATTCTCGCCATC
>DASVPW010000135.1:0-13123 GCA_036389455.1 Beijerinckiaceae bacterium
CATCAGGTTGCCGATCCACATCGACGCGATCATGCCCCAGAACAGGTTCGGGTTCTTGGTCATGACCTGCGGCCCCGGCACGATGCCGTGGATCGTCATGGCGCCGACCATGAGGGCCATGACGGCGTTCGGCGGGATGCCGAGCGTCAGGAGCGGGATGAACGAGGTCTGGGCGCCGGCGTTGTTGGCGGATTCGGGGCCGGCGACGCCTTCGATCGCGCCGCGTCCGAAGCGGCTCTGGTCCTTCGCGAGCTTCTTCTCGATGGTGTAGGAGGCGAAGGGGCCGAGCACGGCGCCGTTGCCCGGGAGGATGCCGAGGATCGAGCCGATCGCGGTGCCGCGCAGGATCGGCAGGGCCGATTGCCGAAGCTCCGCCGCGCCCGGCAGGAGCCGGCCGATCTTGGCCTGGACCACATCGCGGGTCTCGGTGTGCTCGAGATTGCGCAGGATCTCGGCGATGCCGAACACGCCCATGGCGAGGACCGCGAAGTCGAGCCCGTCGGAGAGCGGCGGGAAGCCGAAGGTCATGCGCTCCTGGCCGGTCTCGAGGTCGGTGCCGATGGTCGAGAGCAGGATCCCGAGGAGGATCATGGTGATGGCCTTGAGGATCGAGCCGCGGGCGAGGACGACCGCGAAGACGAGGCCCATCACCATGAGGGAGAAGTACTCGGCCGGGCCGAACACCAGGGCGAGCCGGGTCAGCGGCACGCCGAGGGCGGCGATCAGCACGGTCGCGACGCAGCCGGCGAAGAACGAGCCGATCGCCGCGATGCCGAGCGCGACGCCGGCCCGGCCCTGGCGCGCCATCTGGTGGCCGTCGAGCACGGTCACGACCGAGGTCGCCTCGCCCGGGATGTTGACGAGGATCGCCGTGGTCGAGCCGCCGTACTGGGCGCCGTAGTAGATGCCGGCCAGCATGATGAGGGCGCCGACCGGGTCGAGGCCGAAGGTGATCGGCAGCAGGATCGCGATGGTGGCGATCGGCCCGACCCCGGGCAGCACCCCGATCAGCGTGCCGACCATGCAGCCGAGGAAGCACAGGGCAAGGTTCTGGAGCGTGAGGGCGACGGAGAGGCCGAGCCCAAGGTTGTTGATGATCTCGGACATCGCGCCCTCAGATGTGGATCGAGGTGCCGGGGACGATCAGGATCGGCATCGGCTGGTTCAGCGCGTAGCGGAACAGGCCGATGCAGCAGGCCGTCATGATGATCGCGAAGATGACGAGCTCCTTCGGCCGGGTCTCGTCGGAAGCGAAGCCGCCGATGATGAGCGCGAGCGGCCCCGCCACCACAAGGCCGAACTGGCGGATCGTGAACGCGAAGGCGATGATGCCGATGGCGACGAAGACCGGCCCGCGGAAGGTCCACTTCTCGAGGCCGTCGCCGTCGCGCAGGAGGCCGAGGACGGTGAGCGCCGCGCCGCACAGGCCGACCCCGATGGCGAGCCAGCGCGGCAGCATCGCCGGCCCCATGGCCCTCAGCGTCCCTTGCGGCAGGTCGCTCACGAGGTAGATCGCGAACAGCCCGAGGGCGACGAGGAAGATCCCTGAGACGAAGTTCTGCGGTCCGCGGATCAGGCCCCGCGGCGCCGGGCCAGTGCGCGCATCCAAGTCGGTCGGCATCGGCGCTCCTCCCGAGAGCGGTTTTCAGGGCAACGGCGGCAGTGCCCTGAGTTGAGCACGTCCCTCTAAGCCGGATCAAGCGCGGAAGCGAGGGGCGTGTTCCGGATCAGTTGGCCGTCACCCCGGCCTTCTTGATCACCGGCACCCACTTGTCGATCTCGGTGCGCACGAGCTCGCCGAGCGCCTGGGGGGTCTGGCCGGCGTCGTCGGGCAGCTCGGCGCCGAGCTCGAGGAGGCGCTTCCTCACGCTCTCGTCCTTGAGCGCCGCGCGGGCGGCGGCATTGAGCTTCTCGACGATCTCGGGCGGTGTGCCCTTCGGGGCGAAGAGGGCGTTCCAGCCCGCCGCCTGGAACTGCGGCAGGCCCTGTTCGGCCGAGGTCGGCACGTCCGGGATCACCGGGATGCGCTCCTTCACGGCGGCGACGAGGCCCTTGACCTGCCCGCCCTGGATCTGCGGCACGATGCCGACGGTCTGGTCGCAGACGTAGTCGATCTGGCCGGCGATGAGCGCGTTGAGGGCCGGCCCCGAGCCGCGGAACGGCACGTGCTGGACCTTCACGTCGAGGAGCGTGTCGAGGAACAGGCAGGTCAGGTGCGAGGTCGCCCCGACCCCGCCGGTGCCGTAGTTGAGCTTGCCGGCGTTCGCCTTCACGTAAGCGACGAACTCGCGGAAGTCCTTGACCGGCATGTCCTTCTTCGCCGCGACGAGCATCGGCGTCGCGGCCGCGTTCATGATCGGCGAAAAGTCCGTGCGGGGATCGTAGGCGAGGTTCGGGTAGAGCCCGACGCTCGCGGCCTGGGTGCCGAGGTTGCCCATGAGGAGCGTGTAGCCGTCGGGCGCCGCGCGGGCGACGCGGGTCGCCGCGATCGTGCCGCCGGCCCCGGTCACGTTCTCGATCACGAGCTGCTGGCCGAGCGTGCGGCTCATGTGGTCGGCGTAGATGCGGGCGATCACGTCCGTCGCGCCGCCGGCCGCGAACGGCACCACGACGGTGACCGGCCGCTCAGGGTAGGCGGCAAGCGCCGGCAGCGCGATGGCCGCCGCGGCAAGCCCGGCCAGGGCCTCGAGCCAAGCCTTCATGAGGTTCCTCCTGCGCCCTTCCTCTTTGGGGAGGGCTTCGCTTTGACAGGCACGCCCCGCGCCTTGTCGTCAAGAGGCGTTGCCGCTATCGAGGCCTCCGGATCGGGGCGGCCGCCCGTTCCGGTCCCACGAAGACAGGCGAGGCGAGGAAACATGGCGACCAATCGGGTCTACAACGTCGCGGTCATCCCCGGCGACGGCATCGGCAAGGAGGTGGTGCCGGAGGGCATCCGCGTCCTCGAGGCGGCGGGGAAGAAGTTCGGCTTCGAGATCCGGCAGGACTGGCACGACTTCGCCTCGTGCGACTACTACCTCAAACACGGCCAGATGATGCCGGACGACTGGAAGGAGCGCATCGGCTCCCAGGATGCCATCTTCTTCGGCGCCGTCGGCTGGCCCGAGAAGGTGCCGGACCACATCTCGCTGTGGGGCTCGCTGATCCTGTTCCGGCGCGAGTTCGACCAGTACGTGAATCTCCGGCCCGTGCGCCTCATGCCCGGCGTGCGCTCGCCGCTCGCCGACCGCAAGCCCGGCGACATCGACTTCTGGGTCGTGCGCGAGAACACCGAGGGCGAGTACTCCTCGGTCGGCGGGCGCATGTTCCAGGGCACCGAGCGCGAGTTCGCCGTGCAGGAGACCTTCATGACCCGGATCGGCGTCGACCGGGTGCTCCGCTACGCCTTCGAGCTCGCCCGCCGGACGCCGAAGAAGCACCTCACCTCGGCGACGAAGTCGAACGGCATCTCGATCACCATGCCGTACTGGGACGAGCGCGTGAAGGAGATGGCGAAGAGCTATCCGGACGTCGCGTGGAACCAATTCCACATCGACATCCTGACCGCCCACTTCGTGCTCAATCCGGACCGCTTCAACGTGGTCGTGGCCTCGAACCTCTTCGGCGACATCCTCTCCGACCTCGGGCCGGCCTGCACCGGGACCATCGGCATCGCGCCCTCCGGCAACATCAACCCGGAGCGCAAGCACCCCTCGGTGTTCGAGCCGGTGCACGGCTCGGCCCCGGACATCGCCGGCAAGGGCATCGCGAACCCGATCGGCCAGATCTGGTCCGGCGCCATGATGCTCGACCACCTCGGCGAGGCCGAGGCCTCGGCCGCGATCGTCCGCGCGATCGAGGCGGTGCTCGCCGACCCGAAGCGGCGCACCGGCGACCTGAAAGGGTCGGCCGACACCGAAACCTGCGGCAAGGCCGTAGCCGAAGCGCTCGCTTGAGCGTTGATCCCTTGTTGCTCCCGGCTTAAAGCCAAGCCTGACCGAGCGAGAGAGCCATGGAAGACCTCGGCCCGCAATTCCTGAAAATCCTCCAGATCATCTGGATCAACATCATCCTGTCCGGCGACAACGCGGTCGTGATCGCGCTCGCCTGCCGGGGCCTGCCGGCGAACCGGCAGCGCATGGGCATGGTGCTCGGCGCGGGCGTCGCCGTCGGCCTGCGCATCGTCTTCACGGTCGCAGTGGTGTACCTCCTTGCAACCCCGTTCCTGAAGATCGCCGGCGGACTCCTCCTGTTCTGGATCGCCGTGAAGCTCCTGCTCGAGGACGAGGAGGACGCCGAGGGCAAAATCGCCGAGACCGACCGGCTCTGGCACGCGGTCCGCACCATCGCGATCGCCGACATGGTAATGAGCCTTGACAACGTGCTCGCGATCGCCGCGGTGGCGAAGGACTCGATCTTCCTCCTGATCCTCGGGCTTGCAATCTCGATCCCGCTCATCGTCGCGGGCGCCGCGCTGATCATGATGCTGCTTTCCCGCTTCCCGATCTTCGTCTGGCTCGGCGCCGGTCTCCTCGGCTGGGTCGCGGGCGAGATGCTGATCACCGACCCCTGGCTCGACCGCCAGATCGGGACGGACCTCGCGCACCGGCTCGAGATCCCCATGGCCATCCTCGGTGCCCTCTTCGTCGTCGGCCTCGGCTATCTCCTGCGCCGCCGCATGCAAGCCGCCGCCGTGGCCGAGGGACCGCAGGCGCCGCATTAGGGAGTCGACCTCTCCCGGACGGGAGAGGTCGAGTCGCGGCTTAAGCCGCGACCGGGTTGAGGGCGCGGCGGCTGGGGGCGGAGCCACACAACTGCGCCTTCAGCGGATGGACCGGTCCCTCACCTCTCCCGTGAGAGAGGTGGCTCACCCGATTTGGCGAACGCCCCCCGGCTCCCTATAGAGGCGGCTCAAGCTCGCCCGATCGGTGACCGATGCCGGATGACACGGACAAGCGCCGCCTCGTCGCGGTGACGCTCGACGAGGCCTCGATTGGCCGCGGCAGCCCGGACCAGGAGCACGAGCGCGCCGTCGCGATCTACGACATCCTCGAGGCGAACGCCTTCGCCCTGCCGGAGCACGACGGCGGCCCGTACCATCTCCACCTCGGGCTCGTCGAGAACCGGCTGTGCTTCGACGTCCGCACCGCGGCGGGCGCGCCGGTCGTCGCGCACCACCTCTCGCTCACGCCGTTCCGAAAGGTCGTCAAGGACTACGAGACGATCTGCGACAGCTACTACAGGGCGATCCGCACCGCCTCGCCGACCCAGATCGAGGCCATCGACATGGGCCGCCGGGGCCTGCACAACGAGGCCGCCGAGCTTCTCGTGCAGCGCCTCGAGGGCAAGATCGGGATCGACTTCGACACCGCGCGGCGCATCTTCACCCTCATCTTCGCGCTCCACTGGAAAGGCTGAGCCGTGGAGGAGGCGAAAGGCGGCGGCCGGCGGGTCCAGTCGGTGCTGTTCGTCTGCGCCCACAACTCCGTGCGCTCGCCCATGGCCGAGGCCCTGGCGCGGCACTACTTCGGCAAGTCGGTCTACTGCCAGTCCGCGGGCGTCAGGCCCGGCGAGCGCGACCCGTTCATGGTCGCGGCGCTCGACGAGATCGGCATCGACGCCGGAAAGCACAAGCCGCGCACGCTCGCCGACCTCGAGGAGTGGGAGGGGCTCAACTTCGACCTCATCGTGACGCTCGCGCCGGAGGCCCACCACGCCGCCCTCGAGCTCACCCGCACCCTCGCCTCGGAGGTCGAGTACTGGCCGACCGCCGATCCCACGATCGTCCAGGGCTCGCGCGAGCAGCGCCTCGACGCCTACCGCGACGTGCGCGACGGGCTGTCGTTCCGGATCCGGAAGCGGCTGAAGGAGTAGGGCTCAAAGCCCCAGGGCCCGCAGGCCCGCCACCGTCGCCATCCCGGCGGCGAGCGCCGCGAGCTCGGTGCGCACCGCGATCATCGTCGCGAGCGCCGCCGCGACCCCGGCGATCGCGGGCAAGCCCGCCTGCGCGGCGAGCGGCGCGACCGTCGCGACCACGATCGATCCCGGCAGCGCCGCGAGCGCCCGCCGCACCCGGGGGGTGAGGCGCACGCGGCTCATCAGCACCACGCCCGAGGCGCGGCAGAGGTAGGTCGCGAGCGTCATGGCGGCGATCGCCGCGTAAGGGCCGGCCGGGCCGGCGAGGAACGCGTCAATCGTCATCGCCGAGGGCTCCGGCGGCCATCCCGGCGAGCGCGCCGGCGATGATGAAGAGATAGCCCGGCACGAGCGCCTGCACGGCGAGCGCGACGACGCCCGCGACGCCCCAGGGCAGGGCGAGCCGCGCTCCCTTCCACAGCGGGACCAGCATGGCGGCGAAGAAGACCGGCATCAGCACGTCGAGCCCGAAGCGGCGCGGATCGGTGACGAGGGCGCCGGCGAGGTAGCCGAGCGCCGTCGTCGCGACCCACACGACCCACAGCGCGATCCCGGCGCCGAACAGCATGCCGTGGTCGCGCCCGCCCTCGGCGTGGTAGCGGGTGCCGAGGAGCCAGCTCGCGTCGGTCAGGAAGAAGAGCTGGAGCGCGTTGCGCCTAACCGGAGCCGGCGCGAGCCAGGGCTGGATCGCCGCCCCCATGAGGATCATGCGGGCGTTCACGACCGCGGTGACGGCCGCGACGGCGGCGACGGCCGACGGCGTCCAGGCCTCGCGCCAGAGCTCGAGCGACACCATCTGGGCCGCCCCCGCATAGACGAAGGCGCTCATGGCGACGACTTGAGCGAACGTCATGCCCTTTCCGACGGCCGCCGCGCCGAGGGCGGTCGCGAACACCATGATGCCGGGGAGCAGCGGCAAGGTGAGCCGCGCGCCGTGGACGGCGGCCTTGAAGGTGAGCGGAGGGGAGGACATGGCGGGCGCTCAGCCGATTGCCGGCTCGCGCGCGGTTCGTCAATGCGGGCTTTTCCCTCCGCGCAGAGGAGGGGAGTACCCTTCTTCGAGGTAATCCCCGGGAAAGGAAAGCCGGCTAGGGTCGGGCCGAGTCCGAGGAGCGAACCCGTGCTCGCCAATCCCCAGCCCGCTCCATCCCGGGTCGAGCGGGCGACCGTCCAGTTCGTCGACGAGCTGCCCGGGTGGGACCGGGTCCTGCCGACGACCATGATCCGTCCGGCCGGCACGGACGGCGAGCGCCGGGCGGCGCTGCACCGGTTCGTGGCGCGCGCGCTGTCGCTCAACCCGGCCCTCGTCGAGATCGAGCATGCCTCCGACCGGCCGCCGATCGTCGGCCGGCCGCTGTCGTCCGGCCTCTATCTCTCGACCTCGACCCGGGGCGGGCTTTCGGCGCACGGCGCCGCGCGGGCGCCGATCGGCGTCGCCGTCGAGGTCGTGAACGAGGCCGCGGCGATCCCCTGGAAGGCGCTCCACCGGGCCGAGGCCGCGATGCTCGAGGACCTCAAGGGCCGGCCCCAGGCCATGGCCTTCGCCCGCCTGGTGTCGCTGAAGGAATGCTACCTCAAGTCCCTCGGGGTCGGCCTCAAGCGCGCCCCGTCGGGCTTCTCCGTGCGCTTCCGCGACGGCGAGGCGGCCGACGTGGACGACCCCGAGACCGGCGTCCGGGTCGCCGACGCGCGCACCGCCTGGCGCAGCGCCGGCGGCCTGTGGCTCGCGATCTCGACCGTGGTCCTCGTGCGCCAGCGCCACTGAGCGCCGGCGTTCCCCTCACAAGAGCGCCGCGCTCACAAGAGCGCCGCGAAGGTCGCGAGCGGGCCGGCGCTGCACACGCCCTGCGGCACGAAGCGGCAGCCGATCTGGTGCGAGCCGGTCCAGACCATCTCGAGGGCGACGTAGAGCACGATCAGGAGCCCGATCCAGGCGATCCAGTGATGGCGCGCCAAGAGCTTCGCGATGTAGTTCGAGGCGAGCCCCATGAAGGCGATCGCGACGGTGAGCCCGACCACCAGGATCCAGAAGTCGCCCTTGGCGGCGCCCGCGACGGCGAGGACGTTGTCGAGGGACATGGAGACGTCGGCGACGATGATGGCGAGGAGGGCGGAGCCGAAGCTCATCGGCTCGCGCGCCTCCTCGATCGATCCGGCCGGCGCGCCCGCGACGGCGAGCGCGTGCTGGCGGCTCTCGATGAGCTCCCGGTACATCTTCCAGCACACCCAGAGCAGGAGGATGCCGCCGGCGAGCATCAGGCCGACGATCGCGAGGAGCTGCATCGCCATGGCGGCGAAGAGGACCCGCAGGGCGACCGCGCCGCCGACGCCCCACAGGATGACCTTGGCCCGCATCTCGGGCGCGACCCGGGAGGCCGCCATGCCGACGACGACGGCGTTGTCGCCGGCGAGCACGAGGTCGATCATCACGATCTGGGCGAGGGCGACGAGCTGCTGCGAGAGGTCCATGGAAAACGCTCACGTCTCAAGGGTTTAGGCGGCCCTCACGGGGTCCGCCGCGGGGCCTCCAGGAGGGGCAGGACGACCTCGGGGTCGGTCAGAAAAGCCGCCCCGAAGCCGATGAAGGCGAGGGCCGCCGCGACGAGGCGCGCGGCCGGCGCTCGCCCGTCCGGGCCCGTGCGGGCAACGGCCGCGAGGCCGAAGGCGAGGGCGACGAGGAGGAGGCTGAGCCCGGGGAGCACGAGGCCGCGGGGCACCGTCCAGGCGAGGGCCGCCGCCCCCGCGGCCGCCACGAGGGCCGCGACCACGGGGGCGTCCTCGGCGCCCGGCCGCCAGCTCCTGGGCCAAATCTTGGGCCGGGTCCTGGCGCGGATGCGGCGGTCGATCGGGCGCGGGACGGCCATGCCACCCTCCAGGTCGGGAGCCGCCGCGGGCGCCCCGGACACCCGGCAACACGCTTCGTCGCCCCGATCATGACGGGGAAAAACCCCGACGACGTCGTGCGACGTTGCCGACGACGTCGAACGCCGGCCGACGATGTTGCCCGTCCGAAGCGTTCCGTCTAAACTCGACTCCAGTCGTTTCTAAACTACACGTTTAGTAGTTCTGAAACGTGCCGGCCGCAAGAGGGTTCCGGAAGGTGGCGGCTCGGATTCCGCTTGCAGGCGGGTCTCCCCGCCGGGCGCACGGAGTTCGAGGCGGCGGGGGTCCGAAGCGACGCTCAGGCCTAAAGCAGCTTCAGGCCGAGCGCGGCGGCTTCGTATGGTTCATGCCGGCAGGCGTCGCCTGCCGCGCGGGAGGTCAGGGGGTTCTCAGATGGCGGCGGCTTCGATCCATTTCGGCAAGGCGGCGCCGGCCGCGAAGGAGCTGCGCCGGAAGGCGGGCGCTTGGCTGAAGGAAAAGCGCCAGGCGGCCGGGCTGTCGCAGATGGACCTCGCCCAGAAGCTCGGCTTCAAGTACTACACCTTCGTCTCGCAGGTGGAGAACGGCTTCGGCCGCGTCCCCTCCGAGAGCATGGAGGCCTGGGCGAACGCGCTCGGGGTTGCGCCGGCCGACTTCGCCCGCCACCTCCTCTCCTGTTACGACCCCGACCTGCACCGGCTCCTGTTCGGAGAGGAAAAATGACCGTCGTCCCCTTCGTCCCCCGCCGCGTGTCGCCCGAGGGCTGGCGCCTCGACGAGCTCGTGTGGCTCGACCGCCTCGTGCGGCTCCTCGGACGCCGGGCCGGGGCCGCGAGCTGGGAGACGGGCGTGACCGAGCGCGGCGACCCGCAGGTCTATGTGCTCAGGCCCCCGCCCGACGAGGCCTGCGTCGCCTGCGTGACGCGGATCGGCGCGGCTTACGTCCTCGAGGACGGCGCCGGCCGCGTCCTCGCCGAGAACGCCTCGCTCCCCGACCTCGTGCGCGACGCCTCCCGCACCATCCCCCGCCCCCGCCGCCTCCCCCTCACGGCCCGCGTGCTCCTCGCCGCCTGCGCGACCCGCGCCATGGTCGAGGAGAAGCTCGCGTTCTTCGAGGAATCGACTGAGATCCTGGCGCGGATCGCGCCGCAGCTTGCGACGTTTGCGTGATCCAAGTACCGCGCCGAGCCCGATTCGCAGGCCTCCTACAACCTTCAGAGAGTCTGCTCGGGCAGACATGTGTAAGTCAGCGCCAGAGCTTCCACCATGCTGTTCGCGCCATTAGGGTCATGCGAATGGCCCCAGAACGGTTAGAACTCGCCATATAGCTGCCGCTCATCGTCAGCCGCTCGCCCAGCTGCACATCAATGAATGCGCAGCCGCGGTAACGGTCGCCCGCGCCAGCGTGGCCCTCGTGGCGCTCGACTTCGTAGATGTAGACCAGCTTGACGATATCACGTACGTCAGGAATTTTCCTGGCGTGCACCATTAAAGTAGCCGACGTGGATTCCGTCGTGCGGAGAACGAAGCGGATGGACGTGAGGGTATGCGACACGTCCAGGCGGGCGGGGCGACAGATGAGTTGGCCCTGCTCGGAGAACTCGATCTCGCCCGACCATTCGCCTCCTAGGTAAGGGAATAACATAGTCTGCATGAAGGTGGGTGACCATCGCCAAGCGGCTAGAGCCACAACCATCGACGCCAAGGCCGCTGGCGTAGCGATCTTAAGAACACCCGACGCGACCTCCATCCAGTTGGCATTCGATATTAGCCCGGCCTGAAACGCGAGCGCATAGGCGGACATCGCCACAAAGGCTTGGGCGGTAAGCAGCAGGCGGATAGGAACGAGGTGGAGCAAGGTTTCGGCCTCGGAACGAGCGACGGCTCAGTTAGGTCTCAGGGATGAAACACCCGGATCAGATCTTCAAGACAATCGCGACCGCGCGCGCAAACTCCGAGACCTTTGTCGCCTGTCTATATACGGGTGAACAGCTTCCGCGCGCCTGCGCGCCGATGCCTCGCGACCCCGAGCCGGTCATAGGCCTATTGCTTGAGAGTCTTTTGGATACCCTTGAAGCAGTGATGGGGGAGAACCCGTCGGTCCATGATGGGGCGATCATGGTGGGACGGCTCGATCCCTCGTCTGCATACAGGATCACCGGTTGGTCCTATCGACTTTTCCCGCGGGCCCATCCCGGCATTGCGGTCGTGAACCGTGGCTCCGCCTTCCACAGCTGTCTTGCGATGTCCTACGTGGAGCGTGTGGACGCTGCCTATCTCGTCAGTCACGGCCGAGTCTATCGTTTCCAAGACGGTGTTGTGACTGACGTCTGAAGCCGGCGCGCCGCAGAGCACAGCCGCCATGGCTTACGTGGGTGGCTGGGCGCCCTGATCAGATATCAACAAGAACCTATCAAGAACATCTTGCGGCAGGATTCGTCGGGCACCATCTCCTGGCTTACTAACTCTCCCCGCTTACATTCGCCAGCGCGCAAGGTGAGGGCATGGCGTTGGAACACGAATATGCCCTCCTTGGAGGGGTCAACAGAGCGAAGGTTGGCCGCTACCTTGCCTTGGTATCGGCGGCCGTATCGGCGGTCGCGGTGCTGATCTCTTCGGGCCTGAGTGCTTGGCTCGAAGGTCGTGGGCTACCGCGTGAGTGGACGGGCTGGATCGCTTCTGCTGTTAGCGCCGGCGTTTCCTGGACCTGCCTTTACTGGCTGCTCGACAACTATGCTTGGCGATGGCCGCCTATCGGCCGTGCTCTCGGGGTGCCCGACCTGAGCGGCAACTGGAAGGTCAAGGGGCAGTCGCTCAAGGCCGACAAGTCGCTTGGCTTCACCTGGGAGGGCACGCTGACCGTAATTCAGAAGTGGGACAAGCTGCGAGTTCGTCTGGCGACATCGCAATCAGCTTCGGTCAGCATCACGGCCGCTATCCTCTGCGAGAGCGGGGTGGGGTGGCGGCTATTCTATACCTACCGCAATGAGCCCAAGATTGGCGAGCCAGAGCTTCAACCTCACCGAGGTTCTGCCGACATCCTGTTCACGCCTGATCGGAAGACAGGAAGTGGCGAGTACTTCAACGGCCTAGGCCGGTTCACCTTTGGGACAATGGAACTCACGAAGGAGGCTCGCTAATGCCCCGCGATATCAATAATCGGCTGACCAATCTCACTGCGCGCCGCAAAGGTCTGGACCGCGTAGGCCGTCTGAATGAGACGGCGGCCGCCGAAATCCTCGCTAGGAGTGTTACGCAGGAACCCTGGCAACGACGCGCCACTGCCCAGCCCTACACGCGTTACGCGCTCGGAGCGATGCAGGCGGTCGATCAGAGCTACACGCAAAAGAGCATTGATGAGGCCAACCGTGTAGCCAAGCAGCTCCAAGATGGCCTGCCAATGCCGGTGGAGGCGCGGCTGCAGGGGTCGGTGCCGCTCGACGTGCATATCCGAGGCGTGAGTGACGTCGACTTGCTCGTTCTCGAAACCTCATTTCTGACCTACGCCCGTTATGGGGCGCGCGGTCAGTCGGGCCTGTACTCGCCGGCCGGTGACCGGACCAGCCTCGGCGTGCTTCAGGCTCTGCGCAAGGAGGCGGAGGATCTGCTCAAGCGACGATACTGGGGTGCCAACGTCGATTGTAGTGGCGGCAAGTGCATCGCGCTTTCGGGCGGCTCATTCGAACGGCCAGTCGATGTAGTGCCCTCTCACTGGCACGACACGATCGAGTATCAGTCATCAGGAGCGGAGCATGATCGGGGTGTCACGATCTTGAACAAGAAGGTGCCTGAGACGATCGACAATCTTCCCTTCACGCACATCAAGCGCGTCCATGATCGCGATAGCTCATACTTTGGCGGCCTGAAGAAGGCGATCCGTCTTGTCAAGAACGTCAAGAATGACGCCGACAACACTTCCTCAGCCGAGAAACTACCGAGTTTCGACATTGCTGCGCTGATGTATCATGCCGACGAAACAGTGTTGAAGGCTGGATATATTAACGAGCTATACATCCTCAGGGAGGCTCAGCGCTTCTTAGACTGGTGCTATAGCAACAAGATTGAATCGGGTAAGCTGATGACGCCGGATGGTATCCGTCCGGTTCTCGACAGTGAAGGCAAGCGGGAGGGGCTGCTGACGATTTCCTGCGAGTTGGATGATTTAGTCAAGCAAGTTGCTAGAGAACAGGGCCTTTACTCTACTACACCCACTTGGTCGGATGTCTACCAGGTGTTGGGTGATGCGCGAATTCCCGCGGCGGCCTAAGTGGGAGAGGATCTGTTAGGAGGCAGGGTCGTGCGGAGAGATGTCCCAGTTCAGAACATCTGAGACGTCGACACCCCTCCGTCGAGCGCATGGATGAGGATTT